>JBEKDH010000038.1:0-49548 GCA_050014455.1 Occallatibacter sp.
ACCGAGGTTTACACCGCCGGCAGCTTCGACGAGGACGCCCTGTATGCCACGGCCTATCCCATGGTCGAGCTTTCCAACGCCGTCGCCACGCGCATGAAGGCGCTGCGCACGGCGGTGATCCTGGATACCTGTTACAGCGGCGGCTCGATGAAGAACGAGTCGCCCCGGATGAGCGCCGGACTGGCCAATACGGGGCCTTCCGACCGGATGCTGGCGCGCATGAGCCAGGGCACGGGGCGGATTGTGATGGCCGCCAGCCAGGTGGATGAGGAGTCGCTGGAGAGCGACGAGCTTCGCCACGGATACTTCACTTATTTTCTGCTCCAGGCGCTCAAGAACGGCAAGGGAACCGCTCCGATGAGCCAGGTCTTTGCCGATGTGGCGCAAAATGTGTCAATGCGCGTCTCCGCCCAGGGATTGCGCCAGCATCCCGTGATGAGCCGGAGTTCGGAGGATGCGGACTTTGCATTGGGAGTCGCCGGGGCGGCGCCGGCAAGCGCTCCGCAGTAAAGCAGGCGCAAGCCGGGCGCGGCAAGGGGGGCCAAGATGAATTCGGCGCGGAAGATGCGCATTGCGGCTTGGCTGGGCATTGCGCTGCTGGCTGCCCCTGCGGCGCAGGCGCAGAGCGGCCCGGTCGCGGAGCAGATTGCTCAGCACGAGCAGAAGCTGGCGGCGGCGCGCGATGCTAAGGCCACGAAAGAAGAGACCACGGAACTGAATCTTCTCGGCATGCTCTACCGGCAGGCCGGCAAGATGCAAAAGGCGCTGGAGTGCCTGAACGAAGCCTTGCCCATCGAGCAGAGCGCGGGTAACCGGGCCGGCCAGGCAATGACCGAGAACACCATGGGCAGGGTCTACACCGACCTGGGCCAGGAGGAGAAGGCGCTGGCGCTCTTCGACCAGGCGCTCGCAGTCTGGCGCGAGCTGGGCCTTCGACAGGTCGAAGCCAACACCCTGACCTATATAGGCAAAGCCCATAACAATCTCGGCCAGCGCGAGCAGGCGCTGAAAGACCTGAACGAGGCGCTCGCCATCTGGCATGACCTTGGCAACGGCCAGGGCAGCGGGCGAATGATGAGCAGCAGGGACCGGGTGCGCAACCTGGGGCAGCTAAGGTCGCTGAAGGAGATGAACGATGCGCTGCCCAACTGGCGTGAGACGGCCGGCCGCGCCGGCGAGGCCAGCACCCTGGACAATCTGGGCAAGACCTACTCCGACATGGGCCAGAGCGAGGAGGCGTTCAAATACTTCAATCAGGCGCTGCCCATCTGGCGTGAAGCGGGAGAGCGCGGCGGCGAGGCGCTGACCCTGAACAACATGGGCCGGGCCTATGCCGACCTGGGCCAGAAGCAGAAGTCGATGGATGCCTTCGACCAGGCGCTCGCCATCTGGCGCGACCTCGGCAATCGCCAAGGCGAGGCGCTCACGTTGAACAACATGGGCCGGCTTTATCGCGACCTCGGCCAGCAGCAGACGGCGCTGGACTACTACAACCAGGCCTTGCCCGTTTGGCGCGAAGCGGGCAGCCGCAGCGGGGAGGGGCTGGCGCTCAACGACATTGGCCGGGCCTATGCCGACCTGGGGCAGCCGCAAAAGGCATTGGAATACTGCGGCCAAGCATTGCCCATCTGGCGCGAGACCGGAAACCGCCGCGGCGAAGCGATGACGCTGAACAACATGGGCCGCGATTACTCCGATCTGGGAGAGGCGGAGAAGGCGCTGTATCTCGACCTCCAGGCGCTGCTCATCTGGCGCGAGGTCGAGGACCGGCGCGGCGAGGCGCTGGCGCTGATGACTATCGGCTGGGCGTACTCGGCGCTGAATCAGAAAGAGAAGGCGCTGGGCAGCGAACTGGCGGCATTGTCTTTGGCCAAGGCCGCGGGCGATCCGGGCATCGAGGGCGGGATTGAAAACACGCTGATGATCGGCTTTCGCAAGGAGAATCGCAGCGAGGAAGCGATCTTCTTCGGCACCGAGGCGGTGAACTCGTACCAGCAGATCCGCAAGAATATCGAGGGGCTGGATAAGGACTTGCAAGCGGGCTTTGTGCAGTCTAAGTCTGCCACCTACCGGACGTTGGCGGAGCTGCTGGTCGAATCCGGCCGGCTGGGAGAAGCCGAGCAGGTTCTCGATCTCTTGAAGGAACAGGAACTGAAGGAAGTGGTGCGCGGAGCCGCCGAGAACGCCGCGGCCAAGGCGGAGCCGCTGAAGCTGAACGGCGCGCAGCAAAAGGCGGAGAGCGATCTGGAAGCGACGGAAAAGACGGCGGTGGCGCTGACTCAGATGAGCGCGGAATATGCCGTGTTGCTGGCCAAATCCGCGCGCACTCCCGAGGAAGAGGCTCGGCTGAAGACGCTGGAAGCAAAGATCGAGGCCGGCAATGGGGAGGTCTCGGACTTCTTCAGGAAAACGCTTTATCCGGAACTGGCGCAGAAGGCCGGAACCCAGGATGCGAATGCGCTCCTTAACAAGGAGAAGTCGGAGGTCAGCCGCCTGCAAAACACGCTTGCGGGGCTGGGACCGCATGTGATGGGCATAAGGCTGCTGCTGGGCGATGAGCATGCGTACGCCATCGTCGTGACGGCGCAGGCGCGCAAGAAGTTCGAGCTTACGGCTACGCCGGCGGAGTTGCGCGGCAAAGTCCTCCAGGTTCGCGACGACTTGCGCACCCCCGGGTCCGATCCCAAACCGCATCTGGCTGAGCTATACGCAATGACCGTAGCCCCGCTCGAAGGCGAGTTGAACGCGCTGGAGCGGGGTACTCAGGAGAAAGGCCGTGTCCCCACGCTGCTCTGGTCGCTCGACGGCGTGATGCGCTACCTGCCCATGGCCGCGCTCTATGACGGCCGGCGTTACCTGGTCGAGCGCTTCAACAACGTCCTGTTCACTCCCGAGAGCTACGGGCACATGACGGCCTCCTCTGGCGCAAACCAGGCTTCCTTCCGCGTGCTCGCGATGGGATTGTCGAAGAGTTACGGAGGCCTGCCGGCCCTGCCCGGCGTGATGCCGGAGCTGGATGCGGTGGCGCGCGACCCCGCCGTGCCTGAATCCCATGGCCCCATGGATGGAATCCTGCTGCCCAACGATCGCTTCACTTACGCGGCCTTGAAAACCGAGCTGGGCGCGGGATCGGCCTTTCCCGTGGTCCACATTGCCAGCCATTTCGTGCTGGAAAGTGGGAGCGGAACGGAGCCCTACCTGATGCTGGGCGGAGAAAGCTCCGGCGATCCGGATGGCTATCCGCTCACCCTCTCCAGATTGGAGGACTCGACCGTCAGCTTTCATGGCACGCGCCTCTTGACCCTCTCGGCCTGCAGCACGGCGAAAGGCGATGTGACCAAGGACGGCCTGGAGATGGACAGCCTGGGCATGATTGCCCAGCAGAAGGATGCCGAAGCCGTGCTGGCCACGCTTTGGGACGTGAACGACGCCAGCACCAGCCGCATCATGAGCGACTTCTACGCCCGCTGGGTAGCCCACCCCGCCGACGGCAAGGCGGAGGCGCTGCGCCAGGCCCAGCTTGCATTCCTGCGCGGGCCGGCCGCGTCTCCGCATGGTGGAAGCGGCCGCGGTGTTCAAGCCGCCGAGGAATCGACGCCTGCTTCCCAGGATGCCGGTTACTCCCACCCCTTTTACTGGGCGCCCTTCGTGCTGATTGGGAACTATCAATAGCCCTGAAACCCGCATCGCGGCCCTTGCATTTCAACCGCAACAGGCTTCCAATGCTACAGTTGTAAATCGAAGATTCCGGAGGGAGCAGGGGGTTTTAACCCCCTGAGTGATAGCGAATTGACGTGGCCTTTAGGCCCGGGCCTTTGTGTGTCTTCCGAAATTGAGTGAAATGCAATCGAAGTTCTAATTCCCTTCTGGTGGATGCGCCGATACAGTCCGTCCCAACTCGCAGCGCGCTGCAACCGGCCTCGGCCGTCGCGGCAGCCCTCGCGCTGATCGGATTCAGCGCCGTCGTCGCCCAGATCGTTCTCATGCGAGAGATCATCGTCGTCTTCAACGGCAACGAGATTTCGCTGGGAATCATGCTGGCCGCCTGGCTCTTCTGGACCGCCGTTGGCAGCGGCATTTCCGGTGCCCTTCGGCTGAGCGGAACAGGCAGCTCCCGCCGCGCCGTAGCCGCGCTGGAATGCCTGCTCGCCGTCAGCCTGCTGCCGACGCTGTGGGCATTGCGCACCGCCAAGTCCTTCTTTCAAACCGTGCCGGGGGAGTTGGTTGGGCCGCTGCCCATGCTGCTGGCTTCTCTCGTTTGCTTGAGCGCGTTTTGCATAGTTTCAGGTGCGCTATTCGCGGCTGCCGCGCGGATGGTCGAGACCGAGCGAGCCGTCCCCGCTCGCGCCGCCGTCGGCTCGGCTTACCTGCTGGAGGCCGCCGGCTCCGGCCTGGGCGGGATTCTGGCCAGCCTCGCGCTGCTGCGCTTCCTCGATCCCTTTCAGATTGCCGCCCTCGTCGCGCTCCTCAACCTGACCATGGCCGCGTTCCTCTTGCTGCGGATGAGCCGCCGGCAAGCATGGGTTGCGGGCGCTGTGGCGGCGGTCTTGGCCGTTCTTCTTCTTGCTTACGCCGCGCCGATGCTGGAGCGCTCCGCGCAGGCGAGCTTGTGGCGAGGCTTCCGTCTGGCGGGGTCGCGGAACTCGATCTACGGCAACCTGGCGGTGATCGACACCGGCAATCTACGCAGCATCTACGACAACGGCACGCTCCTTAGCAGCGCGCCCGACGAGGCCGCCGCGGAAGAGGCCGTTCACTACGCGCTGCTGGAGCATCCCGCGCCCCGAACTGTGCTTCTGATCGGCGGTGGTGTCAGCGGCGGCATCAGTCAGGCGCTCAAGCATCCCACCGTCGAGCGCATCGACTATGTGGAGCTGGACCCCGCACTCATCGCCGTGGCCCGGCAGTTCTTTCCCGCCGAGTCTGCCGTTTGGGCCGCGGACCCGCGCGTGCATCTCCATTATGCTGACGGCCGCTCCTATCTGAAGACGGCCGGACGCAGCTTCGACGCCATCATCGTCAATGCGCCCGACCCGCAGACCGCGCAGCTCAACCGCTTCTATACCGCCGAGTTCTTTCGTTCCGCGCGCGACCATCTTGCCCCCGGCGGAGTGCTGGCCTTCCAACTCCGCTCCTCCGAAGAGACCATCAGCCCCAACCTGGCGGAGTTTCTGCGCTGCATCCAGCGCACCCTCAAGGAAGTCTTTCCCTACGTCGCCGTCATCCCCGGCGACACCATCCACTTCTTCGCCTCCACGCGCCCCGATGTGCTGACGGAAGACCCGAAGATTCTGATGGAAAGATTGCGGGAACGAAGTATACAAACGAAGTACGTTCGCGAATACTTCATTCCCTTCCGCATGATGCCCGATCGCATGGCGCAGGTTCATGAGCAACTCGAGCCGCTCGCTTCCACGCCCATCAATCGCGACTTCGCGCCCATCGCCTATTACTTCGATATCGTGCTCTGGAGCGCGCAGTTCAAGGGCGGCTACTCCCACTGCTTCCAGGCCGCCGCGCACACCGGCTTCAACAGCGTCGCCGCCGCCGTCCTTCTTCCTCTGGCCATTGCGACGATTCTGCTGGCGTTTGTTGGCTCTCGCCGGCAGCGCGCCCGCTCCGCCTCGGCCTTTTGTACCGCCGCAACCGGCTTCACGCTCATTGCCCTCCAGATCTTCGTGCTGCTGGCCTTCCAATCCATCTACGGTTACGTCTACTCGCAGCTCGCAATCCTCATCGGGCTGGGCATGGCGGGCATCGCCTTGGGTAGCTGGCTTGGCCTGCGCCGCGCCGGCCGCGGCAATTTCGCGCCCTGCCGCGCCCTGGCGGCCAACCAGTTTCTGCTCGCTCTCTCCGCTCCCGCGCTGATATTCGTGGCCGGCCTGCTCGCCGCGGCGAGCGGTATGGCGGCAACGGGCATGGCGGCGCAGTTTGCCTTCCCCGCTCTGGCCGCTCTGTGCGGCGTGCTGGGCGGCTATCAGTTCCCCATCGCGAACGAAGTCTATCTTCATGGCGCCGGCGGCCGGGCTGGCCTCGGCGCGCTCTATGCCATCGACTTGCTGGGCGGATGCGCGGGCGCGCTCCTGCTGAGCACCTATCTCATCCCCGTCTTCGGCTTCTGGAGAACGGCGTGGCTCGCCGCCGCGATCAACCTGGCGCCGGCGCTGCTGGCCGTGCTGGCGAGCCTGGACAGGAATGGCTCTTGACCTAAAACGCCGCGTTCAAAGCTTGAGCGCGCGGCTCAGTGAATTCCGTGCGGCCCGAGACCGCTATGTGGAGTATACTGTGGAATAGAGTCGACATATGGAAACCGTCCAGATTGTTCTCGATATGGAGCTGCTGCGCGCCACCGACCAAGCCGCGCGCCGAATGAAGCGGAATCGTTCCGCGCTCGTGCGCGAAGCGCTGCGGGAACATCTCCGGAGATTGGAAGTGCGCGCCTGGGAAGAACGCGACCGCGAGGGTTACTCGCAGCAGCCGGCGCACGATGAATCCCGTCTTTGGGAAGCGGAGGCGGCATGGCCGGCAGAATAGTCCGAGGGGATGTTCGCCTGTACAACTTTGCCCCGCCCGACAAGAACAGGCCGGTGGTGGTTCTCACTCGTTCGAGCGCCATTGCTTATCTCTCGACGGTAACCGTCGCGCCCATTACCTCCGCCATTCGTGGCGTGCCATCCGAGGTGGTCTTGGATGAAGAAGATGGCATGAAGGCGGCCTGCGCGGTGAACCTGCACAATGCGGTCACCGTCTCCCAGGATCGATTGGGTAAGCGCGTGGCCCAGCTGAGTTCCCGGCGAATGAACGCTATCTGTGCCGCTTTGCGCTTCTCGCTGGGCTGCGATCTCAGTCATTCATAGCGAAAACGGGACGGCCCAAAACTGGGCGCGCTCTATGCCGTCGACCTGCTGGGCGGATGCGCCGGCGCGCTCCTGCTAAGCACCTATCTCATCCCGGCCTTCGGCTTCTGGAGAACCGCGTGGCTCGCTGCGGCCATCAACATGGCGCCTGCGCTACTGGCAGCGCCGGCGAGCCTGGAAATGAAGACGACGCGGAGATAGCGAAGGCTCGACAGCCGTGCAGTTTGCGGTTTTCCGGTGGTTCGCTCGGAACGCCGGAATCTGCTTCCCAGGGGCTCGATTCGCGCCTCGGCGATTTCTCACAAGGTGGGGTCTGACAGTCCAACAGGCCGAGCTTGAGACGTACGAAGCCGCCCAAGTCGCACTGACTTTACAGGAGCCGTCGCATGGCCACTTGCAGATACTCGTTTCGGAGCGGTCTTCAGTCTTCGGGCAGAATGACGCGGTGTAGTGACCCTCAGCCGGCCACCCATTTCTCCTGCTGGATGACTTGCAGGACGCCGATAGGGGAGATGGATAGTTGAGCGCACACATCTGGGATATTCGGTCGGTTGAGGTTGCCTGTCGGCTTCTCCTCCGTCACGAGCTGATGCCCCGTAATTCTTGCGAGGGCGACAACGAAAGGATCAGCAGACGTGCGCAACCTCTTATCCCCTACGAGGCGTGGGAACCGCTGCAAAATGTTGGCGACCTCAATCTGCATCTCATCGTCCAGCTCTCGAAACATGCGGTCCTTACGGCTTCTCAGCCAGCCATGCAGCTCGTCCGACCGCTTCTTTGTTTCGTTGAAAACTTCGATGGGAGAGATCAGCCGTCCGTCCTTAACCAGGCCGTCCATGCGGTCCCAAAACTTCGGGAAGTTCTCGATTGGGTAGCGCTCCTGCCACGCTGCAATCAGCGAACTTGTATCGACGCAATAGATCATCGTGCGCGGATCACTCCGCAGGCTGGAAAGTGGCCCTTTCTAGCGCCGGGATATGCTTCACCTTCGCGCCAAGATAGCTTGAAACGTCATTGAGCGTTATGCGCTGATCGTAATAGCTGCGAAGCACGAGACGAGTGAAGCCCCGGCCGTTCCAGCTCATCAGCAGGATTGACCGTTTAATAGGAACAGGCTTCTTCGGGGCCATTGCCTTCAGCGCAAAGGCCTCATCGTACTCGTCCTTAAACTTCTTTCGTCGGGTAATGTAGAAATCCCATGACGAGCGGCGCAAAGTGACAAGACGCAGCAGGAACGCTTCACGGCTGACACCAATCGCGTTCGCCATACTCCGCAGCTCGTCGTCACTCCACTTCCGCTCGCCGGCCGGCTCCACTTGCGGGATCGACAGCATCAGATCGCGCGGCATCAAGGCAGCAGCAGCGACGGCATCGCAGAATCGTTCTATCTTCTGTTCCTCTGCCGTCCCGCCGTCCCCATTCGTTAATGCACTCTCGCCAAGCAGGACGTGCGCCAGCTCGTGCAGGAGGGTATAGCACTTGCCGCCCTGGCTGTAGTCCCGGCCATTGATAACAATGACGGGCAACTGATTGCGCGCTATGGCGAAGCCGCGCATCTCCTCCAGATCGACGCTATGCGCGCCGCTGGCCACGAAAATCAGAATGTCTTTCTCTTCCAGCTTGCGCCGCCAGAAATCGAAGGCCCGGCTCTCTCTTGCGGCCTTCCTCTGGTCGGCAGCGCTCACGTCGAGGAACCTGCGAACTTCTTCTCCTAGTGCTTCCGACGCATCCTTGAGGGTGGCCTTAAGGCGAAACGGTCGCACAGGCTCGCCGAGATCCTCGCGCAGTTCCAGAGCCAGTTCTCGCCTTTCGTGAGCGCTCCGGATTTGCCGGGCAAGCTCTGCGCTGATCGTCCGGTCTGTCACCTCCGGCAGCCGGCGAAAATCCCTCAGTGGAGTGAAATCGGCCGGCGGCTTCGGCAAATAGAACACGGCCAAAGGGAAGTGATATTTTCCCGCAAGGTTCCGCAACTGGCTGACCGTAGGGGTTTCGTCTCCGGCTTCCCAAGCTTTCAGCGTTTCCGGCTCGACGTCCACCGCTTTTGCGGCATCATCCACCGTGACCTTGGCGCGATTGCGCGCCCAGCCCAGCAACTCGGCTTTTATCAGAGCTTTAGTGCTTACCACGGTGATTTCACGGCGACGAGCGCCGACCTCGGAAGTAGACCCTAGCCTAATCGCAGGCCCCTCCTCCTGTAAATACATCGAAAATGCAGGCCATTACTCCGCCTCTCCCGCCTTCCGCCATTCCTCCGAATCAATTCGGGCTTATCTGTCCGAATGTGATTCTGGATTGGCGGTAACAGCCCAAAGCGCGAATCGAACGGCGAGGAGGAGGCGTTCTTCTGCGTTCCGGGCGGATAGTCGCTGCCCCCCAGAAACTGCGCCCTTCCAGGACGCGCCTACGGCCTGTGCTCGCCGAAGACCACCGCTGTGAACGAGAAGATGTCCGTGTCCTCTTGCTTCCAGCAGCCTGGGCTCATGCCCGCCTTGGCGCAGGTCTGCTCAAGAAAGGTCTGCCGGTCCCATTTCTGCTCCACCGGAACCTGCGGCAGCAGCAGGCCTTCGCTGTCGCCGTTCTTCATCAGCAAGCCGTGCTCGCCCACCTTGATCTGCTGAATGTCCGTGACGCGGCGCAGGGGCGAGAGCACGGAGATCTCATAGTCGAGCAGCGGCAGCTCCGAAGCCTGGACCGGCTGGAAGCGCGGATCGCGGATCGCGGCCAGCGTGGCCGTATCGCGCACCGTCATGTAAAGGGGCTTGACCGCCGAAGTGTAGCCGATGCAGCCCCGCAGTGCGCCCGCCTTCTTCAGGGTCACGAACGCGCCGCGCTCCTGGTTCAGCGCCTGGCTCGCGCTCGCGGGCGGCTCATACGGGTTTTGCTTTTGAACCATGTACTCCACCGACTTGCGCGCCAGCGCCAGCAACTCGGTCTTCTCCGGCTCGCTCAGCGAGAACGGAGTCTCCACCGCCGCGCCGCTCGGCGCCTTCACAAAAACATCCGCGCTGTAGCCGACCACGCGCGAGCGGTCGCCCGTAACGTCGCCTGAATTGGCGTACTTCAGCACCATGGCCCGGTTGGCTCCCATGCGCTCGGCGTAGATCATGGCGGCCACGATGGGCGCGCCGCCGCAGGCCTCCCATATCCGCGACTGGAAGTTGCGCGACATGCTGAAGTAGTCCCACGCCTGGAGCGCATTCAGCGTCTTGTGGTCGATGGTCACGGCCTCGTCGTAGGGGTGGTAGTGCGACAGATCGGAGCTGGCCAGCACCAGCGTCTCGCCGCCCTTGCTGTCGCTCCTGATCAGCTTTTCCAGAGCCACTCCCAGCGCGCGGCTGTTCTCGTAACTCTGATCTCCCATCACCACGGGCACCAGCTCGAAGTTGCCCAGCACCCGCTGCAGCCACGGCAACTGTACCTCGATGGCGTGCTCGGCGCCCGCCGATGTGGCATCGTGCCCCTGGCTGGAGAGCCGCATGGTCGAGCTCATCTTGGCCAGCTGCCGCGCAAAGGCCTTGTCCACCTGCACCGTGCCCAGAGGCGTCGCGTAGGCGTCGCCCTCATAGACCGAGGTGAAATCGAAGGCCTCGTAGTGCGACGGCGCAATCACCACCACGCGCGAAAACTTGCGCCCCTTCAGCGCCGCATAGGTATAAGCCGCCACGGGGCCGGAGTATTGGTAGCCGGCGTGCGGCGCAACTACGGCCAGAATCGGATCCTTGATGGGCGGCGGCGTGGCCTTGGCCAGCATCTCGTCGATCATGGCCGTAAGTTCCTTGGGGTCGGCCGGATAGAAAGCGCCGGCCACTCCCGCTTCTCTCACCTTCACCGGATCCGCGGCGCGCACGTGCTGCAAGGGCGCAACCGCCATAAGCGTGACGATTTGTGCTGTCAGCCAATACATCTTGCAACTCCTCTTCAGGTTCATTCGTTTAACCTCCCCGGCGGTCTAAAAAGAAACAAGTGCGTAGGTTGTCGAAAACCAAGAATGGACATCCGGGCCTGTGCTAACCCACCCTAGCGGCAAAAACAAAGACGCCGCGAGGGTGGGGCACCCAAAGTTTCATCCCGCCGTGGGTCGGCGAAGCCGGTGGACGACTCACACGTGCCAAACGCCGGGAATCGGATGCTTGCAGAATGGGCAGGCATCCTTTTCGATGAGCACATTGCTGGCCGTAAACCCCACGCGCTCCACCAACATGCGGCGGCACTGCGGGCAGTAGGTGTTTTGCGCCGGATGCCCCGGCACATTGCCGATATAAACGTAGTGCAGACCCTCGGCGTCGGCAATCGCTTTGGCGCGCTCCAGAGTCGGTACCGGCGTGATGGGCAAATTCTTCAGCAGGTATTCCGGATGGAACTGCGTGAAGTGCAGCGGCACGTCCGCGCCCAGATTGGCCTTGATCCATTGCGCCAGGCCGCGGAACTCCTGGTCGCCGTCGTTGCGGTCGGGCACCACCAGGTAGACGATCTCCGTCCACTTGCCCATCTTCTTCAGCGTCACCAGCGAATCCAGCACCGGCTTCAACTGCCCGGTAACCACATCCCGGTAGTACGACTCGGTGAAGGCCTTCAGATCGATCTTCACCGCGTCCATCTTTCCGTAAGCTTCCTTGAGCGCCTCCTCCTGCATGAATCCGTTGGAGACGACAATGCTGCGCACCCCGGCCTGGTGACCGGCATCGGCCGTGTCCATTACATACTCGGCAAAGACCACCGGCTCGCTGTAGGTGTAGGCGATGGTCGGGCAGCTGTATTGCTTGGCCAGCTCGGCTATCTTCTGCGGAGGCGCGTAGTTACTGGGGATCTCCTCCGGACGCGACTGCGAGATATCCCAGTTCTGGCAGAACTTGCAGTTCACGTTGCAGCCCGCTGTGGCAATCGAGAAGGCGGTCGTTCCTGGCAGATAGTGGAAGAGCGGCTTCTTCTCGATGGGATCGACGTGCGCCGCGCACACCCGCGAGTGAACCACCGAGTAGTACACTCCGCCGCGATTCTCGCGCACGCCGCAGTAGCCGCGTTCCTTATCGCCCACCGAGCACTCGCGCGGACATAGCTTGCACTTGATCTTCCGGTTCGGCAGCTTCTGGTAGAACTTCGCCTCAACCACGAATCGCGAGTCGTCCTGCTGCTGCTGGCCCGCCGCCGAGGCCGGACGCGTTAACTCGCTCAGTCCCAGCGCCGCTCCCGAGGCCAGAGCGCACTTCAAAAACGATCGGCGGCCCAGCAGCCGGCAGAGCGGGCCAGGTTCCGCACGCAGAGCAGCACTTGCGTCTTTCAGCACATCCAGTCCACATGACATCTTAAACCTCCCAATCGCCCCGGCTATACCTCGACCGTCGTAATTCTGCGGGGATCGTTCGTACCCAGCCGGTGCTCGGCATCGGCTGCCGTGGCAATGTAGCGGGGCGCTCTTTCTTCCGCTTCCAGCGTCTTCAATCCCATTTCGGCCCGCTTGCGCTCGACGATCTGCCAGCCGGTGTAATCGAGAGCGACGGGATCCTGCGATACGAGCAGCGCATTGTGCTTCCAACTGAACTGCGGCTTGAATGCCGGCCCGCCTTCGTACATCGCCGTAGTCGCATCGCAGATGGTCAATCGCAAACGGCTGCGAATCTCCGGCAGCATGTTCAGGTCGGCCACGTATGGATTGCAGCCGTTGGGGTGGTACTTGTTGGGGTTGTGAATCGTTCCGTACATGTTCTTGAGTGCGATGGTTACGCCCGCGCCGTCGTGGTCTTTCAGCACCGGGAGATTGATCAGAACCCCCGTACGCTGGGTCAGAATCTTTGACAGCCGGCTGCCCACGCTGCCGTAAGTGGCCAGATCGTCCTCATAACCAGCCCCGTCGGTGCCGTAGCATTGAACGCGGTTTCCATCCATCGCCAGATGGAATCCAGCGTGTTCCATCTCCTCGCTGTCGCGGTCCCACACCACGATGTCGGCTGGCTTGACCCCAGCCTCCTGTAGCCGCTCGCAAACCGCTTCGACCAGTTGCAGGTTGGTGGAGATGCCACGGCCGCCCAAGGTATTCACCTTGAGCCCCACGGTTTCGCCGGGGCGAACCAGCTTCCTCCACGCCTCAGCCGGATGGTCCCGGTCAAAGAGCGCCTGCATGGCGCGATCTAGCAGGCTCAGCATCCGGCTCGAATCTACCGTGGAACCCGTGCCGCGCAGCAGGGCATCGCGGGCAATCACAACCTTGGATTTCGCAGCCGGCGCGCCTTGTACGGCCGCAGCCAGCACGCCCGTGCCAGCGCGCACAGCCGCGGCGCTCATAAGCGCACCTTTGACAAAATCCCGGCGATTGGAGATCTGGCGTGCGCTCATAGGGGTTCTCCCCTGATGCGGCGGCCCGCGGCGCAGGTCCAAGCCTGGCCAGACCGCCCCATTTCACGGTCGCCCCAGCGTATGGGAGTTGGCAGTGATCTGGAACACGTTGGGCGATGGCTGCCCGGCAAGCCTCGCCCAGCTCCAGGCACGCAGCAACGCCCTACTCTTCCGCCATCGCCGCCCGCAGCGCCGCCGCGTACTTCTCCGGCAGTGGCTTGCGGTTCAACTGGTCGTCGCAGACCACGTGCACCGTCTCGCCCTCTGCCAGGAGCTCACGCTCTTTTCCCTCTTGGTTTGCCTTGCGGTAGATACGATAGGCAAACTTGATCACCGAGCCGCGCAGCAACGATGGCCGCGTCTCGATCAGAATCTCATCGTCGTACCGGGCGGGGGAGCGATAGCGGCAACTGGCCTCGATCACTGGCAGGATGCACTGGTGTTCAATTTCCAACTGGCTGTAAGCAAGGCCCAGCGCGCGCAGCAGTTCCACGCGCCCAATCTCGAACCAGACCAGGTAGTTGGCATAGTAGACGATGCCCATCTGATCGGTTTCGGCGTAGCGCACCCTCACTTCGGTGGTCACTGGCATCCGGAGTTCTCTCCATGTCAGGGGTCAGAGATCAGGGATCAGAAACGAGCAGCCGCTGGCCGGTGGTCAGCCTGACCCCCGAACCCTGATCTGTGTTTCACGGCTTAAGGTGCGTGAAGATCTTGCTCACGTCGTTGAAGATCACGAAGGCGAAGAAGGCAACGATCACCACAAATGCCGCCTGATAAATGCGCTCCTTCACGTCGATGTCGATGTCGCGGCGCCACAGGCTCTCGATGAGCAGAATGAAGATCATGCCGCCGTCGAGGATGGGAAATGGCAACAGGTTCAGCACACCCAAATTGAGGCTGATGCTTGCGGCCAGCCCGAATTTCGAGGACCAATCCTTGGTTTCTGCCGCCTCTCCGGCCGCACGGGCAATCCCAACCGGACCGATCAGTTGCGAAACAGAGGCCTTGTGCGTAAAGAGCTGTTTCAGCATCCCGAAGATGAGCACCGAGCTATCGGCGCAAAAGTCCTTCGACTCAACCAGAGACTTTGAAAACGGCAGCGGCTCTCGCTGCGTGGGCGGATCGGGGGGCGGAACATAGCTGAAGCCCAAACGCCACGTTGAATCCTGTAGCCACGGGTGGACCACGAGAGGCGCAATCGTCTGGCCGTTGCGGCTCACGCTCAGGGTGACCGGCTTGCCGTGGCCAGCTTGCAGGTAGGCAACGAATGGCTCCAAGGTATGAAAGGCGTGGCCGTCCAGGGCGAGGATCAGGTCATCCCCGCGCAGGCCGGCTTGCGCAGCCGGAGCGTTGGGAGCCACCGAGTCCACCTTGATGGGGGTTTGCACCAACTGAATGAAGAGGCCGGCCTGCTCCATATTCATCTTCTTGCCGTTGGTTTCGTTGGAGAGGCGCAAGGCCAGGGGAATCGTCTTGCCTCCCCGCTGCACGGTAACCGGCACGGTCCGGCTGACGTTCTCGCTGGCGGCTATGCGAATCTGCTCCCAGGTGGGATTGTCGTTGGTATCGAAGCGGCTGATGATGTCGCCGGGTTCGATCCCAGCCTGGGCCGCAGCCGAGCCCTCGGCGACCCACTCCACCACGATGGGATGGACGTTGGGAACCTCGTTGATGAAATTGAAGTAGAAGACCATCAACACGAAGGCCAGAATGAAGTTGGAGAACGGCCCCGCAAAGCCGATCAGCATCCGCTGCCAGCGGGGATGGGCCAGGAGACTTCCTGGGTCGTCTGGCAGTTCCGCGGTGCTAGCGCCGGGCGCCTCCAGGTTCTGTTCCGGCGCTTCGCCGGTCATCTTGACAAAGCCGCCCAGCGGGAGCAGGCAGACCTTGTAGTCGGTATCGCCGTACTTGAATCCGAAAAGCCGCGGACCGAAGCCGAAAGAGAAAGCCTCGACGCGCACGCCGAAGAGCTTGGCGACGGCAAAGTGGCCAAACTCATGGACCACAACCATCACGCCCACAAGGACGATGAAAGCGACGACATCAATAACGACGGTGTGAAGGTTTTGCATAGATTGGCGGGTATTCCTTCGGCAAAGTGGGCAGCGCGCCTCGGTTTATGCCAGTAAGGCGCGGGCTGTTTGACGCGCCTCCCGGTCGTGCATCAACACCTCCGCAATGGTGGCGGGGTGTGCCTCCGGCGTGGATGCGAGCACCCTTTCAATTGTACGCGGGATTCCGGTGAAGGGGATTCTCCGCTCCAGGAACGCCTCGACGGCTACCTCGTCGGCCGCATTCAGGGCGATGCAATGGGCTCCGCCCTTCGTCGCCGCCTCAAAGGCCAATTTCAAGCAGGGAAAGCGCTCGAAATCGGGTGGCTCAAAGTCCAGATGGCGCAGCGCGGCCAGGTCGAAGGTGAGCGTCGAGGCAGGCCGCTCCGGCCAGGCCAGGGCGTACAGGATGGGTAGCCGCATGTCGGTGACCGAAATCTGCGCCAGGATCGAGCCGTCCACGTACTCCACCAGGGAGTGAACCGTGGACTGCGGATGCACGGTGACCCGCACCTGGCTGGGCGGCACATTGAAGAGCCGGCAGGCTTCGATGACTTCCAGGCCCTTGTTCAGCATGGTGGCCGAGTCGATGGTGATGCGCCGGCCCATCACCCAGGTGGGGTGCTTGAGCGCCCGCTCCGGCGTAATCCCGGCGAATTGATCCAGCGGAAGCTGCCGGAAAGGGCCGCCGGAGGCTGTCAGCCAGATGGTCTTCACCTCGGAATGAGCGCCCACCCGCAAGCACTGATGCACCGCATTGTGTTCGCTGTCGATCGGGAGGATGGGGACGTTGCGCTCGCGGGCCGCGCGAGTGAGAATCTCGCCGGCGGCCACCATGCACTCCTTGTTGGCCAGTCCCACCGGCTTGCCGGCCAGGATGGCCGCGTGGGTAGCCTCCAAGCCGGCCACGCCCACAATGGCCGAAACCACAAAGTCGGCCTCGGGCAGCGTCGAGCAGGCGACCGTTCCTTCAGTCCCGTGAACGACCTCGATCCCGGTAACGCCGGCCTGCCGCAGGCGCGCGGTCAGCTCCCCGGCCAGCTCTTCGCTGGCCAGCGAAACCACCCGTGGACGCCAGCGAACCGCTTGTGCGAACGCCTCTTCGAGGTTGCGCCCGGCAGCCAGCGCGGCCACCTGATAGCGCTCGGGGAACTGCTCCACGATGGAGAGTGTGCTCTGCCCGATGGAGCCGGTGGAACCGAGAATGGCGAGTCGCTTCATAGTATTCTTTGAAATCCTGCGGTTTCTTGTGGGGCCTGTCTGGTGGACCCGCTTGTATGCCCATTCCATTCGCCCCGTTCCGATGGAGGGGACGGAAAACCCATCAGAGCGGCCGGTGAATCACCTGGGCGTACCACATCACTGGAGCTGCCAGGAGGAGGGCGTCGATGCGGTCCAGGACGCCGCCGTGGCCGGGCAGCAGGGAGCCGGAGTCTTTGACCCCCACCGAGCGCTTGAGCGCCGACTCAGCCAGATCCCCCACCTGAGCGGCCACGTTCACCAGCGCGGCAAGCCCCAGCCAATACCAGAGATCTTCGGGATAGGAGAGCCAGACCTTGTCCCACTGCGTCGTAAACAGATGTTCCAGGCCCAGCAGGCCTCCGGCGGCCAGCAGGCTGCCCGCCATCGAACCCACCGTGCCCTCCCAGGTCTTGTTGGGGCTCAGCCTTGGCGCCAGCTTGTGCCGGCCCAAGGCACCGCCAACGTAAAGGGCGGCGATGTCTCCCGCCCACACCACGCACAGCAGAAAGGCCACCAGCGAAGGGCCATTGGTCTGCTCGCGCAGGGCAGGCAAGGCAATCAGGGTGAGTCCAACATACAGCAAACAGAAGATGGAGGCCGAGGCGTCCGCCATCGTTCGCTCCACAGGCGACAGGAAGGTGCAATAGACCAGCAGGCCCAGGCAGAGGCCGCCGAAGATGGGCGCGGTCTGGTCCGGATATTCAAAGTTGCCCGCAAAGAGCACCAAAATGGCCGCCACCACTGCGACGCGCGGCGGCTTGGCCCCGCTGCTGCCACGCTCCGCCAGGCCCAGATATTCCCAGCCGGCCAGCGCGGCCAGGGCGGCAACGGCCAAAGCAAAAAGCCATGGCCGGCTCGGCCACAGAAAGACCAGCAGCAGGACCGACGGAATCAAGACGAGAGCAGTGAGGATTCGTTTCATGCCAAGGGTGAGAATACACCGCCGGGGCACAGTTGAGCCCGCTCCAGCGGCGCGAACTCGTCAAGATGGCGCTGAATTGTGCGGATTTCTTTGCAAAGGCATTCCACCCAAGCAAGGTTGCCGCTATCCGACTGCACAGCGCGGGCCGCGCACATATCGAACGGCGCCTGCCCTCGCAAGCCGGACTCAGGCGCCCCTCTTGCCGTCAGATCGCAGCCAATGCAAAAAGGCCTCAGACCCTCCGCGCTGCGCCATTGCTTCCTTCAGCCGGAAGCGCAACCTCTCGGCCAGTTGCTTCGCCTTTTCCGTGGAATCCCCTGTCTTCGGCGCCGCCTTCACTTTTTCCAATGAGTTCTTGCCTCCACTCCCGATCTTCGTCAGAATCTGCCGGCAACATTAACCTTGTCCATGCACAAAAAGGCGTACGAACAACGATGGTAATCAGCCCGCCACGATCTTCACCCGCTCGGCCTCCTCGTCCACTTCGCCGGAGCCCTTGCTGAGGCCGCCGTAGCGGCGCTCGCGGCGCTGAAAGTCGGCGATGGCTTCGAGCAAATGGATGCCGCGGAAGTCCGGCCAAAGCCGCTCGGTGACGAAAATCTCTGTGTAGGCTACCTGCCATAAAAGATAATTTGAAAGCCGCATCTCGCCCGAGGTGCGAATCAGCAGGTCCGGATCGGGCATCTGCGCCGTGTAGAGGTGGCGATGAATATCCTCCTCCGTGATGCAGTCGGGGCTGATGTGCTTGCGTTCGATCTCGGCCGCCAGGGAGCGGAAGGCGTCCACCAACTCGGAGCGTCCGCCGTAGTTCAAAGCCAGAGTGAGCGTGGTGCCGGTGTTGCGCGCAGTGGCCTCTTCGGCCCAGCGCATCTTGTCCTGGACCTCGGCAGGCAGTTCGCGGGTGCGGCCGATGTACCTCATGCGCACGTTGTTGTCCATCATGCGCTGCAGGTTGCTCTCCAGGTAGGTCTTCAGCAGGCGCATGAGGAAGTTGACCTCGGCGCGGGGGCGGCGCAGGCTGTTCTCAAGGGAAAAGGCGTAGAGCGTGAGCCAGGGCAAGCCGATGCGAGAGGCGGTTTCAGTTACCAGCTGAACGCAATTCGCGCCCTGCTGGTGGCCCTGGAATCGCTTGAGCGAACGGTGGCCGGCCCAGCGGCCGTTGCCGTCCATGATGATGGCCACGTGCTGGGGCAGGCGCTCGGGTTTCAGAGTCGCATAAACAGCGCGCTCCTCCGAGGTCAGCTCATCGATGCGCAGCGTGCCGGATGGATACAAGGAACTCGCCTCAACATTGCTCACGCGGCTCGATGGCCGGCGCTCTGGCGGCATCCAGGAAGAACGCCGGGGAGAGTACGCCGGAACCGGATCGACGGGCCGCTCACTCGCAGCAAGCTCCTTGACCGGGGCAGGATGCTCCTAAGCCGGAGCCGCAACTCTGCATTATCGACCGTAGCATAAGCGCCCCACAGCCGCAATCTGGCTGGCCGACGGGGCCGCATTCGCTGGCCGCCCCGGCTTCCATGAGTCCCCAGGGGCTCTATGCAGTGCGGCGGCGGCCCAGGGCTGCATCCCGCACCGCGCCCGAAAACCTCATCCTCTGCATCGAGTCCAAAAGCGGCAGCAAAGCGGCGATCTCAGCCAGGAACGGATCGCCAAGAATCGAGGCTACCTCCTCGTCGCGCCGGCTGCGGGCGTCTCGCACCAGGTGGCACACATCCACCTCGAGGGCGGCGGCCAGCCGCTCCAACGAGCCAACCGTCGGAATCGCCTTGCCGTTTTCGATCTTCGAGATATAGGTGCGGGGCACCTGCATGCGCTTGGCCACCTGGCGCTGGCTCAGGTGACGCGCCTTGCGCAATTCGCGCACCTGTCCGGCAACCTGCAATCCGGCCTCGGCCGAAGCCGGAACCGACGTGCCGGTCACAAGTTGCGGGGCCAGCGGCGCTGGCTCCTCCACATCGAGGGGCCTGTGACATCTTCTGCAAAGGGAGTTGATGGTCCGGAACTGAACCAAGCTACAGTGATCGCACCGCAGCACCTCGCGCGATTCCAAGCTCACAAGGGCGAAAGCCATGGGCTGTGTGCGGAGTGCCAGAGCGGGAACTCCGGGGTGCAGCTTCGCACCGCGATATGCGTTACTTTCGGTGAAGTGAACCATAATTGTCAAGTGGAAACTTAGGGGCAAACCGAAGATTACCGGATCATACCCGGAAAAACCAGAAGAATCGCGAACCAAAGTGATAAACACGAGCGAGAATTAATTTTTCTGAGTCCTAAGACCCGGTGATCAGTCCAAGCTGACGCGTTCTTCAACCGATTCCCGTGCCGGCGGGGAGAAGCGCCGGCCTTCAAAACAGGCAGTGATCCGAATCACCGGCATGGCAAGGCAAATTTGCGCTACGATAGGCTTCTCCGCTTGGGAACCGATCCCGTGGCTGCTCGCGCTAGGAGTTTTTCATGGCCCGCTTCAAACACATCCTCACCGAATCCGCCAATGGGGTGAAGACCATTACCCTGAACCGCCCGGACAAGCGCAACGCGCTTTGCCCGCTGCTGATCGAAGAGCTGACCCTGGCCCTGCGCGAGGCCGAGAGCTGCGGCTGCGGCGTGGTGATCCTCACCGGAGCCGGTTCGGCCTTCTGCGCCGGCCTCGACTTGGAGCATCTGGAGACCATCCACGCCCGCACCCCCGAGGAGCATCGCCGCGACTCGGAGAACATGGCCCTGGCGCTGCGCACCCTCTATGAGTTTCCCAAGCCGGTGATCGCCGCCGTCAACGGCCCGGCCGTCGCCGGGGGCATGGGCCTGGCCACGCTGGCCGATTTCACCCTCGCCGTGCCTGAGGCCAAGTTCGGTTACAACGAAGTGCGCGTGGGCTTTGTCCCGGCCATCGCCGCTTCCTTCCTGCTGCGCCAGGTGGGCGAAAAGCGCACTCGAGAGCTGCTGCTGACCGGCAGGCTGATGAAGGCCCAGGAAGCCTTGCAGTTGGGCCTGGTTACGCAGATCGTGGCCACCGAGGAGCTGATGCAAACCGCACAGGCGCTGGCCCAGACGCTGCTGCTAAACAGCCCCCACGCCATGCACGCGGTCAAGCGGCTGCTGGCCGCGCACTCCCGCCGCCGGCTCGACGAGGAGCTGGAAGACGCCATCGAAGCCAACGCCCAGGAGCGCTCCAGTGAGGACTTCCGGGAAGGCGTGAGAGCTTTCCTCGAGCGCCGCCGCGCCGACTGGCCCAGCCTGAAAGCGAAAGTGTAGCGCGGTCAGCCGAGCCCCAGGGATCTTGGTCCCCCATGGTAACTCGCGAGTCGGGAGGACCGGCCACCGGCACGAACTTCAGAGTGCATCATCGTCCGGCTCAGGGGCGATGGCGTCTAGCGCCGGAGCAGCCAGGAGATGGGCGCGGGCAAGCACTTTGCGGGCCAGGCCGGTGAGCGGCATCCGGGCTGCCTCGCCGAGCGGAACCCAGCGGCGCTCGCCGCCGGCCACGGCCATAGCCTCCGCGTCATCCTCAAAGACGGTACGAATGCGCACGTAATAGTTCACCTGCATGATGGAGTGGCGCACGGTCATGCGCACCTCATCCGGGGGGACAGCGGCATCGCGCAGCATGGGCAGCTCCCACAGGCCGGGCATCACGGTGAGCGTAGCTGGCCGCTGCTCCAGCAGCACCTCGCGGCTGGCCTGGCCGGCTTCGCCGCCCATGCGCACCGAGAGCGCGTGGGCCACCTGGCGGCTGAGCATCCGCGGCCGGGGAGACGTCTTGTGTTCGCCCCGGGTGTTGCAATCCGCGCTCAGCGGGCAAGTCAGGCACTGCGGATTGCGGGGCAGGCAGACGGTCGCCCCCAACTCCATGAGCGCCTGGTTGAAGTCGCCAGGCCACTCGGGGTCCAGAAGCTGCGCCGCAAGGTTCTCAATTCTGTGCTTGAAAGCGGCTCCGCCGGTCCGGCTCCCAGCAGCCCAGCCTTCCAGCCGGCAGAGCACCCGCTCAACGTTGCCGTCCACCACAGCTACCGATTCGCCGAAGGCAATGCTGGCGATGGCCGCGGCCGTATACGCGCCGATGCCGGGCAGCAGGCGCAGCCCCTCGGCGGTGGACGGCAGGTTGCCCTGGCGATGGTCGGCCAGGAAGCGCGCGGCCTTTTGCAACATGCGCGCGCGGCGATAGTAGCCCAGGCCGCTCCACACGGCCAGCACGTCCTCTTCCCGCGCCAGGGCCAGCGAGAGAAGCGTGGGAAAGCGCGCCAGGAAAGCCTGGTAGCGGTCCACCACTGCGGCTACCCTGGTCTGCTGCAGCATGATTTCGGAAACCCAGATGGCGTAGGGATCGCGATTGCGCCGCCAGGGCAGGTCGCGGCTGTTGCGCGCGTACCACTCCAGCAACTGGCTTCGCAGCCTTGCAATCTTCCCCGGTTCCTGGCCCTGCTTGACCATGAACTCAGATTACGGCATTCCCGTTAGCCGGGCGCTTCTACTGAGCCGGGTGCAGGGAGCAACCGCTGGGTGCCCCATCCTTTCCGCGCTCTATGCGGAAAGGGTGGGAACCCTCGAATCTCGGATTGTCCGTTTTACCCCAGCAACTCGGCCAGCAGCCCCGCCGCCGCCTGGAGCGCCGCGTCGATCTGAGCCTGATCCTTGCCGCCGGCCTCGGCGATCTCCGGCTTGCCGCCGCCCGAGCCGCCCACCAGTTTGGCCACCGCGCCCACCAATTTCCCCGCCTGGATGCGCTTGACGAGTCCCGGCGTCACTCCGGCGATGAGGGCGACCTTGCCCTCGGGCTGCGCCGAGGCCAGCACCACCACGCCCTCGCCGAGCTTCTGCTTCAGATTGTCCACCAATGTGCGCAACTGGCCGCGCTCCAGCGAGTCGGCACGTAGCGTGACGAGGCGCACGCCCTTCACCTCCACGGAGCGGGCCAGAGCCGCGTCCAGCGCGCCGGCGGCGGCCCTCATGCGGGCTTCTTCCAGTTCGCGGCGCAGGCGCTTCAGTTCGTCTTCCTGGCTGGCCAGCTTTCCACGGAAGGAATCCAAAAGGCTGCCCCCGGCAGGGGGAGCGATCTGTGCGGCGATCTTGCTGACGGCAAAGTCCTGCCGGAAGGCGTCCAGCGCGCCCAGGCCGCTGATCGCCTCCAGCCGCCGCACGCCCGACGACACCGATCCCTCGCTGACGATCTTGACCAGGCCGATCTCGCCCGTGGCCCCGGTGTGCGTGCCGCCGCACAGTTCGGTCGAGAAGCCGTCGGAGAGCTTCACCACGCGCACCTTGTCGCCGTACTTTTCGCCGAACAGGGCCATGGCGTGGTACTCGTTCACGGCCACGTCGATGGGCACGTCTTCGATGGTCTCGACGCGCGCGTCAGAGAGGACCTCGCGGTTGACGATGGATTCGATCTCTTCCAGCTCCTCGTCGGCTACCTGCGCAAAGTGAGAAAAGTCGAAGCGCAGCCGCTCGGGATGGACCGCCGAGCCGGCCTGTTTCACGTGCGTGCCCAGCACCTGCCTGAGCGCCGCGTGCAACAGGTGCGTGCCCGTGTGGTTGCGCTTGATGGCGTTGCGGCGCTCGCCGTCCACTTGAGCGTTCACCCATTCGCCGACGAAGAGCGGTTGCTTCAAGACTGCCTTGTGCGCACGAATGCCCTGCATCGGAGAGACACAACCAACGACTTCGGCTACGGTCGAGTTGCCGTCATGGGAAATAAGCCAGCCGGTATCGCCGACCTGTCCGCCGGAGTCGGCGTAAAAACTTGTGTGCTCGAGGAAAACGTCGACTGAATCACCCGCATTGGCGGAGATCAGGCTCTCGCCGTTCTTTACGATGGCGAGAACCGCGCAATTTGTGGAGAGGAGCTGACGGTATCCCTCAAACTCTGTCGAGGGTATGTCGAAGTAGGCAGGGATGACTGACTTTTGGCTGCCACCCTTCCAACTGGCGCGGGCGCGGGCTTGCTCCTCGGCGCGGGCGGCCTCAAAGCCTGGTTCGTCGAAAAGTATCCCTGCATCATGGCAGGCGTCCTGAATGAAGTCTTTGGGCAATCCGTAGGTCTCGAAGAGGTGGAAGGCCTTGTCACCGGAAAGTACATTGCGTTCTGCGCGAATTGAGTCCAGTGTTTTTTGCCTCTCGTCTTCGGTCAGCTCTGAATTGATCATTTCGATCAATTCAGGATCCGGAATTGTCGCAAACCGTTCTTTGCTCTTGAGCGCTGCATCAAGATGGCGGGCGCCTTCTTCAAGTACCCGCGCAAACTGCTTTTCCTCTGCCTGGACAATCCTAGCGATTCGATCGGCACGTTCATTGAGTTCGGGATATGCGATTGACATTCCATCTCGAACTGCGAAAACCATCTCATGGAGAAAGGGCTCTCTTTGACCAAGTAATCGTCCATGCCGAATTCCGCGACGGAGAATCTTTCGCAGGACATACCCGCGGCCTTCATTGGATGGCAGAACCCCGTCTCCGATCAGAAACGTGGCAGCACGAGAATGGTCCGCGATAATGCGCAGAGACGCCTGATCGCGTTCAATTCGCCTTTCCCGTGCCCCTGGGCGCACTTCAATACCAGGAGGAGTTTCGTCAGCAGGATCAGTGAGTTTGACTAACTCCGCCGCCCTCACAATCAGCGGCGTAAACAAATCTGTCTCAAAATTGGACACTTTTCCTTGCAGCACAGCCGCAACCCGCTCCAACCCCATGCCTGTGTCAATCGATGGCTTCGGCAGCGGCGTCAGCTTGTAGCCGGTGGTCTTGCCTGTGGCGTCCACCACCGCAGCCCGATCAAACTGCATGAAGACCAGGTTCCAAATCTCGACGTAGCGGGCCTCGTCCTGGCCGAAGGGCTTATCGACGCCTGGAGTCTCGGCCGCCTCAATTCCCATGTCGTAGAAGATCTCCGAGCAGGGGCCGCAGGGGCCGGTCTCGCCCATCTGCCAGAAGTTGTCCTTGAGCCCGTTCTGGTGGATGCGCTCTCTAGGCACGCCGGCCTCGATCCAGTAGCCCTCGGCCTCGTCGTCGCGCGGCACGCCATCCGCGCCCTCGAAGATGGTCACGTAGAGCCGGTCCTTGGGGATGCCGAACCACTCCTCGCTGGTCACCAGCTCCCAGGCGTAGCGGATGGCGTCTCGCTTGAAGTAGTCGCCGAACGAGAAGTTGCCCAGCATCTCGAAGAAGGTATGGTGCCGCCGCGTAAACCCAACATTCTCAAGATCGTTGTGCTTGCCGCCGGCGCGGACGCACTTCTGCGAAGTCGTCGCGCGCGAGTACTCCCGCCGCTCCGCGCCCAGAAAGAGGTCCTTGAACTGGTTCATCCCGGCGTTGGTGAACAGCAGCGTGGGGTCGTTGGCGGGCACCAGCGAGGAAGAGTGCACCCGGCGGTGCCCCTTCGACTCAAAAAAGCGCAGAAAAGTTTCGCGAATCTCGTTCCCAGAGCGGAATTGCATGGCCTTATCAGTTTAACTGGCGCTGAGGCGTTGTGGCATTTCCGCGCCAAGGATCCGGAATGGCGGTATACTTCCTCTAGGCCCATTTGGAGTGGGCTAATATTATGGCCACACTGAGAACCCACATCGTCTTGCCCGCAGAGCTGGCCAAGGAGCTTGACGAGCTGGTGGGGCCTCGTGGGCGAAGCGCCTTCCTTGTCGAGACGGCCGCAAAAGAGATCAAGAGGCGAAGGCTTCTGGCGTTCCTCGAAAGCGATGAACCGGCCTGGCGCGACGAGAATCATCCCGAGCTGGTGGAAATGGGCACGGCGGCGTGGGTGCGTTCCCTGCGCAGCGAACCCAGCGCCCGGTTGGCCGGGCGGGATGAGAGCCTCGATCCGCTATGAGCCCGCCGCCAGCCATGCTCCTGGATACAACGGTCCTGATCGATGTGCTCAGGAATCGCAACCAGCGCCGCGGGCTGCTCGCCGGTCTGGTTGCTTCCGGAATGGCGTTGGCCACTTCGACTGTCAACATCGCCGAGGTCTTCGCCGGGCTGCGTCCGGGCGAGGAGCTGGCTACGCGCGCCTTTCTGGCGGGCCTTGACTTGTTTCCGGTTTCCACCGCGATTGCGGAGCGCGCGGGACAGTTGAAGGCGTCATTCATGCGTGCCGGGCAGACGCGCAGCATCACTGACATGATGGTTGCGGCTACCGCTATGGAGAGAGGATTCCCGCTCGCCACCGACAATCGCAGAGACTTTCAAATTGACGGACTGGCGCTGTTTCCGTTGCCGTAACCCCGCTCGCTCGACGGCTCCAGGGCTCTGACTGATTGATTTTGCCCCGCCCACCCTAGCGGCAAACACAGAGACGCCGTGCCCAGAGGGCGCCCAGGTGGGGCACCCACATTGGTAAATAGAAACGGTCAGAGCCTCCGCCGCGGATGCTACACTCCGGCCAAAGGGTTAAATGAATGAAGGCAAGCGCAATCGAATTCCGTCTCCGCATGTTGATCAACATGGTCATCGTTTGCCTGGGTTTATGGGCGCCTTGGAATGAGGCATGGGGCGTGGGCAGGCGCATCCCGCTGCTGGTGTGGCTGCCGCTGGAACTCAGCCGCAAGGGTGTGGCCTCGTTCTCCGTCGCTGCGCCGGCGGTCATCGCCGCGGGCGCGGTCATGGCCGGCGCGGGCGCCGCTCTGCGCGTGTGGGGCACGGCCTATCTCGGCGCAAACACGGTGAAGCATGGGGAGATGAAGGCCGGCGAGGTGCTGGCCGATGGGCCGTTCCGCTATGTGCGCAATCCGCTCTACATAGGTCTGTGGTTTGTCTTTGCCGCTCTTGCGCTGCTCATGCCGGCGAGCGGCGCGCTGTTTGCACTGGCTGCCGTCACGGTCTTTCTATTTCGCCTGATCCTGGGCGAAGAGGCTTTTCTCAGCGGCCAGCTCGGCCTGGCCTACCAGGATTATTTGCGCGCCGTCCCGCGCCTCATCCCCCGCCTGCGGACCGCCCTGCCGGCCACCGGCCGCAAGCCGCTCTGGCTGCAGGCGGTGCTGACGGAGACCACCCCTATCGGCATATTTGCCGCTCTGGCCTTCTTTTCGTGGAGTTATAACGACCGGCTCATGGCCAAGGTGATCATCGTCAGCTTTGGCCTCTCGCTGGTGACGCGAGCGCTGCTGCCGGGGGCAGGGAAGGGAATTGGCCGGGCTGAATAACACGCGGCGCGAAAAGACCTGCAAGAAACAAACCCACCGCGCACAACAAAGGGAAAGAGCCAGTGGCTCCTTCCCTTTGCCGATGCGCCAGTCCAAATTGCTGTCTCTTCTACGCGGCCCGGAAATGCTACTTCTTGACAGGGGCGATCACGTCCTTGGCGGCCTTGGCCACGCGGAACTTGACCACCGTCTTGGCCTTGATCTTGATGGCCGCGCCGGTTTGCGGGTTGCGGCTGGCCGCGCCGGTTTGCGGGTTGCGGCCGATGCGCGCCTTGCGCTCTGCCTTCACCAGGCGGCCAATGCCGGGGATTACGAAGACGCCGTTCTTCTTGGTTTCCTTGATGGCGGTCTCCGCCAGGGTATCCAGGAAGGCTGCGACTTGCTTGTTGGTCAGTTCCAGCTTCTCGGCCAGTAGCCGCGTCAGGGCGGTTTTGGTCAATCCAGTTGCCATGTGATGTTCTCCTTCTGGGCGACCCCTCGGGGCGGCCTGTGTTGCCGGGCTTCCGCTGCGTTATGCGTACCGCATGGAGGGAGTGCGACCCAGGCGACGCTTGCACGTTTCCCCTGTATTCATGCGGGTTCGGTGAACCCCGTCGATGGTTACAATGCGGCTTCGGAGTGGTTAAAGTCAATCGAAAAACCGCGATTTCCACAGTTTTCTTTGGGATTTGTGCGGAATTGCCCCATTTATGCCCGGTTTTCCCCTGTTTTTACGGGTTTGGTGTGCCGGCGCGCGCGCGGATGCCCGCGAAAGGAGCCACCGAGGAACCCGGCTATTTCAGCCCAAAGAGCACCTTCTTGCGCGGCGCAACAGCGGCGGCAATGGGCGTGTTGAGAGCATCCACCACCGGCGCGGCCAGCCTGAAATGGCGAATCAGCGTGGCGGCAAACTCCGGCTCAAGGGCGGCTTTTGCGGGCAGCGTTGTGCTCAGTCCCCACTGGCGGCACTGGATCAGGTCGATCGCCGGATGGTCCCGGCAAAAGCCTTTGGGCGGCCGGGTAAGCGCGTTCCCTTCGAACTCCGAAAATGTCTTGCGGATCGCCGCCGTCTGCAAGAGTCTGCGGAACTCCGCGTGATGATCGAGCAGCCAGTGGCGGATGGCGGCCAGCTGATCCTTCTCCGGCATGTACGCTCCGGCGGCAATCACCACCTCCTTGGCGCTGACGTGGAAGTAGTAGCCCGCCCCGGAGGTCTTGTCGAAGCCCTGATGCGACCACCATGCGGCCACATGGGTTTTGTAGGGCCGCTTGTCGGCGCTGAAGCGCGTATCGCGATAGATGCGGAAGAGGCACTTCTCCGCGGGCCGCACAAAGGCCGGCGCAAAGCTCTCCATCGCCGCTGAGACTTCGCGGACGATGGCCAGCATCGGCTCCTTCAGCTCGGCCTCGAAGATGCCCTTGCGTTGCGTGAACCACTCGCGGTCGTTGTTGCGGGCCAGCGCGCGCAGAAAGGCAAGCCCCTCGGGACGAAGGTGGGCAGCGGGCGCGGATGCGGCGGGTTTGGCAGGGCGAGGCATGATGGATGCCAGTCTATAGCATTCTCATTTCATTGCAGAAATTGAACCGGCGGAGCTTCGAGGGTCAGCTGCCGATCACTGCCAATCTGCTCGGAGCTCCGAGATCCCGGAAGACTCCTGCTATGCCAACTTGTGGATGCAAACAGTAGTGGTAGACTTTGCTCGAAGCATCTGAGGCTTCGGAACTGGGTGTGGAAGAATGATCGACTGTCTTCGTCTGCTTCGTAATGTTGGCGTATTTGACTCAGCCACCGCCGCGACCATCCGCCTGCGCCGGTACACTCTTATATTTGCTGAAAACGGAAGAGGAAAGACAACGTTAAGCGCAATTTTGCGTTCGCTCGCGACCGGGGACCCGTTTCCCATTGCGGAACGCCGGAGGCTCGGAACCGCCAATCCCCCGCATGCGGTTCTTGAGTGTTCAGGTGGCCCGCCGGATGCCATTTTTCAGCACACCAACTGGAACCGGACACTTTCTGGAATATCGATCTTTGACGACCGCTTCGTCGACGAAAATGTTCACTCAGGGCTAGCCGTGGATCCTGAGCATCGGCAAAACCTACACGAGTTGATCCTTGGCGCGCAGGGCGTGGCGTTGAACAAAGAACTTCAAGACGCCGTCGAGCAAATTACGAGAGACAATACGAATATCCAAAACACAGGGCAGGCGATCCCGGCAGCGGAAAGACACGGCCTTTCACTGGATGAGTTTTGTTCTCTTCAGGCGGTTGCCGGCCTCGATCAAGCCGTAGGGAGTGCGGAGCAGTCCCTACGCTCCGCACGTCAGGCAACCGCAATTCAACGGACAAATCTGTTCACTGAGGTTGAACTCCCACCAATTGATTCCAGCGCAATCAACGCTATTCTGAGCCGCGACCTGGCTGCACTCGACGCGGGTGCGATCGAAAGGGTACATCAACATTGCAGAGCCCTCGGAGAGCATGGGGAAGAATGGATCTCTACGGGTATGCAAATTCTGTCGGGCGCCGAGAAGAACGCGGATTGCCCATTTTGCGAGCAGCCCTTAAGCGGCTCTCCGCGAATCGACGACTACCGCGCCTACTTTAGCGAAGAATATGCCAACCTGAGGCAATCAGTTTTGGAAGCTATTTCCAGTGTCGAAAGAGAAAACAGCGGCGTAAGCCTTGCAGCCTTCGAACGGGCTGTGACGGCAGCAAGAGATACCAATATCTTTTGGGGTGAATTCACGCCCTTAGAGCCTATCGCAATAAACGCCGCTCAGATTACCGAGCACCGGATCGCCGCGAGAGATGCTTTACTGCATGCACTGGGTGCGAAGCGCATGGCACCGCTGGAACAAAGAACTCTCTCCGCAGCAGAACTCGGCTCCATCGAATCCTTCAATGCTCACGCTGCCGAGATAGTTCAACTCAATCGGCGGTTCGTCGCTGCAAACCTGGCGATCCAGGAGGTCAAGCGTACAGCCGCAACAGCAAACATCCAAGTCATTGAGAACGAGCTAAATCGGCTTAGAGCGGCGCGAGCAAGGTACCTGCCCCCGACAGCTGGGCTCTGCGAAGCTTACTTGCTGGCCAAAGCCGCAAAAACGCTCACGGAGCAAAGACGAGAACGCGCCAAAGAGGCTCTGCGCCAGTACAGAACAGCCGTTTTCCCCCAATATCAAAAATCGGTGAACGATTATCTAGCGCTCTTTAACACCGGGTTTCGCATCGGCCAGGTCACGCCTCGCGATACTGTTGGTGGGCCGACCTGCACGTACAACGTAGTGATTGACAACGCGACTGTCCCAGTCACAGGTGGAACCTCCCAAGTCGGGGAGCCCTCTTTTCGAAGTACGCTAAGCAGTGGTGACCGCAATACTCTCGCGCTTGCATTCTTCTTCGCGTCAATAGATCACGACCAGCAACTGGCAAACAAAATCGTCGTTATCGACGACCCAGCATCAAGCCTCGACGACCACCGCAGTCTCGCTACTGTCCAGCACGCAAGACGGCTGGGAGAGCGAGTCGACCAGCTGATCGTCCTTTCGCATAACAAAGCCTTCCTTTGTGACCTATACTCCGGAATAGACCAAACGCTATGTACAGCAATCAGCATAGTGCGCGGCCAGTCGGGCTCTGCACTTGCAGTCTGGGATATAAACTCGGACCGCGTAAGCGAACATGACATACGGCACGAGTTATTGCTGCAATACTTAAGAAATGGGCCCGTGAATCTCAACAACCGTGAAGTCGCGAGCTCAATTCGCCCGCACCTCGAAGCATTTCTGCGAGTCTCCTGCCCAGATACTTTTCGTCCTGGCTCCCAACTTGGACCGTTCCGCGGCCTCTGCGAGCAACGCGTCGGCCAACCGAACCAGATCCTAAGCCGCCACTACATTGATGAGCTCCGCGACCTCACAGAATACGGGAATCGCTACCACCACCTCGGTACGAATAAAGCATGGGCCACCGAAGCCATCAACGACGCTCAACTGCGTGGTTATATCGACAGGCTGATGGCATTTATGAGCAGGTAGCCGGCTAGCTGAAACTGAGTTGGGCGGGTGGCGCACCCAAGGTGCTTTTGACTGTTGACCTTGCCCCCAGTGTGGGTACTCCTTCCTTTCGCGCACCTGGGGAAAGGGTGGGAGCCCCCGGCTTCGCCACCCCGGCCGTCCGTCTCCCTTTCTCCAACTGATCTGTTACCTCGGATCGCGATTTCTCCTTGTAGAAAACATCCTTCCATTCGTCCGCACTGGCGGGTGCATAACCTGCCAAACGTACGGGGCTCCATTCCGGCCGACCCAGGGAATGTGCCGGGGAAGTGTCGGCGGCTGTACGCCGGGCGTTCCTTCGCCCATAGCGGAAAATTGACTTGAGCTTTGCCGCGCTCGCCGGTACCATCTCTGCATAGAACGCGCCATGGAGGCACACATGACCACTCCCCTCGACCCCAAGCTGGCAGCTTTCTACGGCCAGTTCGTTGCAGCCGCCTATGACATGTTCAAGGCCGACGAGGACAATCTCCGTCCCGCCCCCAAGAACATTCCTCCCGGATGGGAGCTCTCCGCCTGGATCGACATGTCGGACTTCCTCTTCCAGATCGAGGATCCGAAGTTCTACGGCATCGTCGTGCACGAGATCGCCAACCCCGACAACCGCATCATCGCCATCCGCGGCACCGAGGGCATCATCGAGTGGCTCGACGACGCCGCGTCCATCGTCATGGTGCCGTTCAAGCAGTTGCCCTCCGCCGGCCGCGTGGCCTTCGGCTTCGATAACATCTACTCCACCATGAAGGTGGTGCCGGTGCCGCACATCGCGCCCGGAAAGGCAGCCGCTGCCCCGGAGCCCGAACTCACCGGCTCCTTCGGCGATCAGATCGAGCAGCTCGCCCTGCGGCGCGAGACCGAGCGCGGCGTTGTGCGCCAATTAGCCCCGGGCCGCACCCGCCGCGACCGTCCGACCGTAGTCACCGGTCACAGCCTCGGCTCCGCGCTCGCCACGCTCTTTGTCATCGAGAACAGCGTCAAGCACAAATTCGACATCTCGCTGATCAGCACCCTGGCCTCGCCCAAAGTAGGCAATCTGGAGTTCAAGCACGTCTTCGATGCCTTGCCGCTCACCTCCTGGCGCATCGTCAATATCCGCGACGTAGTCCCCAAGCTGCCGCCGACCATCCCCTTCATCCTCGACTATGAGCACGTCGCCGTGGCCTACAGTTTCGACTCATGGCTCTTTGCTAAGAAGAATCTCGGCTGCTACCACAGCGTCGATACCTACCTGCACTGGCTCAACAACAGCCTGCCATTGGCCCCTGAATGTGTCTAATCAACGATTGCAAGCGGGTGGCACACAGCGTCTATCGGATCAGCTTCAGCGCGCCGCGGAAGAGCCCGTCAAAATCTGCGCCGAGCGCGGCGTCTTTGGCCACGGCCTGCTGGATCGCCTTCTCCGCCGCTGGCCGCTGATAGCCGAGGTTGACCAGCGCCGACAGCACATCTTCCGCGGCCGGCCCCTGCACGGCGGATCGAACCGGCGCGGCGGCAAAATCATCCAGCTTGTCCTTCAGCTCGACCACCAGGCGCTCGGCCAGCTTCTTGCCCACGCCGGGAATCCGCACAAGCTGGGCGTGATCGTGGCCGCGGATGGCCTGCACCGCGCGCTCGACGGGAAGGCCGCTGAGGATGCCAATAGCCAGCTTGGGCCCTACGCCGGCCACGGTGATCAGCCGCTCGAAGAGCCGCTTTTCCTCGCGATCGAGAAAGCCGAAGAGCGCAATCTGGTCTTCGCGCACCTGGGTATGAATGTGCAGCGCGGCCTCAAGGCCGACGCCGGGCAGCGCCGTGAAGGTGGGCACCGAGATGGTGACGTCGTAGCCCACGCCCGCCGCCTCGACGATGGCCTGGCCGGGCTGCTTGTGGATGAGCTTTCCGCGCAAGTGAGCGATCATGGCGCCTATTGTAGTATCCCGGCCCGTTTCGGCGCCCGAATCGGAGTTCCGATCTCCCCAGGCGCTCGATTCGGAGCCGAGAGCCGCGCCATTCCCGTCTGCCCTTCGTCCAAAGAATGTGCCTGCAATAGCTCTGGCGCGGCCTCGCCGGATACAATAGGGTTCTACGCTGCGGCTATTGGGCGGCACGGGATTTTTTCTTGAGATTTGGAGCAGGCGCACGTGAGAGGCATTGTCTGCCGCGGTCCGCGGCTTGAGTTGGTTGCAGGATTGGTGATCGCGCTGTCGATGCCCGCGCTTGCGCTGGGGGCCGAAAGCGGGCAGAGCTTGGCCACGCAGACCGCGCTGACCGCGGAGACCCGCGATCTGGCTGGACGCACGCAGGCCACCGTCGCAGTGACCGTAAACGGCGAGGATGGGCTTCCGGCAAGCGGCGCGGTGGCCATCGGCGACAATGGCGTGCAATTGGCCGGCGCGGCGCTCGATGCCCAGGGGAAGGCCAGCGTAGTGGTTGGCTTGCCCGCCGGGGATCACTCTCTGACTGCATCGTATGCCGGCGACGCCACTCACCGGGGTTCGGTCTCGCGGGCGGCTCAGGTGCAGGCTCAGGCCAGCTCCACGCCCAATTTCCTGGTCACCGTTTCACCGGCAACAATGACACTGACCCCCGGCCAGTCGGGAACCCTGACCGCCTCCATTACGCCTCAGAACAGCTCCGCGTTGTCGGTGCCGATGTTCGTTACGCTCTCCTGCTCCGGCCTTCCCGATCAGGCTGCCTGCACATTTACACCGGAAAACGTCGAGATTCTTCCCAATGCCACCGCCGCCGTTACCAGCGCGATGGTCATTGTCACCCAGGTGGCTTCTTCCGCCTCGGCTGCTCGTCCAGGCGCCGCCGGCGTGAACTGGGCGTTTCTGCTTCCCGGTGCGCTTGGGCTGGGCGGTCTGGCCTGGGGAGCGCGTCGCCGCGCGTGGCTCAACCGCCTGTCGCTGCTGGCCCTGGTGGCCTTTGTCGCCGTTCTGGGCGCAACCGCCTGCAACGCGCGCTACGACTATTACAACCACGGCCCGCCCATCAATCCCGCCACTCCTGCCGGCACGTACACGGTGACCGTTACCGGGCAATCCAGCAACGGCGTAACCGCCATCACGAACTCCACAACGCTGGCCCTGACGGTGCAATAACCGGGGTTGCATGACCCGCTGCGCATTCCCCACGCGCGGCAAACACTTTTTGCCGGCTCATCCGTCCAAGTTCTCGCGAAGGTTCTCGCCCAATTGCTGCCCGTTCAGCCGCTCACCCACCCTCGGAGCTGGCAAGGAGACCGCAAGATGCGAATCGTGATCTGCTCCCTTTTTCTATGGGTATTCGCCAGTTTCGGACTGGCGCAGGACTCCCCTCAAGCGCCGGAGCCGGCAGTCCAGGTGCGCGCACTGACCATCGTTGCCAGCGATCTGCCCGAAGCCGATCGCCAGCGCATCGAGGATTCGCTGCAAGGCGAAACCTACTCTTTGGAGGAGCTTTCCGAACGCGTCCGTCAGAATCTGCGCGACCTAGGCTACTACTCCGCTCACGCCGAATCCCCGCAGCTTGCCTCAATCAGTGAGGCCCCTCTGCCGCGCTCCGCCGACGTTTCCATCCAGGTTAAGCCCGGCGCGCAATACCGTCTTGGACAGATCGCCTTTCAAGGGGCAACGGTCTTCCCGCCGGATCAACTTCGCCGGCAGTTTCCGATCGAAGCAGGCAGCCTCTTCAATGCCACCCGCGTCGGCAAGGGACTCGAAGCGCTAAGAGATCTGTACCTGGAAAAGGGATATGTCAACTTCGGAGCTATGCCTCTGCCGCGGATCGACGAAGTGCGCCGCGTTATCGATCTGACGATCGATGTCGATGAAGGCAACCGCTATGACTTCGGACGCCTGATCCTGGATGGGGTAGAGCCGCGCGTGGGCACGGCGAAGGCGCTGCTTGCTGCCTGGACGAGCCTTCAGGGCAAGCCGTACAACCCGCAACTTCTTGCAAAATGGCTTGCCGCGAATGCGCCGTTCCTGAACCATCCCGCAAACATGCCGGATCAGGTCACGGCCCATCAAGACCAGGCCGCCGGTCAGATCGACATTCAGCTTGAGCTTCCATGACTTTTGTGTGGCGCCTTGCGACCTTCCTCATTTGTACGCTCATAGGCTCGATGCATAGACTGGGGCAAAGGATTGGCCTGGACGCGAGAACCGGCCAGGCGCGAATCGACCAATCCGGCAAGGAGCTCCGATAGCATGTTGAAGTCAGGCATCCTGAATCCGGGCATCAATTCTCTGCTCAGCCGCGTGCGCCACACCAATACGCTGGTCATTGCCGACCGGGGCTTCCCGTTTTGGCCCGATGTTGAAACCGTCGATATTTCGCTCATCGACGATCTACCGCGCGTACTCGACGTGCTCAGGGCGATTCGCGCCAACTTCAGCATCGGCAATGCCTTCATGGCCGAGGAGTTCCGCGCCGCAAACAGCGCTGAGACCTGCCGTGAATTCGAAGCGGCTTTGAGCGGTATTCCACTTGCCTATGAGCCGCACATCGAGTTTAAAAAGCGCGTGCCCGGAGCCATCGGCCTGATTCGCACCGCGGACACGATTCAATATGCAAACATGATTCTCGAATCGGCCTGACTCGGCTCGATCCGCCGGAGCCGGCTTGAGCAGGGCAATTCCGAAGCAAAGAAACGCGCAACGCAGGACTGCTTTCCCCACTTGCCATTTTGAAGCTGCGCGCAAAGCCGTGAACGGTGCCGGCCCGCGTACCAAGGATGCTACTCCCCAGTGGCAAGCAGCGCGTATACACTGGGGTCGTTATGAGCTGTCTTTTCTGCAAGATCATCGAGGGAAGCATTCCATCGGCGGCTGTTTTTCAGGACGATCTTGGCTACGCCTTCGCGGATATCAACCCCCAGGCGCCGGTGCATGTGCTGATTGTGCCGCGCGAGCACATCAGCTCGCTCGACGATACCGACAGGAACGACTCCGCGCTGCTCGGCCACCTGCTTTCGGCGGCGGCAGAGATCGCCCGCAGCAAGCAGTTGGATGGCGGCTACCGCATCGTCGTGAATACCGGGCAGGACGGCGGCCAGACCGTTGACCATCTCCACCTGCACCTGCTCGGCGGCCGCCCGCTTACCTGGCCCCCGGGATAGACCCTCCGCTCAAAGAAAGAGGGATCTCCCATACTGGGAGATTCCTCTTTCTTTGAGCTTTTGCCGTCTCCAGCTCACATCGGCTGCTGGGCGTATTCTTCTTCCTCTTCCATCCCATAGCGGCGGAGGAGGTTGGGCAGGGTCTGCGAGAAGGCGGAGCGCGGCATCACCGAGTCGCATCCTGCCTCCAGAGCCTTCATCTTCAGGTCGCCCTGCAGATGATTAAGAAAGCCGATGATCGAAGTTGCCTTCTTCAGCTTGGACTTGAATTTGGGGATCAGCGTCATCGGCTTGGCGCTCAGGTTGTTCAGGTCAAAGACCAACAGCGTGGGCCGCTCGGCCTCGGGCAGATCGGTAAGCCTGGCCACTGACTCCTTGTCGCCCTTGAGGAACTCAACCTTCACGCCCAGGCGGCGCGAGTTTTCCTGGATCTTGGCCTGGAAGAAGAGATCCTCAATGAAGCAGAAGATGCGGGTGGGCGCATCCTCGCGGATTGGAGTTGCCGCAGGCGCCTCGTAGGCGTCCTGGTAATGGCCGCCGTGGCCGTTGTTTCCCACTTGAATCGTCGAGGGCGGACCGTCGGCCACGTTGCCGTTGACAATGCGATAGCTGTGGTCCATGGGACCGACAAACTCCCGCGGCCCCTTCTGTTTACTCCTGCGCTTGCCCTGCGACGGTGCGGAGGTGCTGTTGCCGGGCTGGGCAGGCGTGGCGGAACCCTTCTGGAAGAACTTCTTCTTCTTTCGTCCCTGTCCCTGGCTGGGGTGCGCCTGACGACTCTGGCTGACCGCGACCGGTTTGGGCTGAGGGGGCGGCTGAGGTGGTTGCGGCGGAGCTTGCGCCTGTTGTACCGGGGAAACGCTCGCTTGGCTGGATTTGTTCTTGCGGCGGCGCCGGCGGCGCCGATGCCCTTGCGACTGCACTTGGCCACTGGCCGGTGCTGGCTCCAGTTCAGACTGGGGCTGGGTCGATTCTGTCGTCATGCGTGTACTTCCTGACACTGTGCTATTTGATGCATTGAGTTTTTGGCTTCAGCCATTCTCTAGCCGTCGCTGAGCTTACTTTGCCTGCCGCCGGTCCAGTCACTTGAGGAAATTGAGCAGATTGACCCGGAGCCACGCCCCGAGCGCAATCCAGGTATCTCCACAAGCCTTGCCACCTCGCCGCCTTCTTCGCCAAGAGCCTCGAAGAAATCCCTCCGCTTGTCAGACCCTTTGCCGGGCCCAATGCTGGCCCTTCTGTCGGAATTGAAACGGCGCGGCTAGCACCTTCTTCAGGTAATGCCCTTCCTATGGGAGCTTTCGCCGCGAGTGCTGAATGACATAGGAACAGCGCGGCAAAACTTCCTTGCACAGCGGCGAGCGCGCTCTGCCCGTTTCGGGTGGCTCGCGTCAGCCGCTTGATAGGCTATTTCGATAGTACAGCGAAGATCCCCGGCTGGCAAGTACACTCTTCCGGCCAGCAATCCTGAATTGCCCTCGCCGTCGACCATCCGATGAGCAGCCCGTCGGTCTGCTCCCGGAGGGAGCCGTCGAGAATAGCCCAGGGCAAGCGTAGCGCAGCCTTGGGAAAGAGGCAAAAGGAGAGTCATCCGCCCCGGAGGGGCGGGGCGAATGCTCTCTCGGCGGATCGCTGAATTCAGCGATCCGTCGCAAGGGCTTCACATCGCCTCTACAGGGCGGTGATCTATCGGGCGAATGCTCTTCCAGGGTTTTACCATGGGCTATTTTCGCTTCCTCCCTCCGGGAGGAACTGCGCTGCATTCCCCGCTACTCCCTCGACTTAGAACCGCTGTCTTCCGGATTTTCAGCGGCGACCGGCGTGGATCAGGCTTCCGCTGCACCCTGGGCTTCAAAGACGAAGCCGGGGATGCAGCGGAATTGTTCATTGGCCCGCACCTTTTTGGAGTGAGGCTTGGAGTTCGAGCACCTGCAACTGGACCTGCTTGACTTCTTTCAGAATCTGCGTCCGGCTCGCGCTAGTAACGTGATTTACCAGTTGGACAGCGGCAACAACAAGCAAGAAGAATGCCCCGCACCCAAACGCGGAACCGCCGCGCGTATCCAGGCGCAGCCAGCCCATGGTGAGCGGGATCGTTATAAAAGCAACCGCGTAGATCCAGAGGGCAACGGAAATCCACCTCTCGCGGCGAAGCGCTTTCTCGTTCTTCTCCAGCCCGGAGGCCACTTTCTCCCGGTAGGCCGCAAGATCCTCCGGCTGAGGCAAGCTCGCCAGCAAACGGTCGCGCATACTCCTACTTCCCTGTTCCATAACCACCTCCACTTAGAATTTCCTTCATGGCTCGTTTTGCGTAATGGATGCGGGATTTGACGGTGCCTTCGGTGCATCCCACAACCGCTGCGATCTCCGCCAGGGACAAGTCCTCAAGAAAATGCAGGACCAGAACCTCGCGATGCCTGAGACCGATTTGACTCAATGCCCGATGAATGGCGGCGGCATCTTCTTCGGCAAACGACGGTTCTCCGGCTTCCTCGAAGTCCTCGAACTGGACCTTCTCGGCCTGCTCTCGCGCATAGTTCCTGCGGATGCGATCGACCGCGATTCCATGCGTTATGGAGTACAGCCACGAGCGTAGCGAGCCGGGATCCTTCAGCTTGCGGATGCCGCGGAAGGCCTTGATCCACACCTCCTGAAGAACGTCGAGCGCGCTGTCCGGATTGCCGGTCAGACTGGTTGCGTAATAGAGCAAGGGCCGTTCCATCACCGCAATCAGGTCCTCGAATGCTCCCTCTTCGCCACTCTGGCAGCGAAGCGCGAGCCATTCATACCGGATTCGATTTCCGCCATTCATGTGCATTCGTTATTTATGTCGAAGCGAAGATGCTCACGGTTCAATTTACTCGAATGAATCTGCAGCCGGCGAAGACATCCCAATGCGGGCGGGCCGGAGCCGGCGGTTTGTGAGCGGCTCGCGCGGGCAGGTATCATGAACCTTCATGGTTACACGGTCGACAATCGAACTCGCCACGATGGGATGGGCAGACTCGCTGATCCTGATGGTGCTGGCGCTGGTGGTCTTCGGGCCGCGGCGGCTTCCGCAGATCGGCCGTCAGATTGGCAAGCTGATGTACGAGTTTCGCAAGGCCTCGAACGATTTCAAGTATCAGATGGAAGAGGAGTTGCGCTCGGCCGAAGAGGCCGACCGGCGCAAGAAGGAAGAGGAACGGCTGCGGGCGCTGGCGCCGGCCGCGTCAGTGCAGCCGGCGTTAGACTCCCAGGTCTCAGAAGCGAGACCTGGAGCACCCGCTTCGTCAACCGATGAGGATGTGCAAACGGCGCCGGCAGCAACCGAAAGCCCCTACCCTGAAGAGGCCGCCTACCGATCGGCGATAGCGCCTGCCGCCGAAGCTCAGGTGGAAGAGAGCTATCCACGAATTCAGCCGCCTTCGACGGGCAAGCCGGTGCCTGCGGCGAAGCCATGGAGGCTGGAGGAGGAGCTTGCGAAGGTTTCCGGAGCGGGGATTGATCTAGGGACCAGCCTGGATGACCGCTCAGCGACTGCCGTGGCAGAGGAACAGTCCCCGACGGTTGCGGGAGAAGCCCCGGCAGCAGAACGGACCGCTGCAGCCACGGAGCAAGCCAGCCATGGTTGATCCCGCTGAGGCAATCGGCAAGGCGCGGGCGGCGGTGACCCAGCGCGCGGAACTCCCCGGCATGAGCCTGATGGAGCATCTGGAGGAGCTGCGGCGCCGCATCGTTCACTCGGCCATCTACCTCATAGTGGGCTTTTTCGTGGCCTGGATATTCCATGCCCGGCTCTTTGCCCTGGTACAGGCTCCGCTCACCCATATCAACAAGACGCTGGTCTTCACCCACCCCATGGACCCCCTGAACATCTACATGCAGGTATCGCTGATCGGGGGAGCGATTCTGGCCTCGCCGTTCATTCTCTACCAGGTGTGGCTATTCATTGCGCCGGGGCTCTACCAGAAGGAGCGGCGGTTTGTGGTCCCCTTCATGGCGGCCACGGTGGGGCTTTTTCTGGCCGGCGCCGCCTTCGGCTATTTCTGGGTGCTGCCTGGTGCGCTAAAAATCCTGATCGTGGACTTCGGCCATAACTTCACCCCCATGGTCACCATCGAGGAGTACAGCGGCTTCTTCCTCTCGATCATTCTGGGCCTGGGCATCAGCTTTGAGATGCCGGTGCTGATCTTCTTCCTGGCCATGTTCGGCATTGTCAGCCCAAAGTTCCTGTGGAAGAACATCCGCTACGCGATTCTGGCGGTTTTCCTGGTGGCGGCCGTCATCTGCCCCAGCCCCGATCCCTGGACCATGTGCATCTATGCCCTTCCCATGCTGGCGCTCTATCTGATTGGCATCGGCGTGGCATGGTGGGTTCATCCATCGCGGCGCAGGGCAAAAAAGGCCAAGGAGGCCGCAAAGTGATCCTTTCTTCTTCCTCATTTTGCAGGGTGTCCCAGGTCTCGTCATTAAGACCTTGGAGAATGCCGGGTGGGAATCCACAACTCTCGACCAGGATTCCGTTCCGCACTTCAGCGGCGACCGCGCCCTGGAGTACGCCCGCCAGTTTGTGGCTATCGGCCCGCGCTGGCCCACCAGCCCTGGGCACGCCAAGGCCGAGGAGTTCCTGCGCAGCCAGTTCAAGCGCGACCAGCTTGAAGAAGATGCCTTCACGGCCGATACGCCCATCGGGCCTGTGGCCATGCGCAACTTCATCGTTCGCTTCCCTGGCAAGAAGGACGGCGTCATTGTGCTGGCCACGCATTACGAAACCAACTACTGGCTCAGGAAGATCAACTTCGTGGGCGCCAACGACGGCGGCTCGACGACCGGCCTGCTGTTGGCCATCGCCGACCGGTTGCGCGCCCAGACCGCAGGCGGAAAGAAGCTGGAAGGCTATTCGGTCTGGCTGCTCTTCGACGATGGCGAAGAGTCTATTCTGCCCCAGTGGACGGACTCCGACTCCCTCTATGGCACCCGCCACCTGGCCGCCAAATGGGCGGGCGATGGAACCCTCGGCCGCATCAAGGCCTTCATCCTGGCCGACATGATCGGCGACAAGGACCTCGACATTCAGCGCGAAAGCCGCTCCGCGGACTGGCTGGTCGCTTTGATGACGAAGGCCGCGAACAAGTTCGGTTACGGTCACCACTTCTTTCAGACCGAGGAGGAGGTCGGAGACGATCACCTGCCCTTTGTCCAGCGCGGTGTGCCTTCGATCGACGTGATCGACCTGGACTACGGCCCCAACAACAGCTTCCACCACACCGCCCAGGACACCATGGACAAGATCAGCGCCCGCAGCCTGACGATCGACGGCGATGTGTTTCTGGAGACGATCCAGCTGATCGATTTGCGGTAGTGCAGGGAGTAGGGAATAGGGATCAGAGATCAGTGGTCAGGGAACAGGGATCGGGGATCGGGGAACAGGGGTCACGGGTCAGGAGCCTGCGGATAGCGGAATCTTTCCGTAGTCCGGTCGTTGATCGCAGCCGCTGGGCGACAGTTCGTCGCAAATAGTGACCACAGGGGGTATTGCGTATGCTTCGTGCACCATTTGCAAGCGCTCTTGTTCTTCTCGGAACCAGTGTTGCATTTCCTCAGCAGCCTGCGCCCAAGGATGCGACTCCGAACTGCACGTTCTCTGAGGTCTATAAGAAGGACGGCTGGACCGTACCCGGAGTGCACGGGGCGAAGGTCAAACAGCGGGCAACATTGACCGATTTGCCAGGCGTGTTCGTCACCATCTTGGAACCGGCGGACGCGCAAACCAATATTCCGGAGATATGGTGCCCTCAGGACCACCCCGGCAGACTTGTGCTAGATGACTCGCCGATCAGGATCATGGTTCTATGGTCGTTCGATTGCGGCGGTCGGGTCTTTGCATACCGCATTAGTTACGCAGAAGAGGCCATTTACAACGGTGAGCGGCACGAACTTGCCGCCGCCACATCCGTCTTTTTCTACGATATGGAGGGCTCGGGGAAATTCACGGTGCTCGACGCTGGAAAGAGGTTGAATGGCAAGGGATGGGGCTATTTGCCCTCGTTCATCCCCGACTGGGCGAAGAACAACGCCGCCGTGCCGCCAGCTAAGTGATCGCTGTTTTCTTCGTCGATGGATCGCGTTGGCCTGGGGGAATGAGAGAGCGCCCAATCCGCGGCGGCCTGTGATTACGAAGGGAGACGGTCAACTCAGCGCCGCAGCTGATCTCTGATCTCTGATTCCTGACCCCTGATCCCTGATCCCTGATCCCTGTTCCCTATTCCCCATTCCCTACTCCCTATTCCCTGTTCCCTATTCCCTACTCCCTGTTCCCTGTTCTCCCCGTTACAATCGAATTAATATGATTCGTTTCTCAACCGCCGGCGAATCCCACGGAGAGGCTCTCGTCGCCCTCGTCTCCGGTCTCCCCGCCGGCGTGTCCGTCGATCTCGACTTCGTGAACCGCGAGCTGTGGCGGCGCCAGCAGGGCTACGGGCGCGGCGGGCGCATGAAGATCGAGTCCGACAAGGCCCACATCCTCTCCGGCGTGCGCCACGGCAAGACCATCGGCTCGCCCATCGCCATCGAGATCGCCAACCGCGACTGGAAGAACTGGGAAGAGAAGCTGCCCGTGGAAGCCGGCGACCCCGCCAGGCACCAGGCGGTCGCCTCGCCGCGCCCCGGCCACGCCGACCTAGCCGGCGCACTCAAGTACAACTTTCCCGAAGCCCGTTACGTGCTGGAGCGCGCCTCGGCCCGCGAGTCCACCGCCCGCGTGGCCGCCGGAGCCTTTGCCAAGCTGATGCTGCGGACGTTGGGCATCGAGATCGCCAGCCACGTCATCCGGATAGGCCGCGTCGAGCTCGACCGCGCAGCCGCGTGGGATAAGATCGCCGCCGTCGCCGCCAAGGCCGAGATTGTGCTCAGCTGCGTCGATGCCGCCACCGAGGCCCGCATGAAGGAAGAGGTCGAGGAGGTGTCGCGCACCGGAGACACCGTAGGCGGCGTCTTTGAGGTGGTGGCGCACGGCGTTCCCGCCGGCCTGGGCACCTACGCCAACTGGGACGAGCGCCTCGACGGGCTGCTTGCCTGGTCGGTGATGAGCTTGCAGGCTGTCAAAGCCGTCGAAATCGGCCGCGGAGTGACGGCTGCCGAATCCTTTGGCTCCGTTGTCCACGACCCCATCCACTACGCCGCGCAGCCGACCGAAAGCCCCACCCGCTTCACCCGCCCGCGGAACAACGCCGGCGGCATCGAGGGCGGCGTATCGAACGGCGAGGATATTGTGGTTCGCGGCTACCTGAAGCCCATCTCGACGCTGCGCAGGCCGCTGGAATCGGTGCGCTTTGACACCCGCGAGGCAACCACTGCCAGCTATGAGCGCAGCGACATTTGCGTGGTGCCGGCCGCCGGCGTAGCCGCCGAGGCAATGGTAGCCTTGACCATCGCCGACCTGGCCCAGCGGAAGTTCGGCGGGGATTCGGCGCTGGAATTGAAACGAAACTTCGACGGATACATCGAACAGATACGGAGCTATTGAAGCACAGAAATGATTCTCAAGATTCTCAAGTATCCCGATCCGATACTCTCGCGGCCCGGCGAGCCGGTCAGCGAATTCGACGATAAACTGCGCAAGCTGGCCGCGGATATGTTCGAGACCACTTACGCCTCGAAGGGCATTGGCCTGGCCGCCCCGCAGGTGGGCGTGTCGAAGCGCTTAACCGTGATCGACCTCAGCATGGGCAAAGATCCCAAAGACAGGCTGGTCCTGGCCAATCCGGAGATTATCTTCAACGAGGGCAAGCTTTACGAGGAGGAAGGCTGTTTGAGCTTCCCTGAAATTCGCGAGAAGGTCGTCCGTGCGGCGAAGGTGCGCATTCGCGCCCAGGACCAGGACGGCAAGTGGTTCGAGATGGAAGGCGACGACCTGCTGGCGCGCTGCTTCCAGCACGAGATCGACCACGTAGACGGCATGTTGTTCATCTTCAGGATGAGCGCCCTGAAGCGCGAACTGAATCTGCGCAAGATCCGCAAATTGCAGCGCGAAGGCAAGTGGTAAGGCCGTGAAGGTCGTCTTCTGCGGCACGCCCGGTTTCGCGGTTCCCACGCTTGAAGGTTTGCTTGCGGCGGGCCATGAGATTGCGCTGGCAGTGGCGCAGCCCGACCGGCCCGTGGGCCGCAGCCAGCATCTCACCGCTCCGCCGGTCAAGCAGGCCGCCCTGGCCGCCGGGCTGGCCGTTGCCCAGCCGGAGAAGATCCGCAACAATCCCGAGTTTCGCGCACAGCTCGAAGCCATCGCCCCTAAAGCTATCGTTGTCGTCGCTTACGGGCGCATCCTTCCGCCCTGGATGCTGGCGCTTCCGCGGCTCGGCTGCATCAACCTGCACGGCTCTCTTCTCCCCAAGTACCGCGGCGCGGCGCCCATCCAATGGGCCGTGGCCAATGGCGACGCCTTCACCGGCAATACCACCATGCTGCTGGAAGAAGGCCTGGACACCGGTCCCATTCTTCTCCAGCAGACGGTCGAGATTGCTCCCGAGCAGACCGCTGTGGAGCTGTTCGAGGTGCTTGCCAAGGCGGGCGCGCCGCTGGTGGTCGAGACCCTGGCCGGCCTGGCCGCCGGGACCATCCGCCCCACACCTCAGAACCACAGTTTTGCTACCTTCGCCCCGCTTCTCGACCGCGTAGACGGCCGCATGGACTTTGCCGCCCGCACCGCCCACGAGCTCAAGAACCGCTGGCGCGGCTTTCAACCCTGGCCGGGAGCCTTCACTACGCTCGACGGCAAGAAGCTGATCGTTCACCGGCTGGAAGTGGCCGGTGCGCCAGATCTCACCACGTCAGGCCCAGCGGAACCCGGCCAGATTCGCATTGAGAACCATCGCCTCCTGGTTCGCTGTGCCGAAGGCACCTGGATCGATCTCCTCGAAGTGCAGCTCGAAGGCAAGAAGCGCCTCGCGGCAGCCGAGTTCCTGCGCGGAAACCCGCTCGCTGCCGGCACGCGGCTCGGGGCGGCTAGGCAGTGAGCGCTGCCCGGCAATCCGGCGCCAGGAAGCGCGCACCGAAGAATCGCCCGGCGGAGATTTCCGCGGCTCGCAAGGCGGCCTTCAACGTGCTCATGGCCGTGGAGCGCGGCCAATCGCATTCCGACGATCTGCTCCGCGGCAAGGCGGTCAATTCGCTTTCCGCGTCCGATCGCAACCTGGCCACGGCGCTGGTTCTCGGCGTGCTGCGCTGGCAGATTCAGCTCGACCACCAGTTGCAGGCGCTGCTCAAGCGGCCCAACGGCAAGCTCGATCCGGAGATTCGGATCGCCCTGCGGCTGGGCGCCTTCCAGATTCTGCACATGGACCGCATTCCCGCCCGCGCCGCCATCGACGAGAGCGTGGAGCTGGCCAAGCAGGCCGGGCACCGGTTTGCCTCCGGCATGGTCAACGCCGTGCTGCGCAAGCTCGGGGCTACGCAGGCTGCTGGAAACCCTGAAGTTTTGAAGGGTACGAGCTTTGGCCCGTACGTCAACGGCGCAGAATTAAGGCGGGCTCTACAAGCTGCGGAAAAACCCGGTTTTGTATCAGGGCACGACTTCAGTCGTGCCGCAAGTACAGTAGAATCAGTGCGGGCTTTAGCCCCTGAGGAGGGTCTTCCAGGACAATCCCCCGTCGATCTGGCGCTGGCTTACTCCCACCCCGCCTGGATGGTCGAGCGCTGGGCCAGGTTCTATGGCCTTGAAGCAGCCCGTGCTCTCTGCCGTCATGGCCAGAACCAGCCTGTGCTCACCCTGCGCATCGTTGACGCGGCCACAGAGGAGGAGCTTGCCGCCTCCGGCATTCATCTCCAGCCCGGCGAACTACTTGCCGCCGCGCGGACGGTGGCCTCCGGCGATGTGACCGCCTCCGCGGCATTTCGCGAGGGCCGCCTGCGCCTCCAGGACGAGGGTTCGCAGTTGATCGCCGAACTGGCCTGCTGTGGCGGCGCGAATCCCGGCCAAGCTGGAAAAAGAATCCTCGACGCCTGCGCCGCTCCCGGCAACAAGACTCTCATCCTGGCCGAGCGCAACCCCACGGCCCGCATCGTCGCCTGCGAGTCCAGTCCGCAACGGTTCGAGCAGTTGCGCCAGCGGCTTGCACCGCTGGGCGACCGGGTCGAGTGCCAGCTCATCGACTCGGCCGCCCTTGCCGAAGACTCCGTCTTCGACGTCGCCCTGGTTGATGCGCCGTGCAGCGGCACCGGCACGCTCGGTCGCAACCCCGAGATTCGCCACCGGCTCCGGCTCGAAGATCTCGCCAGCCAGGCCGAGCGCCAGCGCGCCATTCTTCTGGCCGTCCTTCGCGCCGTCCGGCCCGGCGGCCGCGTCGTCTACTCCACCTGCTCGCTGGAACTCGAAGAGAATGAGCAAGTTGTCGCCGCAGTCCTCGCTGAGATCCCAGGCGTCCGCCAGATTTCGCTTGAATCCACCATTGAGGCCTTGCTCGCTCAAGGCATTCTCACTTCCTCCGGCGCGGATCGCCTGAAAGCCTCGCTCACTCCCGAAGGCGCGCTCCGCCTGTTCCCCGGCGCGCTGCCCACCGACGGCTTCTTTGTTTGCCTGCTTGAGCGCGCGGCTGACTAAGCCGGATGCTGGGTCCAGCACGGGAAGTTCTCAGGATTCGGGCGCTTCTTTTGACCGATCAGCCTCACCGGTGTGGCCGTCTGTTGCCGGCATCTTCGCCGCCACCCGGCCCACGCCGCGCAGCAAGGCCTTGATGGGCCAGCGGCCTTCTGCGCCGGGAAAAAAGATTTCGCCGGTGCGGCGGGCCTCGGGCCGGTAGTACCAGCGCTTGAGCAGCGCGAGATGGCCCTGGCGGATGGTCGGCGATAGAGCCTGCTTCGGCTCTGCCAGCGCGGCCAGCGCAGCCTCCATGCGGGCTTCGAGCAAGCCGCGGGGAAGCTTTGCGGGCGCGGCGAGTCCAGTGTCGGCTGCGGCCTCGGGCAGGGCGGCATCCAGAGACAAGGCTTCTTGGAGCGGGGCCTCTGAGACGGGCGCGATCACGGCCCGATCGGCAATGAGCGAACTCACCCCCGGCTGCTCATTCTGGATCCTCATTCCCGCCGTCGAGAACCCAGCCGGCCCGCGCAGCCGGCCATTCTCGAAGAGAAAGACGGCGACCTCGTTCGGATTTGCCGAAGCTTGAAGGATCACCGCGCGAAGCTGGCTGAGCGGGCGGACCAGCTCGGGAGCCAGGGCACGCACCGCTTCCACCCGCTGCACCTGGGCGTGAATCGCCGCGGCGGATTCGAATTCGAGGTTGGCGGAGGCCCGCTCGCGCTCGCTGCGCAGCGTAACCAATCTGCTATCGCCGCGGGTGGAGAGGAACTGCTCGACCGCCGCGGCCTCTTCGGCGTAACGCTCATCCGTGCAGCCCCGGTAGCAGGGCGCGAGGCACATCTTCATCTCGGAGTAGACGCAGCCGGGGTGGCTGGGGTCGGGGTTCAGGTCGTCCGTGCAGCGGCGCAGCAGAAACAGCTTGAGCGCCTCCTCGGCAAAGCGCTCCGCCGCCGCCCGCGACTGGAACGGCCCATACGCCCAGTCCACCTCGCGCTGGCTGGGCCGGTGGGTCACCACGATGCGCGGATAGGGATTGCCGCCCAGGAAACGCACAAAGGCCGGCGCCCGCAGGTGCATCCGCTCCAGGGACTTCGTGCCGTACTCGCTTTGAAGGAGTTCAAACTGCAGGAAGAGCGACTCAAACTCCGAGCCGGTCAGCCGCCATTCGATGCGGCGCACACGGCCAGCTAGCTGAAGGCGGCGCGGATGCCGTGGCGAGGGCTGCAGCAGCCGGCCAAGACGCCCACGCAGGTTGGGCGTGCGGCCGATATAGGGTTCGGAGTGGGCTTCGGCGCTGTAAAGGGCAAATACCGCCGAGCTGATGGGCAGTTGCGCCAGCGCGGCCCCGGCGTCGGCCGGGTCGAAAGGGAAAAGCTGCATCTCAATTGGCGAGGTCATTCCCCTCAAGCTCCCGCAATGGTCATGCCGTCGATGCGCAGGGTGGGCGAGGCCACTGCGCCGCGGAACTCCAGATCGCTTCCGATGGCGGTCACGTTCTTGAGCATTTCAGCGAGGTTGCCGGCGACGGTCACCTCTTCGACGGCGTGGGTCAGTTGGCCATTCTCGATCCATAGCCCGGTTGCGCCACGCGAATAATCGCCGGTGACCACGTTCACGCCGAATCCCATCAGGCCGGTCACGTAAAGCCCCGCCGGAATCGCGGCCAGAATCTCCTCCGGCGTCTGCGTTCCTGGCTCCAGATAGAGGTTGCCACAGCCTATGCCCGGCGTGCCGGCCAGTCCGCGCGAGGCGTTGTGGGTGGACTTGAGCCCCAGCTTGCGCGCGCTGTAGGTGTTCAGCAGGTAAGCACGCAGCACGCCCGCTTCTACCACCACTGTGCGCCTGGAGGGCAGCCCTTCGCCGTCAAAGGGCGAGCTGCCAAAGCCGCCCGCGCCGCTGGGCAGCAGCATGGTGTTGTCGTCAACGATGGTCAGGCTGGGCGCGGCGATCGGCTCGCCCAGCCGGCCGGCCAAAAACGACGCGCCGCGCCAGACGGCGTCGCCCGAGGCCGCCTCAAAGACCGAACCGAGCAGCGAGCGGGCCACCTCCGGCGCAAAGACGATGGGCACACGCTGCGTTTGCACTCGCCGAGCGCCCAGCCGGCGCAGAGTGCGCCGCGCTGCCTCCCGGCCCACAGCCTCGGGAGCTTCGAGGTGCGAGAAGCACCGGGCGCTGGACCACCAGCCATCGCGCTGCATGGCGCCATTGGCATCCATGGCCAGCGGAGCCACCGAGACCCCGGCGTAGCTGGAGCGATAACTACCCACAAAACCGCGCGAGTTGGCCAGCACCTTGCGCCCGGTAGCCGCGTCGAAGCTGCCTCCGTCGGAGTTGGTGATGCGCGGATCGGCGGCCAGAGCCGCGGCCTCGGCGCGCCGCGCCCACTCGATGCGCTCCGGGCCGGAGAGCGAGTACACATCGTCGTAGTAAAGGTGCAGATCGCCGGAGACGAAGCCAAACTCGGCCGTCTCCGGCAGACCGGTGAAGGGGTCTTCCTCGGTGACCTTGGCCAGCCCCATCGCGCTGTCGACAAGCTGGCGAATGCCCTCGGCGGTCAGGTCACTCGTGGAGGCCGACGCCGACCGCGTGCCCAAGAAGACGCGCAGCCCCAGGCCCCGCGAGCCCGACTCCTTGAGCGTCTCCACCTGGCCCATGCGCACATTCACGCTGAATTCGTCGCCCTCGCGCACCACCGCGTCGGCGTCGCTGGCACCGGCTTTCATGGCCATCGCCACCACATCGGCAGCCAGCGTCTCAAGGTCGGGATCGGCCAAATTGGTTTCAGGGACAACTTCGGGCATGGGTCAACAGTATCAAAATGGCTTGGTGTTCGGCACATGGGAGGGCCGGCTGGAACGCGAGCGCAGAGTTGGTCCCGCTGCTTTGGGCAGTTTTTCTGGTTCTGGAGATAAAGTTGGGTCTTCGGGTCGCGCGGTCCCGGATTCAAGCAGGATCAAAGGTGCCGGCTCAGGCCCACAGGATTCCGAAGGCAAGAAGATTGGTTTTGGGATGGCGCAACAACTGGAACATGTTGGACCAAATGTTGAAGGGAGGATGCTGTAAATTATTGATTTATTGGCTCCTCAGGTAGGACTCGAATCATCAATCAAACGTATTTTCAACAATATGCAGGTCAGCGGATGACACCTTAGACCATGAAAAGCAGTCGTAATCCGATAAACAGAGCGCATTTAGAGCGCGGAAAAGCCTCTTTCAATCGCCTCATAGTCTTTCTCGGCCCGCGCTTCCCGCTCTTGTAGGGCTTGGGAACCTGAGCGCTCGAAGACCCCGCGATCTATAGTACGCGAGCAGCCGAAATCGTTGAACATGGATATTCCGGGGTCA
>JBEKDH010000039.1:0-46412 GCA_050014455.1 Occallatibacter sp.
GGAATGCATCCAGCCCAGTCTGGCCATCGCCGCACTCTGTCACCGCATAGCCCTGTTCGCGGAAGATTCTTTGCAGCACCTTCTGCATGTGCGGGTCGTCTTCGATCACCAGGATTTGCGTCCGCGCAGCCTGCGTCCGAGCATCGATAACACCGGAATCCTTCTCTGCCTTCTCGCTTTGCACCATACCCTCCATTGTCATCCAATTACTATCTCGCTGAAACAAAAGGCCCGTGAAATGACAATGTGGTGACATTGGCTTGACCGGATGATTACTTTTGCTCGACCTTCGGCAGTCGCCGGCCCGTCACCCGCAAACATAATACCGCGCTTTACCTCTCATGCGAACCTCAGATTGGACCGGGTTAGGGCTCGCTATCTCGCCCGTAGCTCAGGCGATCGGGCCCGTGCCGGGCCGACCGGTCATTGCCGTCGACCGCTCCCGGCGTTCGCCTACGGCTGCGGCGCCGCGCGTCGAGCCGATGGGCGAACCAGACATCCGAAAAGTAGCGCCGCCGCCAATGCCAGCGCGGCGATCCCCAAAATAACGTGCGGGTACCCAAACCGCACAAACAATATCCCCGCGCCGGCCGTAGCGCAGGACTGAAGAACCGCATTGCAAAACATCGTCATCGCCGAAGCAGAGCTGCGCTCCTCGTCCGGAACCTCGCTCATCAGCAGGTTGTACAAGCCCGGAGAGCTCATCCATTGCGTTGCGGCAAAGCTCAGGTAGAGTGCTACCGCCAGCCTTCGGTCATGGGTTCCGGCCAGGCATCCCAAGGCCGCCGCAGTGGCAACCTGCGTTGCAACGATGCCATTCACCAGGCCCAAGCGGCGAAAGACCAACGGCGTCAGCAGGCCCACGCAGAACTGAACCGCCTGCGCTGCTGAAAAGATCAGCCCAATCTGCGCCAGGGAAATATGGAGATCCTTCGACAGGTACACATTGGCAAATGGCGTAAACGCGGCCAGAACAGCCATCCACAGACCCATCGCCGGCAGGAATCGAAGCAGAAAGGGATTCATCTTCCAGGGCAGCTTCCCTGCCTTGTCCTGTGCCTGAGGTTTGTTCTCTTGCAAAGGTAGGCGCAAGCGCAGCATGGGGAAGACCCCAATTCCCGCAATGCCGCAGGCGCCGAGAAGAATCATCCGCTTGACGTCGGCAGCCGGCAGCGCATAACCAGCCATCTTAAGCAAATGGGGCAGATAGCCGCATACCAACCCGCCCAGCGCGCCGGCGCCTATGCTCATCGAGAAATTAATGCTGAATGCCGATGCCCGGTTCTCCGCCGTCGTAAGCCCGGCGAGCGTGGGCAGGTAGCAGACTGCCCAGAGGCACATTGCCAACCCAGCCAGAAACGCCAGGCCTATCTGTGCCTGCTCCCACACCGCCAGCACGCGCGCCACTCCCAGCAACGGCGCAGCTATCATGCTGAATACAAGCAGCGGGCGCAGCCCGATCTTGCGCGCCAGCCAACCGGCCGGCAGCGTCCCCGCGACGGAGCCCAATGTCAAAGCGCCAACGACCAGGCCGATGGCTCGCTCGTTGAAGTGAAGATCGACCAAGTATAAGTTGAATAGGAAAAAATAGAGTGAAAAGCCGAAGTCGAAGAAAAACTCGACGGAAAAGAATATCCAATATGCCCGGGACAGCTTCTTCTCCACCAACCATGCGGCGGGGTTCCTCCAGACAGATATGCCGCTCGCACCGCTGGCCCCGACTGGCTCAGCCTCAAGCAACTGCTCCACTATCGCCCCTCCCGTGCCAGCGTTTCCAGCCTCTGCACCGCCCAATCCAGGTCGCTATATCGCAGTTCAAAGACGTCCGCTGTCAGCAATCGCTCCAATGCGGTGTACTGCGCGGCAAGCGACTCTGGCGACCCGAACAATACTTGCCGCATAAAATACCGCGCCACGTCCTTGCGATAGGGGACCAATTCCGGAGGGCCGGGAAGGCGCCGGTTGAGAAACACCAGAAAATCCACCTGCGCTGTCTGCGCACAGACCATCTTTGGGAAGAACGCCGTAGGCATTTCGATTGATGGCTTGCCAGTTGCGCGCGGCGTAATCTCCGATCCCTCGATCTCGGGAAACAACTCCGCTGCCGAGGGGCGAAAGCGCACCTTATGGCAGTTGCCGATTATCCGACGATCCTTGCCGTGGTTGAGCAGCGAGCTCGCGTCGTCCGAGACATAAGTCCATCCGGCGCGCGCGCAAGCATACGACAAGGAAGACTTGCCGGCGCCTGAGTCGCCACACAGCAACACTCCCCGGCCGTCGAGCGCGACGCATCCCGCATGTACGGGTGTCGCGTACCTGGTTTCAATGTGGTTATGCGGCGCGTATCCCAGGAAGAAGTATCCCAGATAGCTGCTTTGCTTCTCGGCGGCCCGCGAGATCGTAATCTGCGTTCTGTTCCGGTCAAGATGAGCGATGCTGTAGTTGTCTGGATCCGCAATGCTAATCAGTAGCGGGTGCATGATCCGGCAGACCGGTGCTGGAGGACACTCTGTCGAGTCGCTCTCCACCACATGCACGTCCACGCGGATAGGTTCTGTGTCGAACTGCTTCTCGAAAACGGACCAAAGGTTGCGCGCTTGAGACAGAATCCCGGGCGAGTTCGTTCTCAACTCCGTCGGAAACCCGAGAGGGTAAAACATTTCCCCATGCAAAAGCTCGGGAACCTCCACCTCATGCCTGGAGAAGTCGAGCGGTTCGGATGCATCGCACGCGGACTCTATCTCATCGATCGTCATCTTTGGGTGTCCTTCCGGGTGGTTTGCGGGAACCGCGCCGCGGTTGGTCAGAACAAGAACTTCACCGCCAACTGGATAATGCGGGGATTCGCCGCGGTTTCGGAAATTGCGCCGAACCCAGAGCTCACGTTGGCGGGCCCGTTGGATCCCTCGACGAAATCGAGGCTGTTATTCGGATTGGCGAATTGAGGGGTGTTGGTCAGGTTGAAAAACTCCGCCCGGAACCGAAAGTTGCTTGATTCGGTTACCGGGAAGATGCGCTCGACGGCCATGTCCATATTGTGCTGGCCAGGACCGCGCAAAATGCCGACGCCGCTGTTGCCGAAGTCCGTGTCTCCGGGCCCGCTGCCGTTCGGAGCCTCCGGCGCGATAGTAAATGCATTGGGGTCGAGATAGCCGTTGAGCACGCGCGAATGGAGCGAACCCTGCGTGGAGGGATTCGACCCGGTGCGCTGCGCCCTATTCAAGAAATTCCCATAAACCGCGCCGGCGTTGCTGTCGAGTAGCGTAATGGGGCTTCCTGACTGGATCACCGCTATGCCTGAGAACGCCCAGTCGGAGAGCGCCCGCCGGGCCAGGATGGGCGTCTGCTGGAACTTCGGCGAAGTCCAGGTGAAGTTCACGACCGCCCTCTGATCGCGGTCGAAATCGGTCAACCCGTATGCCTGCCGCGGATTGTTCTGGTTATTGGTCAACAGCCACAGTTCGAAGACATCGCCGCCCCCCGAACCGCTGGTCTCGTCGAGTATCTTCGACCAAGTGTAACTGCCGAGGAACTGGAGTCCATCCCCCAGCCGCTTGGCGATACTGCTCTGCAGCGAGTTATAGTTTGCTTTGAACTCTGTTTCGGAAAAGAGCGATCCCGTTGAGATGCCCGCGAAGGGCAGCCGCTGGATAACATTGGCCGCGGTATTCATGGTGGCGCCGTTGACCGGGTTCTGCTCGCTCGCCAGCTGTGCCTGGTTGAACTCGACACTTCCCGGCGAATGAGTGGTGTGCGCGCCCACGTAGCCCAATTCCAGCAGGTAGTCTCTGGCAAGGCCAAACTGCAGATTCAGGTTGTACTCCTGGGTGTATGGGTCCATGATGTGTGGCGACACACCGGAGGTAAATGCGCCCCCGCCGGCAATGCGCGGCTGATAGATGGGGAAGCTGGAAGCCGGCGGCAGCAACGGATCGAAGGGATTTTGGAGCGTTGCTCCTGCATTCTGCGCACCGTAAGGGAGCTGCTCCAGCGAAAACGGCTGCTGTCCCAACTGGGATTCGGCGAAACCGCCCGAGGGGCGGTCGTAGTAGATACCGTAACCCCCACGCAGAAGGATGACCGGCCTTTGAGTCAACTGCAGTGCGAAGCCCAGCCGCGGCGAAACATCGTGAAAGTCGGTCGACCACAGACTCGCAGTCGAGGTTTTTGTCACGCCGGCAAGAACCGGACCGGCGTAGTTCGCCGGCAAAGTATAGCCGCTGAGTGACCCAGCGGCCGGCACCTGCCCAACTGCAATCGAGGGGTCGAAGCTCGCAAGCAAGCCGTGGATCTCCACCGGCGGACCAAAGATCTCATAGCGCAGGCCGGCGTTCAAGGTCAGCCGTTGCGTCACTTTGATGTCGTCCTGAATGAAGGCCGCCAGGTCGGTATAGCGCTCGTTGAAACGGAAAAGTCCAGAGCTTCCGCCGCTTTCCGTCACATTGCTCACGCCGATGGGGCTGCCATTCTGTGCCGCGCTTTGGCCCAGCAGAAAGTCGGCGAACGTGTTGATCTGTAGCAGTCCATCGGCACTGTACGGCGCGTCTATGTCCACTTCATGACGCTTCGCCTCAAGGCCAAAGCGCATGTTATGACGATCGCGCGTGCGAGAAACTGTGTCTTGCCAGATGAAACTGTTTGTGTTCTGCCACTGCGCTGGCGTGCCGGCATCTCCGGTGGTGAACAGGCCGCTGATGCTCACGCCCGGCGCCACGCCTGCAATCCCCGTGGGCGTGCTCATGCCCAGGTCCGAGGCCTGGATCGGTTCCACGACCGAAGAGAGACCGTTGAAGCGCATGAAGCCGAAGCGAGCCAGGTTGATGAGGTTCGAGTCAACGACGTGCGTATCTGCCAGAACGAACATCGTGTTCTGGTCGAGTTCCTCGGTACCCCAGCCGGGCACATTGGCGGCATACAGCGTAAAGGCTTCATTGGTTGGCGCCCGCGAATAGAAGAACCTTCCCGAGAGCGTGTTCTTCTCCGTAACGATCTGGTCGATATTTACGCTGAACTGGTTGTCTTTGTAACTGGCGGGGATGGCGAAAGTAGACTGGCCGACGGGAAGCTGCGTGGGGTCGGAAGCGGGCAGGTTCACCTGCGGACTGGGAATGGCGTACTGGCCGTTGCTCAACTTGAAGTTGAGCAGGGCCAGTGCTACAGGATTGATGTTGGATCCGTCGCAGGCCACCTGGGTTCCGCCCGCGTTGGTCAAATAGCCAGCAGCATTCATGTGATTCGCGGGGCAAAACTGGGCGCCGAGCGCGGCCGCGGAGCGGTCGGAGCCAAGTTGCGGAAGAATCGCAGTCTGTTTGGCTCCGGCTGCCTCGCCATTGACTTCTGATTGCCCCTGATAGGCGATGAAAACGAAGGTTCTATCCTTCAGGAGCGGCCCTCCGAACGATGCGCCGAACTGGTTCTGCTTCAGCCTGGGGCGCGGTTGACCGTCCAGCTTCAGGAAGAAGTCGTTGGCATTGAAGATGTCATTGCGCAAGAATTCCCATGCGCTTCCGTGAAACCGGCTTGTCCCGCTCTTGCTTACCAGGTCGACGTTTGCTCCGGCGCCCCTCCCATAGGAGGCGTCGTAATTTGCGGTCTGCACCTTGAACTCCAGGATGGCGTCTGGCGCGGGAATCGCCGTGCCCACCTCTTCTCCATCATTCCTGGCGGAATTCTGCGAGAGGTTGTTGGCGTCGATGCCGTTGAACTGGATGTTGTTCGAGGTTGTCTTGGCGCCATTGGAGGTAACATTCTGCGTTCCGCTGCTTAGAGACGTAGCATCCGGCAAAGCCACAAGCACACCCGGTGAGAGCGCGAGAATCTGCGTGTAATTCCTGCTGGACAGAGGCAAGGATTGGACCGCTTCCTGCTCCACGGCGCGTCCCAATGTCGAGCTTTCCACTTCGGCCATTTCCGCGTCGCTTGCCACCTGCACGCTGGAGTTCATCCCTGCAACCGTCAGCGTCACATTCAAAGAACTTGTTTCGCTCGCCGTCACGAGAATCGATTGCGAAGAGTGCTCGGCAAAGCCCTTTGCCTTCACGGTCACCGTGTAGCTCCCTGGGGGCAGCAGCGGCACGTGAAAGACGCCCTCCGCCGTGGCGATTGCCGAGCGCGACATGTTGGTCGCCTCATTCACCGCCAGGATTTCGGCATTGGCAATCGCTCGATTGGAAGGGTCATACACCACGCCGGAGATGGCGCCCGTTCCCGGCGTCTGCCCAAGAGCCTTGACCGCCAGAGCGAATAAGCACATCACCCAGATTGCAGAACTGCGGTGGAACGATTTGGCGGTCATTCAGTTGTCTCTCCAATGAAGTGCTTCCGGTAGTTTGGACAGTTTTTCGTGTTTCTTGAATGGAGGTTCTGGTATGTCGTTTAGGCTGCCAAGGTCTCCGGCAACCGGTTGAAGCAGGCCTGATTAGTTGAGCCACAAGCGGGCAGTTTCATAGCGGGGTTTCAACGCCGAGCTGCCTGGATCCAGCAGTAGCAGCTTGTGCAACCACTCGCGGTCCTTCGGACCGTTTCCGGCCAGAGCCCGGCGCACCCGGGTGGCAGCAGCGCGCCTTCCAGATCCTTGATCGCTGCTAATAACCAATAGGAATGGCGTGTCAGGAGCTGGTCGCCGCGAAGTATCGAGCAGCTACTTCCTGGAATTCGGCCCGCTGCCCCATAACTGACATCGTATGCGCAGATGGTCCTCTGGATGTCTCTCGCGCGTTACCGCCTTGTAACTCTTTTGTCACTTTCCCCGTAGCGGCCACCGGCAAAGTGAAGCTCCCTGGTTCCGGAATGAACAGAGGATTACAGAAAGCCGGGCGCAGGAACCGCGGTGTGTACCCGCAGAGCAGCTCATGAGCCTCCATGGCAAGAGCGGCCAGGTGGCTGGCGCGGGCCTTCGAGCAGAGTGGCCAGCCGCCCGTCCGCGCCGGCGATCTCCGCCCACAGCGATTGCTCCTGCGCGGGATTCAGCACCAGCCGTTCGTCGCGACTGCGCTCCTCCCACGCCGCGCGGACAAAGCTCTTCCAGTCCAGAATGCCGGGCGCGGGCCATGCCAAAAGGCCTTCAGCCCGGCGGGCGCGATGGAACGCTGCGGCAAGGGCGCGCGCGGCGCGGTCGCTGGCCGTAACCACCAGCCCGCCATCGCGCAGCCATCCGTCGATCCCGGCTTGCGATCGTGGCTCAGCTTCCGAAGATTGCCCCATTCCAGCGTTATACGCCGTTGGGCGAGGAAGGTGCCAACGGCACGACCGCGCCGAAATTGCGATGTCGCTGGGGTTGCTAAGGCTCCGATTGCCGCTGATTCTGGGCTTGTCTCCATACCCGGCCATGGCAGCCTTTCAGCCAGCCGGAGTTCTTGTTCCAAGATGAGCTGCGAGGGCACACCAATACGCGCCCTCCGCGGAAGGTGAAGGGCGGTCAGCGCGAGGCTGGCCTGCCTGGCAACCGTTGAATTAACGAGGCTAGGCGGCCAGCCTGGCCCGGGCAGCGATGGCGATTCCGAGCATGCCGGTCGCGAGCAGAAGCAGGCTGTCTGGCTCGGGCACCGGCCCCGGTGTCCCCGCTGTCCCGTACGCAACCCCGTCGATTGTTCCCTGGTTGTATCCCGCCGTATCTTCAAGCGACACCGTAGCCGAAGTCAACAATGTCGGGGAAGTAAATCCAAGAAAGGCAGAGCCGCCAACGCCGTCACTCGCAAAACTGTTTGCGGTGTAGGGGAAAGAATAGCCGTCAGACAACGTCACAGTAACATCTTCGTTGGGATGGACGGTGCCACCGAGGTCGATACTGAAAGCCGTAGAAGCCGGGAAAGCGATCATCACGGTATCGGCGGGCGGATCCCCGAAAATGGAGACGTAGTTGTTTGAGTTTGCCGGTAGGCCGTCAACCACAAGGTAGTAGGCCGCGTCATTGAGATTAATGCCGGTGGGGCTCGCCCACGAGTAAGTTATCGCTCCCACTTCATAGGGTGAGGAAAGGTGTGAGTAGCCTCCGTAGCCAGGGCTGGGGAAACCGACCGTGGTCATGCCGGTAGTTGCATTGGCGAACGCGGTTGAGCTGTTGTAGAAGTCATCGGCCATGGCAGCTTTGGAGGCGGCGGCGAGGATGACTACCCCAGCCGCGAGAGACGCAAACGAAAGCGGGAACCTAATTTGCATTGAAATTCTCCTTGATCGGAATCTCAGTCATGAGCACCGATTTCCGAGAATTCTAGGCCTTTCGAATGAAGATTCATGATCAGCGCAAAGGCGTTCTGTGGAAAAGCACATTGATCCGGCGCCGTCCTTGTCTCGCGGGGCGTTGAGTGCCCTCCAAGCCAATGTTCCCGATACCCCTCCCCCTCCGTTACCCTCCGCGATTCGGATTGCCCGCTCAGAATCGGTTGGTTCCGCTTGCTAAGGGCAGAGCCATCCCGATCCCGCGCAGGGTCGCCGAGGGCCCTAGGTTCCGCTTTTGCAACCTGGCGTTGGGTGCGTGAACGCTCCCTGGCCGATTGCAGTTTCTTATGTTTGCGGAGGGAGCAGGGGCCTTCAGGCCCCTGAACATGGCGGATCAATCTGTGGCCTTTAGGCCCGGGCTTTGCTCGTCTCAGCCTGCATGTGGACAGGCATGGGGTCCGACGGGCCATGGGCAGCGGAGCTGAAGGGATACGCATCCGGCGACGATACAAGTCCCCTGCGAACGGGGTTCTCCTCGATATAGCGCACGCAGCTGAGGAACTTCTCTTCGCTCATGATCTGGCTCTCGTTGAAGCCGCGCATCCAGACATCGAGCTTGCCTTTCAAGCGGAAGGAGAAGCCTCCCTTGATGAACTGCATGGCCTTTTCAAGCGAAACGTCGGGCGCAGGAGTGATCAGAGCGTGGAAATGGTCGGGCATGATGACGAACGCATGGAGGAGGAATCTCCCCTGACTGCGATAGTCGAGGATGGTTCGCTGGAGCAATTCCGCCGTGGCCGTGACTTGGAAAAGGCTGCGGCGTTGCGCCGTCACGGCGGTGACCAGATAGGTCCGGGTTTCTTGTGGAGCTAGCCGCATGTGAGCAGGATAAACGAAAGGCCCGTGGCTAAAGCCACTTTAATTGTGAGGCTGCTTTCAAGGGCCTGAAGGCCCCTGCTTCCTCCGTCAAAGCCGCCCGCGCGGCTGTACACTGGACCCATGATTTGCCGATTGCTTGCTTGCTCATTGATTGCGGCGGTCCTGCTGGCCGGGTGCCATTCCGGCTCGACGGCGGGAACGGGGCAGACCGCCAGCCAGAACTTCAAGGTATACAAACTGCACGGCAAGGTGGTTTCAACCGACGCCGCCAAGGGCGAGGTGACGCTGAACCATGAGGCTATTCCAGGCTTCATGGAGGCGATGACCATGCCCTACAAGCTGAAGGATCCGAGCATTCTGGGCGAGCTGCATCCGGGCGACGTGATTACGGCCGACGTGCTGGTCTCGCCGGACCCGAATGCCGACTACCTGCTCGACCATATTGTGGTAGTGGCACAGGCCAAGCCGGATATCAAGCCGCCGGTCAGCTATCACGTGCCCGCGCCGGGCGATGCGACGCCGGACTTCAAGCTGCGCAACCAGGACGGGCGGCGGATTCATCTCGGTCAGTTCAGGGGCCAGGCGCTGCTGGTCACCTTTATCTATACGCGCTGCCCGTCGCCGGAGTTTTGCCCGCGCGTGACGCGCAACTTTGCCGAGGTGGAGAAGCAGTTGGCGGCCAGCCCGGCGCTCTATGCGAAGACGCACCTGCTCAGCGTGAGCTTCGACCCGGAGCACGATACGCCGGAGCGGCTGCGGGCCTATGGGGCCAGTTATATCGGCAGCGACGCGAAGAATGCCTTTGCGCATTGGGATTTTGCCGTGCCGGAAAAGCCTGTGCTGGCCGAGATGGCGAAGTGGTTCGACCTGGGGATGACCAGCGCGGCCGACGGATCGATTACGCACACGCTCTCGACCACGCTGATCGGCCCGGACGGCAAAGTGGCGCGCTTTTATCCGGGCAACGAGTGGACGGCGGAGCAGGTGCTGGAGGATGTGAAGCGACTGGCCGGAAGCGCCGCATGACGCGCCTGGATAGTGGTCTGACCACGGGTTTATAATTCAGAGGGTCTCAGGTTTCCGCAAGCGCTCATCCAATAATTCGACGGATTGCGAGTTCTTGATTGTGCTGGAACATGCTCCCTGTAGGGATTTCGCACCGTCCCTACGGGACTGTGAGTCCCATATTGATGCTTACCCAGGACTGCACCGCGCTTGTCCTGGGCTAGTATCAATACTCCCTCCGGGAGAAAAAGGGTAGAGGTTTCATCTTCCGGCGGGTTGGCAGCGAAAACGTAGGGGCTTCATCTTCCGGGGGGGGTGGCAACGCCTGTGGATGAATGACACAGAAATCGAGTTTTCAGCAAACTGTACAGCTCGGCCCCGTCGATGCCACAGCTTCTGAACAAGCTCAACAAGACATTTTTCGAAGAAGACAAGGAGTACACAACCGATGAGTCATGGATTGAATATCCGCAAGGATGCGGAGTTGGATTTTCTTTCGCTGGGCGCGCTGGTGCACCGGCTCGATCCGGGGATTGTCCCCTTCCGCAAGGCGACGCAGTGCCAGATTCACGTCAGCGGCGGCGAATTCAACGTGGCCGCCAACCTTTCCGACTGTTTTGGCATGAAGACGGCGATCGCCACCGCCATGTCCGACTATCCCATCGGCGACCTGATCGCCGAGCGGGTGCGCGCCATGGGAGTGAAGCCGTTTTACAAGCACTTCAAGCACGACGGCGTCCGCGGGCCGAACATGGCCACGGTTTACAGCGACCGGGGCTTCGGCGTGCGCGCTCCGGTGGTCTTCTACAACCGCTGCAACGAGGCGGCGGGGCTGCTGAAGCCAGGAGATTTCGACTGGAAGGCGATCTTTGCCGGAGGCGTGAAGTGGGTACACTGCGGCGGCATCTTTGCGGCTCTGTCGCCCACCACCGCGCCATTAGCGGCGGAGATGATGAAGGAAGCCAAGGCTGCGGGCGCCGTCACCTCCTTCGATCTGAACTTCCGCGAGAAGTTGTGGAAGATCTCCGGTGGCAACGAGCGCGCCGTCGAGACGATCGGCACCATCGTGGAGAACGTGGACGTGCTGGTGGGCAACGAAGAGGATCTGCAGAAGGGCCTTGGCATTCCGGGGCCTGAAGTGGCGGCCAAATCGAAGCTCGACCCCAGCGTCTTCTTCGCCATGATCGACAACGTGGTCAAGAAGCATCCGCATGTGAAGGTGGTGGCCACCACGCTGCGCGAAGTGCACTCCACCAACCGGCATAGCTGGAGCGCGGTTGCCTGGATCGACGGCAAGACCTACGCGGCGCCCACGGCGGAGCTGGATGTGGTGGATCGCGTGGGCGGCGGAGACGGCTTTGCGGCCGGCTTCATCTATGGCCTGCTGAGCGGCGAGACGCCCGAAGAGGCCATCAAGCTGGGCTGGGCGCATGGCGCGCTGCTGACCACCTTCCCCGGCGACACCACCATGGCCACCGTGGAGCAGGTGCGAGCCTTTGCCAAGGGCGGATCGGCGCGTATCCAGCGGTAGTTGCTTTAGCGGCCTTGCGTCCCCGGCCGGCGGCCCTTGGCATTGCCAATGGCTGCCGGCCGGGGCTTTGTCTCGATGGCCTCTGCAAGTACGCTCTCGCTTGCGCCATAACCGGGCTGACGGCTTCGGGTGCACCGCCAGTGCTATGCCCTGCTGAAGGGCGCCCGCGTTGACTTTGAAGCTTCCGCCTTTGCGGAATCCCTTGCCTGTGGCATTTACTCTCCTGTAACGTATGTGCGATCATTTCCGGCATGTGCGTACTCCTTACCGGATTCATCCTGTTTGCGGCTGCCTGCCTACCGGCGCTGGCTGACAGTCAACCCTAGCTTTCTGAAGGGTGATCGGTGGGCTGGAGACCTCGGTTTCGATCCCATCTCGCAGACGATTCCGCTTACCGTCGATTTTCGCGCCATGCAGTTGAGCGTTGAAGATCGCTGACCATCTGCCGGGCAAGAAAACTGGTATTCTTGACGCGCAGGGAATGAGGTTCCTCATGGCAAGGGTGACATTGGTTTTTGCGGTTCTGCTGGCCGGTTTGGGCATGGGTGGTTACTTCGGCACCGGCAGCCAGCACCCCACCGCTCTGATCCCGGCTGGGATCGGCATCGCAATGGGGGTCTTCGGATTCCTGGCCATCAGTCCCAACGAGGGCCGGCGCAAGCTGTTTATGCACTTCAACGTGACCATCGCGGTGCTGGGCTTTGTAGGAACGCTGGTTCAGATGTTTCGCACCCTGGCCTCCGGCAAGGAGCTGGACCCAACGACGATGACGGCCCTGGCCGCGCAACTGGTGCTGGCCTGGCTGTTGCTCATCTATGTAATTCTGTGCGCGCGCTCGTTCATCGTCGCGCGCGAGTCGGAAGTGATTGCCATGCGCAAGGACCAGGACTAGCGCATGGGCGCCATGCGCGGCGGCGCGATGGGCATGAACATGCGCGCTGAGCGCACGCCGCATGGACGCGGAGCGCGCGCGGGGCAGGCGGATTTACCCAAACGGAAGCCGGATCTGAAAAAGCTGTGGCCGCAGGTGTGGGCGCTGGTGGCGCCGCGCAAGGGCCTGCTGCTGGCCGGCATGGGCCTGATGGTCATCAATCGCGTCGCCGGCCTGGTGTTGCCGATTACTGCCAGACCGCTGCTGGATACGGTGTTTTCTCAGTCGCATCCGCGGCCCGACCTGCTGCCCCGCATCATCGCCCTGGTCTTTTCGGCCATGGTGGTGCAGGCCATCACTTCGTTCTCGCTCACGCAGCTGCTCTCCAAGGCCGGCCAGCGGCTTATCGCCGAGATGCGCATGCGAGTCCAAAAGCATGTGGGCTTGCTTTCCGTTGCCTACTACGACGAAAACCGAACCGGCACGCTGGTGGCGCGCATCATGACCGACGTCGAGGGCGTGCGCAACCTGGTGGGAACAGGGCTGGTCGATTTTGTGGGCGGCGTGCTCACCGCCGTGCTGTCGTTTCTTTTCCTCCTCCATCTCAGCGTGGCTGTAACGCTTACGGTCTTCTCCGTGCTGGGCGCATTCGTCTTTGGCTTGCAGTATGCTTTCAGGATCATTCGCCCCATCTTCCGCGAGCGCGGAAAGATCAACGCGGAAGTAACAGGCCGCCTGACCGAGTCGCTGGGCGGCGTGAGGGTCATCAAGGGCTATCACGCCGAGGAGCGCGAGGCTGGCGTCTTCGCCGTGGGAGTGGATCGCCTGCTGGCCAACGTGATGAAGTCGCTCACCATGACCAGTACGCTTGGCGCGGCCTCAACCACAGTTCTAGGGCTGGTTTCAGCGATTGTGATGGGCCTCGGCGGCCACCTTGTCTTTGGGGGGACGTGGTCCACCGGCATCTATTTTCAATACAACATGTTTCTCGCGTTCATGATTGCCCCGGTCTTCCAGATGGTGAACATCGGCACGCAGTTGACAGAGGCCTTTGCCGGGCTGGACCGCACCAACGAAATCATGGCCGAGCTCGAAGAAAACCAGACCCCAGGGCGCACCGTGAAGATGCCGCCCATCCAGGGCACGGTTCGCTTTGAAGAGGTGGAGTTTGCCTACGATCCCGGCAAGCCAGTGCTGCACGGCGTCAGCTTGGTGGCCGAACCGGGCATGGTGACGGCGCTGGTCGGCTCCTCTGGGTCGGGCAAATCCACTATCATCAGCCTGTTGTGCGCCTTCCATACACCCACGTCGGGGCGCGTGGTGGTGGACGATGTGGACCTTGCGCAAGTTGACCTGAACACCTACCGCTCGCAGTTGGGCGTAGTGCTGCAGGAGTCGTTCCTGTTCGATGGAACGATTCGCGAGAATATCCTTTTTTCGAGGCCCAATGCCACCGAGGAGCAGTTTCTCTTTGCCTGCCGGACCGCGCGCGTTGACGAATTCGCCGAGCACTACTCGGAGGCCTACGACACCATCGTGGGCGAGCGCGGCGTGAAGCTCTCGGGCGGGCAGCGGCAGCGGCTTTCCATTGCCCGAGCGCTGCTGGCCGACCCGCGCATCCTCATCCTCGACGAAGCCACCAGCTCGCTCGACTCGGAATCCGAGGCCATGATCCAGGCCGGGCTGAACCAGCTCATGCAGGGGCGAACCACCTTCGTCATCGCCCACCGGCTTTCGACCATTCGCCGCGCCGACCAGATTCTCGTCGTCGAGCAGGGCCGCATCGTGGAGCGGGGCAATCATCGAGAGCTCTTCGCTTTGGGCGGTCGCTACTACGACCTTTACACGCGACAGCACGGGCTGGAGGCGAACCTTTTTCTGGCGCCGGGCGAGGGGGACGTGGTACCGGGCGAGGGAGACGAAGTGCCGGAGTAACGCTCCTGCTTCGCCGCCCTGCCGGCAGAATAGCAATCCCACCTCCACAATAAGCGCCGGTCCCACGCGTGGGAAGACCGTCCCAATACTTGACACGCGCTCGGTCTCCGGGGACACTGGAAGTGGCCCCATACGGCAACACGGAGGTCCACAATGCGAGACATAGCCCCGCAGGGCACCTACAAAGTTCAGGCTCTGGACCGGGCCTTTGCCGTACTCGATCTGCTCGGGGAGAGCGATATACCGCTGGGTTTGGCGCAGGTTGCCGCCTCCCTGCAACTGCACAAAAGCACCGCGCATCGCTTCCTCATGGTCCTGGAGCGGCACCGCATGGTGGAACGGACGGCGAGCGGGAAGTTCCGCCTGGGCCTGCGGCTCTTCGATTTGGGCAACCGGGCAATTGAGCAGTACGATCTGCGCGACCGCGCCCAGCCGCACCTGCGCCGCCTGGTCGCCGAGACCGAGGAGACAGCGCACCTGTGCATTCTTGAGGCAGCGCGCGTCATCTACCTCGACAAGATCGAACCCGCTCGCTCCGTGCGCATGATCACTCGCATCGGGGCCAGCAATCCAGTGCATTGCACCGCAGTGGGAAAGGCAATCTTGTCGTTCCTGCCAGAGGACCGGGCCGCCGATGTCCTGCGCCGTCTCCGCTTTGAGCGTTTCACCCACCGCACCATCGCCACAGCCGAGGCACTGCGCGCTGAGATGGAGAAGACCCGCCGCCGCGGCTATGCCGTGGACGACGAGGAACTCGAAGAGGGTCTGCGCTGCATCGCCGTCCCGCTGCTTGACGCGCAGCGCTTGCCGGTAGCGGCGGTCAGCATTTCGGGGCCGTCCTTCCGGGTGACCGCGCAAAAGCTGCCCACGATCGCCAACCAGCTCCTGGTTTGCGTGCGCGGCATCGCAGCGGATATGGGCTACTCGTCCTCCGGGCGCGGCAATCGGGCAGTCTGGTCCGCTTAAGCATGGGCAAGGCACACACGTCGGGCAGCCGGGCCGCCCGCTCCCCGCTTACGGCCGAAATGGGTACGCCTCCCAGCGCTTAATCGCTTCTTCCACAGCCTCCCGGTTGACTGTGCTCGCTACGGCGTCATCGAGGTGGTACTTCTCCCGGAGAACACGGAGGTTCTCCCGCTCCTTGCGTTCCTCGTCGGAATAGAATCTCGCCTTCACGAATTCATGGCTTGCGATGGCGTTATCCATGCGGTGAACAATGAACTTGATGCGCTTTTGCACCTCGGCGACATCCTCGGGCAACGAGGTTTCGCGCAACTTCACTCGCGCGCCGGCCGCGTCCAGCAGCTCCAGCGCCTTGCCGGGAAGCGAACGCTCCGGTAGGTAACGGCCAGCGCTGCGTACGGCGCATTCCAGGGCATCGTCGGCGTAGGTCACAAAGTGGAACTTCTCATACCGCTGCTTGCAAGCCTGCAAGACGCGCAGAGCGCTCTCCTCGTCCAAGGGACGCACATGAACGGCCCGAAAGCAATCTCCGATCCACGGAGCCGCCTGAGCCAGCGCCGCGTATTCGCCTGGTGTGCTGGCGCCGATGCACTGTATCAAGCCTCGCGAGAGCACGGATCGGAGTATCCCGGCGCCATCCGGCGATCTGGAGGGCTGAGCTGGCGGCAAAAGGGCCCTCAATTCGTCAATGAACAGGATGATTCCAGAGGCATTGCCCAAGGCTTTAGCCAGGCTCATCCACACTCCGGCCTTCTGGAGTTCCGCCACTAACTTGGCGGAAGGGTTCGTCCCCTCTTCGGTCTGCTGCCGGTCCTTTGCCGATCCGGCAATAGATTGCGGGTCGAGAACCAGTATCCGCTTCTCGGCGAGAAACGATGGGGCATTGCCATCGGCGATGCGCTGCGCCAAGGCCTCGACGATCGCGGTCTTGCCCACGCCTCGCTCGCCAATGAGAACCGGGTTCTTGTGGGCACGGCTGCTTAGAACCTCGACAAGACCATCGAGTTCCTGGTCGCGGCCAACTATAGGGTCGAGTTCGCCGTCTGTCGCCGCTTGCGTGAGATCCCGGGAGAACTCGCTGAACAGTGCGGATTCCGCGGAGCTTTGCGGAGCGGTCTTTGCCACGCCCGGCACGTGAGGCAAGCGGCCAAGTTCGTCGCGAATCTGCGCCAGCTTCAGGCCGCGCTCCTGTAACAGCTCCGCTGCGAAGCACTTCTCTTCGCGCAGCAGGCCGAGGAGCAGGTGCTCGGTGCCGATGTGCTTGTGGCCCAGCCGCTCGGCCTCCTCCGCCGCATAAGCCAGCACCCGCTTGCCCTCGTTGGAGAGCGGCAGGTCCACACTGGTCGACACCTTCTCGCGGGGGGTGGTGTGCGCCTCAATCCGCTTGCGGATTTCCTCCACAAAGGCGTGCGAGCGCAGGAAGCGGTTGGTTAACGCGTGATCCTCGCGCACCAGGCCCAGCAGCAGATGCTCGGTCTCAATATAGGGCGATCCGAACTGGCTGGCCTCATAGCGCGCAAAGAAGATCACGCGCCTTGCCTTCTCCGTGTACCGTTCAAACATCGTGCGCAGTGCTCCTCTCGCGAAGCGTGGGTAATGGCAGCCTACCGCGCCGCCCGCATCTTGCCGCCCGGCAGCAGTTCGAAGACCCGGCCCCGCCACAGAATCCGGCTTCCCCAGTAGCTGGCCGCCCAGAAGCAGAAGCCCATTAAATCCCGCAGCGGATAAAGCACAAGCAGCCCAAACCAGCTCCGGTCGCCCACCACTGCGCCGCCCACGGCCAGCGCCAGCGCCAGCCGCGTGGCCACGCTCCAGCCCAGCAGCGCCAGCCCCCAGCCGGGATGCCCCAGCCACGCAGCTGCTACGCACGCCAGCAACCCGAACGGCACGCTGAAGGTCAGCGCCGTCCCAAAATGGCCCCTGGGCCGCGAAAAGCGAGTGGATTTCATCCAGCGCACCTGGTGCTTCATCGACGGCCAGAAGCTGGAGTTGATCACCATGTGGTCGATGGCGTGGTGGCTCAGCACCACCCTCTGGCCCAGCTTGAAGGTCTCGTTGCCCAGCACAAAGTCGTCGGCGCAGTAGTCCGCCGTCACCTTGAAGCCGCCCATCCGCCGAATCGTCTCGCGCCGGAAGGCCATCGTCGGCCCCAGCACGAACTGCATCCCCTCCATCGCCCGCGCCGCCAGCACTCCGGCGGTCATCTCCACGCTCATACCCACGGCCTCAAGCCGCGCCCACAGCCCGCCTTCAGCCGCCACGCCGCGATACGGGCAGCACATCCCGCCCACTTGCGGGTCGGCAAATGGCAGCGCGACAGAACGCAGATAGTCGGGGGTCACGCGCACATCGCTGTCGCTGATCACCAGAATCCCGTGCGCGGCATCGGCTTCCATCTGTTCCATCGAGGCCACTTTGGCATTGATGTAGTCCGGCAGGCCGCCGGTGGAGAGGAACTTCACTGGAATCTGCGGATAGCGCGCGGCAACGCGCCGCGCCGTCGCCAACCCTGGATCATCGGGCGAGCGCGTGCAGAAGAGAATCTCGTACTCCGGGTAGTCCTGCTCGAAGAACGTAGCCAGATGGGCCTCAAGCCCCGGCTCATCCCCGTGCAGCGGCTTCAGCAGGGTCAGCGCGGGGGTGAATCCCGGCCGCGCCTGAAGCTGCGCCAATGCCGCCCGCCGCTCCCGCAGGTAGCCGGGCACGGCCACGAGCACCATGCCAGCAAAGACCGTGGAGGTCACCAGCCCGAAGACGCCCAATCCAAGAAGAACGTGCAACATGCAGCTACAAGAATACCCGGCTTAGGCAGAGTCCAGCGACGAGGATTCCAATTGCTCAAATGGAGAGCGCGCAGCCGGAAAGGCCGGCGCGAGACGAGGCTACTGCTTGCGCGGCGCCGCCGGCTTGGTCACCGCCGCCGGCCTGCGCAGGGGCACAATCGCCGCTCCGCCCGCCGCCGCATTCTGCTGGAAGCGCGCCAGCATCTCCGTGCGCACATATTCGACAAAGCTCTGCATCTGCCGGTTCATCTCCTCCATCCGCTCCCGCATCTGCAGGATGATGGCGATGCCGGCGATGTTCACCCCCAGGTCGCGCGCCAGGTTCAGGATGAACTCCAGCCGCTCCAGATCCTCGTCGGTGTAGAGGCGCGTGTTGCCCTCGGTGCGCGACGGCTTGAGCAGCCCCTCGCGCTCATACAGGCGCAGCGTCTGCGGATGAATCTCGTACATCTCGGCCACCGCCGAGATCATGTACGCGCCCTTGGATTTGCGTTTTGCGGTCATCAATCCACCAACCGGTTAGGAAAGAATACCCAAGGAAACCTGGCTTTCATCGACTTGCCCATGCCAACCTCTTTATGCCGCCGAATCAAAAGAAATCAGTTTGTCGCCTCGCAGCCCGGTGATCTCTTCCGCGAAGGAAAGAAGATTGGGGTTCAGCAGCAGGCATGCTTCGACTGTGAGCCGCTCTTCCGCTACTGGAGTGACCGACATGCAAAGATCCACGTCCTTGCGGAAGCTCTGTAGTTCATCTGCCAAGCGGGCCTCATGGCGCGCCTTAAGGCTACGGCCTGCGGATGCTGGCTTCGCGGAGAACAGATTTGCAAGGAGGCTTGGAGAGGCTTCCGCATCGCGGTTGACCAGAACGACGAAGTTGAGGAGTGCGTGATCCGGATTCCCGAACTTCAACTGCAGGGCCGCTGTGATCAGATCGCCAGTGATGCGCTCGATAACGGATTTGCCGGTTTCTTCGACGCGTTCTTCCGCGGGCCGGCCCTCATGGAGAATGCGAATCTTCCAACTGTGCCGCGCAATCGTCTTTACTTCGCAATATGCCCATGGTGCTCCGTCATAGGACAGACGGAGATCGGGGAGTTTGGAAAAGCGCTGGCCGGGATCTTCGATGGCATCCACGCCCAGCCGGTGCGCGCGCCAAAACTCCGCGACCTTGCGCTCGTCAGCGGGATTCTCTCCCATGCGGTGAACAAAGAATCCGCGGAGTGGCGCATCCGCGCCGGCGGCGGAGGAGGATGACCCTTTGCTCCTCGCGGTCTTACTCGAACTGGGACTCATACTTCCGCCTCTCTTCGGGGGTAGCCCTGCGGGCACCGATAAGCCGGATGCGCTCATCGGACTCCACGTACATCACTAACAATACCCGTTCTTTCCGCGAGAAACCAATGGCTAACTCGCGCGATTCCTCAGCGGAATGATCCAAATCGGGCTCGACGATGACATAGGGATCGTCGAACACGGTTGCCGCCTCGAGGAAGCTGACTTTGTGCTTGAGCAAGTTGACCGCGGCCTTGCGGTCGTCCCACTCAAACCCCGCCCATTCCAATTCGTTCTCCTCCGCAACGCCTCACATCTTTTCAAACAGCGCCACCCGCGGATCCTGGCTGTTCAGCCTGGCCAGCTCGCGCATGATCTCCCGGCTGCGCTCGTCCTGCAAGTGCGGCACCACCACCTCGACGGTCACAATCTGGTCGCCGCGCTGGCCCGGCTGCTGGGCGTTCTCCACGCCCCGCTCCCTCATGCGCAGCTTCTGCCCGCTCTGCGTCCCCGGCGGAATCTTCAACTGCGCTCGATCGTGGGTACGTCTACCTTGGCGCCCAGCGAGGCTTCGGGAACGGTTACCGGAACCGTCAACTGAATGTCGTCGCCCACGCGCGCAAAGACCGGGTGCGTGCCGGTGCGGACGATTACGAAAAGATCGCCCGGCGCGCCGCCGTTCAGCCCGGCGTTGCCCTTACCCTGCAAGCGGATGCGCTGCCCGTCGCGCGTTCCCGGCTTCATCCGGAACTCGACCGACTCGCTCCGGCTCACTACGCCCTCGCCCTGGCAGGTAGCGCAATGGCTCGGCGCGCGCCCCGTTCCCTCGCATCGCGGGCAGGGAATATTGAACTTCATGCGCCCGCCCATCTGCGTCACCTGGCCGGTGCCGTTGCACTCCGGGCACTGCGTGTGCCCGCCGGTATTCACCTGCCCGTGGCAGGTCGGACAGGTCTCCATGCGATTCACCTGGATGCGCGCCTGCCCGCCGCGAATGGCGGTCCAGAAATCCACCGTGGCCTGGTATTCGAGATCGGTGCCCGGCTGCGGCCCCCGCGGACGCTGAGGCTGCTGCGCCCCGTTGAATATCCCTGAAAAGATGTCTTTGAAGCTGCCCCACGACGCCGAACCCGCGCCCGCTTGCTGCCCCGGATGCTGCCCCGGACCGCCCTGAAACCCCGAGAAGTCGAAGCCGCCGAAGTCCACCGGAGTATGGCCGCCCGCGCCCTGCTGCCGCGCATAAGCCTCGGCCGTGGCCGGGTCGATCTGGTCCGAGTAAAAGCCCACCTGGTCGTAGATTTTGCGCTTCTTCTCGTCGCTCAGCACGTCGTTGGCCTCGGAGATCTCCTTGAACTTCTCCTCCGCACGCTTGTCCCCCGGATTCACGTCCGGATGATACCGCCGCGCCGCCTTCCGGAAGGCCTTGCGAATCTCCTCCGGCGTCGCCGTTTTCTTCACGCCAAGCGTGCCGTAGTAGTCCTTGTTCTGTGTTGTGGGCATAGTCTGTTTGAACTCGTTTCCTGGTTAAGTGCACCCGCCGTTCCGATTCTCCGCTGCATCTCGCGGGCTCACCGGTCGATCTTCCATTGTAGAGACTGCTAATGCTGGCAGCCGACTCAGGCGACGGCCCGGGAGTCTTCGTCTTGGGAATGGGTTCTCAAAGCGCGAGGGCGAATCTCCCTCTCAATGGCAGCGCCCGCGGCATCCGCGGCTGCATCCAGTTCGAATCGCGTTTGGATTCCCATCCAAAACTCCGGGGACATATTGAAGTAGCGTGCCAGCCTGAGCGCTGTGTCTCCTGAGATGCCGCGCCGTTCGCGCAGTATCTCTGAAATGCGGGAGACGGGGACGCGCAACTCCATCGCCAGGGCGTTTGCCGACAAACCGAGGGGTTTCATAAACTCCTCGCGCAGCATTTCCCCCGGATGCAGAGGCGGCATCGATGCTCCCTCCTCCAACTCCCCATCAGTGGTAGTCAACGATTTCGACTCGGTCCGCATTGCCATTCTCCCATTCAAAGCAGATTCTCCATCGGTCATTGATACGGATGCTCCACGCGCCCTGTCGATCGCCCTTGAGCTTCTCCAGCCGGTTGCCAGGTGGTTGCATCAGGTCTTCGATGCGCCTGGCATTGTCGATCATGACCAGTTTCGCAAACGCCGCCCTTGCAAAACCGGCAAACCGCCGGCTGGTTCGCCGGTGGAATACATCCTCGGTTTCTTTGTCGGCAAACGAGCGAATCATGCTTAACGCTTATCGTAACACGGGAAGCGATAAGAAATCCAACCCAGCGCATGGACGAAAGGGCGGAAGTAAGGAGGCGCAAGCTGAAAGCGACTCGTGCTATCTTGCCGGTATGCGAAGAACGACCTCCATGAGATCGCTCGCTTGCCGCAGGAAACTGTTCTGCTTCGTTGCGTTCGGTTTGGCCTGCCTGCCTGTTTTCGCCCAGGATGGAACACCCGCCGCGGCCCCGCCCAGCGATCCAACGGCATTCATGCTCTTTGCTTCGCAGTCCAACGGGCTTTCCCAGATGGGTAACCAGACATGGCGCCTGACGGCGACCTTCAAGATCTTCGATGAGCAAGGCAACGCCAAAGATCGGGGAATCTTTGAAGAGTTCTACGTCAGCCCGAACAAATTCAAGAGGGGTTATTCCAGTTCAGGCTTTTCGCAGACGCTCTACGGAACCTATCAGGGGTGGATGCGAACCGGGGACGAAATCTGGTCTTCCCCGTTGCTCGAACGGCTCCGCCGGGAGTTCGTCATTCCCCTGCCAATACCCTTGCAGATTTCGCGAAGCCACATTGCGGCGGAGCATCGCAAAATCGACGGCGTCAACTATGCATGCTTCTCCATGCGCCCCAAGCCGGCCCCTTCCGGTGGGCAGAAGCCTCTGAACACAACTCACTCATTGCGTATTGCAAATCCGCAATCGAATGCGACTTACTGCTTCGATGCCGGGTCGGAGGTTCTTCGAGTCTCTCTTTTCGACAAGGAACAGATGGAGATCGTGCGCAATCGTCCAGTTCTGTTCGAGGGCCATTCTCTTCCAGGCGATCTGGAGTTGAAACGCGCAGGCAAGGTTGTCCTCGCTGCCCATCTTGAGAGCATCGAAGAGATCGCCCCCATCGACGAGGCAGTTTTCACCCCGCCGTCAGACGCAGTCCAGATCAGGATCAAGCTGGTTTCAGAGAAGCCCGTTCCGGGGAGTGGCAATCCCGGCATCTCCGCTAGAGCCGCCCTTGGACTCCTTACCACCAGAGTCGCGCCCGTATATCCGCCCCGCGCCAAGGCCGCGCGCGCGCAAGGCACAGTCTCCCTTCAAGCCCTCATCGGCAAGGATGGCCAGGTCATGAAGGTGCGCGTCCTCAGCGGACCGGCGATGCTCCGCCAAGCCGCCATGGACGCCGTAAAGCAATGGATCTATAAGCCTTACGTGCTCAACGGAAAGCCGGTGGAGGTGCTGACCACGGTCAACCTCATCTTCGCTCTGGGCGAAAAGCCGCAACCCAGTCAGATGCCACCGTCACCCGCGACGCAATGACGAAACTGCCGCGGCTTTGGCATCGCAGCCACGGCCGCCGCCATCCTGCGGGAATCGATCGGAACGAAGCGCAAGAACACAAATTGCGCGTACCGCGTGTTATCTTGCCGGTATGCGAAAAACGACCTTCGTGAAGCCGCTTTCTTGCTGCTCGAACTTGTTCTTCCTCTTCGCGCTCGGCCTGGCTGCTCTGCCAGCCGTCGCCCAGGGCGAGGCCCCTGCCGCTGCCCCGGCCAAGGACGCTTCGGCTTCCACCGTGCCCACCGATCCCAAAGCCCTCATGCTGCTGGCCCTCAAGACGAACAGCCTAACTGGTCCCGATGTGAAGCCCTGGCGCCTGAAAGCCAGTTACAAGATCTTCGATGAGCAAGGCAACGCCAAAGGCCGGGGAATTTATGAGGAACTCTGGGTCAGCCAACCAAGTACAAGAGCAGCTTCGTGAGCGATTCATTCTCTCGAACCGAATACGGAACCGAAAACGGCGGTCTGCAAACCGGGGATCAGAGTCCCGCTCCCTGGCAGCTTGACGAACTTCGCCACGATCTGGTCAGCCCGCTGCCGCGCGAGGAATTCATGGCAACCTGGAGCCTTGAGGACGGACCGAAGGAGGATGGCGCCGATTCTCGCCGGTGCGTCACCATGAAACGTCCGCCAGCGGCCCCGGCAATTGCGACAGTCCTTTACGGGATATTCTGCTTCCATCCAAAAAGTGCAGCCCTCCTCTCCACTGGAAATCTGGATACGGTTCAGACCCACTTTAGTAAATCTGTGAGCTTCCAGGGCCATTTTCTTCCTGGCGATATCGAGCTGAATGTCAGGGGACAGGTCGTTCTCTCGGCTCATCTTGAGAGCTTTGAAACCCTCACCAAAACTGAAGAAGCTGCTATTGTCCCGCCGCCAGGAACAACTACATCCCACGAGATCAAGGTGTTTGGAATGAAGGGATCTGGACAACCCCCGCGCTCTGTTTTCCTGCCTGGACCGGCCCCAGGCCCCCTTCAGCTTTCCGGCGACGGAAAGATGGCCATCTCTCCGGGAACTGCCGTAGGACTGCTCAACAGCAAAGTTCCTCCCGTGTATCCTCCGATAGCCAAGGCCGCGCGCGTGCAAGGCACAGTCGTGTTGCAAGCCGTCATCGGTAAGGACGGCCAGGTCAGCGAACTGCAAATCGTCAGCGGACCGGCCATGCTCCGTCAAGCCGCCATGGATGCCGTAAAGCAATGGACCTATAAGCCCTACATATTTAATGGGAAGCCGGTGGAGGTGCTGACCACGGTCAACGTCATCTTCACCCTGGGTGACAAGCCGCAACCCAGTCAGATGCCACCGTCACCCGCGACGCCATGACGAAACTGCCGCTGCTTTGGCGTTGCAGCCACGGTCGCTTGCCGCCATCCCGCATTTCTATTGGAGACCCTTGCGCCGCGGCCCTACCACGACAGCGCCTTGCGCAACACCGGCTCAATGTCGTCGGCCATATGAAGATGCTGCGCCCTGGTTGGATGTCCGTCGCAGCCGTTGCCTGGGTAGTGCGTGGCCTCGACCCACTGAATCCTCGCGTCATGGGTTCTTTGCACCGCGTCCTGAACGTACTTCCGCAACAGAGGATCGGTCACGATGGCGCCTTCGGTGGCAAATATCGCGGCGCGGGGATAATGCGAGCGCAGGGTCATCAGCAGCCGGGCATAGTCTTCCACAAAGGCGTCTCCATCCAGCGGCTTGGTCTTCTGCAAATTGAAGTCGTTGGTTCCCAGGGATACGAAGACAGCATCCGGAGTCCATTGGCTGAACTTCCAAGGGGCGCGGCCGGAGGGCTCGTCGGAGGCAATTGACAGGTCAAGAAACTGCGGCGCATTGAGGATGTTGTCCGCAATGCCAAGCCCCCGATAGTCGCGGTCGACTCCCCGCCCGCCATAGCAGACCAGGTGCGTCTGCGCGTCCAGGCGGCGGCCCAGCTCCATTCCGTAACTGTCATAGACATCGTTGGCCGGATGCGCGGGGTCGCCCGTGCAGGTCGAGTTATTCTCCACGCCCGCTCCGCAAGTAACCGAATCGCCTACAAACAGCAGCTTTCTTGCGGGCAAAGGCGGCGGCGCAAGCAATTTGCCATCGGCCGGCAGTTCAATCCCCAGTAACGTGAGTACCCCTTGCCAGGTTTCCGTTCGCTTGTAGATCTCCGCCGTGTGCGGGCTGGTGTCCAGGCCGCTGGCCACCAGAATGCTCTGTTCGCCCTTTTGGAGCAATTGCAGTGCAGGCGCGCCATGGTCCACTACGATCGTCAAGGCAGATTTCTCCGAGTCGCTGCTCAAATCCAGCGTTAGCGAAGCGCCCTGAAAACGCAGTATTATTCCTGTCCCTGGATACCCCAGCCTGGGCCGCTTCGGATCGCGCGAATCGATCTGCCCCAGAAGCAGGAGCCGGGAATCGTCCGCTGCAATGCGATTCGTCGCGGGCGGCGCATCGGTGGCTTGCGCGCGAATCGGCTGAGTCGATCCTGCAAGCGCCGTCAATAGTGCAACTGCAATGCCAATTTTCACACTCTCTCCTTGAAAGTCCACCCGAAACAGGCGGTTCAACTTGTCCCATCGGCAAAGCCGGGGGAGGATAACGCCCCGCTTCATTCTCCGGAGCCGGCCTGCCGCTTCTCAAACTCCACCATCACCGGTCCAATCTGGCCGGCACATTGGACTGGAGCCAGGTGGCCGCAGCCGGCAATCACCGCCAGTTGCGACTGCGGGGCGAGACTGTGCATCCTTTGGCCCTGGCTCAGCGGCAGCAGTCGATCTTCCGCGCCCCACACAATCAGCACCGGCATCTTCAACTGCGGCAGCAGGTTATCGGTGGCGTCGCAGCCGGTGAGCATGGTTGCAATTGCGCGGTGGACAATCCAGGCGCGCTCATTCGAAACGCGCAGTATGTCGCGCGCGACAAACGCTGGAACCTGGGGCGGATTGGGCATCAGGAGGGCATCCAACTGGTCCAGCTCCGCCCGCGTCGTGGGAGTGAACAGGCGCGTGTCCCAGGCCGGCTTCTCGTCGATGCCGACCGCATCCATCAAGATCAGCCGCCGCACCCGCTCAGGATGCTTGAAGGCGAGATGCTGCGCGATTCCGCCGCCCATCGACCAGCCTGCCAGGTCCACCTGCTTCAAACCCAGGGCATCCAGAAAGCCCACCACTACCTCAGCTTCGTCGGGCACCGAATAGGAGAAATCCGCTGGCTTTTCACTGCGCCCAAACCCAATCAAATCCGGCATATAGACACGGAAACCGGCCTGCGCCAGCATGGGCGCCAGGTTGCGCCAGTCCTCGACGCGCCCGCCCAGCCCATGCACCAGCACCACCGGCGGCCCGCCAACCGGCCCCTCCACCATATAGTGAACGCGATGGCCCGCAACCTCGACCGAATGGTTTTCCGCACCCGAGAGGCACATTCGCCATTCGTTGGCCGCGTTGAAGTAGCTGACCGGCCGCAACCAGAATCCCGCCGCAACAACCAGAACCAGCGCCACAACAGCGCCCGCAGCCCAAAGAAACCGCTTCTTCCAGCTCATCGTCCCTCTCGCCTTTCCAGTTCCCGCGCCCGCTGCCAGCCAGCCTCGATAACCCGCGCGGTTACCGGCTCGATGATGAGCGCGCTATGGCTGTTCCACTCCGCGCGCTCCACCCATCTCACCGCGTCCGCATCCGAGGCCGCCTGTAGCGCGCCGCCAGCCGCCCGGCAGAGGTAATCCGCAATCACATAATGGTAGCGAACGCGCTCGCCTTGGCGATGAATGCGATCCAGCAGTTCGATCAGCTCCACTGGTTCGACGGTCAGTCCGGTCTCTTCCCTCACCTCGCGCACCACGGCAGTCTCAAGCGGCTCGCCCACTTCGACTAGGCCGCCGGGCAGCGTCCAATGCCCTTTCATCGGCTCGGTTCCGCGCCGCACAAGAAGCACCCGGCCCCCGTCCACCACCACCGCGCCCACGCCAATCAGGGGCGCTGCTGGAAACTCTCTCTGCATCATCCTCCAGCTACGGTTCCCCTTTTACGATAGAACCCTAACCGGCCTGTCGCGCAACCGGGCGACCCAGAGCGAAATCGGGATCGATCTCGCCCCGCGCATCTTTTGGCTCGGGGTATCATCGAAGAGAAACAGGAGAAGAGAATGCCGGAATTCACGCTGCTTATCGATAACATGCACTGCGGATCGTGCGTTCGCCGCGTCAGCCAGGCCCTGGCCTCGGTGGAGGGAGTCGCGGTCAACGAGGTGCGCGTGGGCGCGGCGCGGATCGCTTCCAACCTCGACCCGGCGCCCGTCGATCTTGCTATCGCCGCGCTGGCCAAGGCCGGTTTTGGAGCGCATCTTGAGCATTGAGCGCAGTATCCCACCCTTGCCACAAGAGCAGAGACGTGGCAAGGATGGGGCACCCAACGCAACGGCGGGAAAAGGGGCACCCAGTATCCTTCAGGCTGCGGCCATGCCCGCGATGGAATCGCTCACGCTGCCCGTGCTGGGCATGACCTGCGCATCCTGCCAGCATCACGTGGAAGAAGCTCTGCGCTCGACACCCGGAGTCGAATCCGCGCGCGTCGATCTGATGGCCCATCGCGCCAGCGTGATCTTCGATCCGGCCGTCGCCGCTCCCGCCGATTTGATTGAGGCCATCTGCGCGGCCGGCTACGACGCCGTGCTTCCCCGTTCCGATGCTTCTTCGGCAACCCCGTCCGACGGCCTTGCGGCCGGGGCTGAGCGCAAGGCCTGGGTGACTCTGGCCGCCGGCGCCGCCGCCATGCTGCTGGCCATGCCGCTGGGCGCAGAGATGGGCAGCTTGGATCACGCCCTGATGCGCGTTTTGCCCTGGCTCTACGCGCTTCCGCCGGACCTGTTGCGCTGGTTCCTGCTGGCGATGACGGCGGCGATCGTGGCCTGGGCCGGGCGCGGCATCTATTCGAGCGCCTTCCGCGCCTTGCGCCACGGCGCCACCAACATGAATACGCTGGTGAGCCTGGGAACGGGCGTGGCCTTCGCCTACTCCGCGTTCGCCACCATCCGGCCCGCGATCGGACGCCAGGTTTATTTCGACGCGGTGCTGCTCATCCTCGGCTTTCTTCTCTTGGGCAAGAGCCTCGAGGGCCGCGCCAAGCGCCGCGCTCTGGCCGCGCTCGACTCGCTCTCCCGCCTGCGCCCCGCTACCGCCCGCCGCATCCGCGGCGGCGTGCAAACTGTCGTCCCACTCGAAGCGATTCAACCCGGCGACAGCGTTCTGGTTCTGCCTGGGGAACGCTTCCCGGTGGACGCAACCATCCTGGAAGGCCGCACCACCGTGGACGAGTCGATGCTCACCGGCGAACCCACGCCGCTGCCCCGCGAGCCCGGCGGCCGCGTGCTGGCCGGCTCGCTCAATTACGACGGAGCCGTCACTTGCCGGGCTGAATCGCTGGGCGAGGCCACCGTGCTGGCGCAGATCACGCGCATGGTTCAGCAGGCGCAGTCTTCGCGCGCGCCCATGGAGCGGCTGGCCGACCGCGCCAGCTCCATCTTTGTCCCCATCGTGCTTGCCCTGGCGGTGGTCACGTTCTTCGTCTGGCTCGCCGCCGCACACTCGCTCCCCTTAGCGCTGGCCAACACCGTCGCCGTCCTGGTGGTTGCCTGCCCCTGCGCCATGGGGCTGGCCGTGCCCGCCGCCCTTACCGTAGCCGTGGGCCGCGGAGCGCAGCTTGGAATCCTCTTCAAGGGCGGAGAGGCCTTGGAGCGCCTGACTCACCTGGACGCCATCGTCCTGGACAAGACGGGAACCCTCACCATCGGCCGCCCCGTGCTGGAAGCGGTGCATTCGCTTGCACCCGTTCCCGAAGAGTTGCATCCGGTGAAGGGTAGGGGCTTCAGCCCGCACATGAATGCAACGGGATCAAAGGGGGCTTTAGCCCCTGAGGGACGTTTCTCGGAAGATCCCCTCGCCCGCCGCGCGGAGAACGATCTGCTGCGCATGGCCGCCGCCGCCGAGGAGCGATCGAACCATCCCCTGGCCCACGCCGTAGTGGATGCGGCGCGGGCGCTGGGACTCGCCTGGCAGCCAGCCGAAGAGGCGCAGATTGTGCCCGGCCGCGGCCTGACCGCCAGGATCGAAGGCCACGATTGCCTGCTCGGCAATGAGGCGCTCTTCCAGGAGTTCGCGATTCCGCTTCCTGTCGGCACTCCCGCGCCGGAGCCGGGGGTCACGCGCCTGTGGATGGCTCTCGACAGCGCGCCTGCCGGTTACTTCGATGCCCGCGATGCGCTGCGCGCCGACGCCCGGGAAGCCGTCGCCGCATTGCGCCAGAGCGGCCTCCGGGTTCTCATGTTCACCGGCGACTCGGTTGCCTCGGCCGCGCCCATCGCCAAGCAAGCCGACATCGCCGAGGTGGAAGCCGGCATGGACCCGGCCGGCAAGCTGGCCCGCATTCGCGCCCTGCAGCAGACCGGCCTGCGCGTAGCCATGGTAGGTGACGGCATCAACGACGCCGCCGCTCTGGCCCAGGCCGACGCCGGCATTGCCATGGGTTCCGGCGCCGACCTGGCCCAGGAGGCCGGCGACGTGCTGCTCATGCGCGCCCAACCCTCGGCCATTCCCGCCGCGCTCGATCTGGCGCGGGCCACATTGCGCATCATGCGCCAGAACCTGGCCTGGGCCGCCGGCTACAACCTGCTCGGCATTCCGCTGGCAGCGGGCGTGGTTTATCCGCGCTTCCACCTGCTGCTCACTCCCTGGCTAGCCGCCGCCGCCATGGCCCTCAGCTCGGTGTGCGTATTGGCCAACAGCCTTCGCCTGCGCCGCTGGCGGCCTTCCAGATGAACAGATTCGAGGTTTCCCACCCTTGCGCAAATGACGCGCAAGGATGGGGCACCCAGCGAAGCTGGGGGCCGTCCAACCTGAGCCGGTCACCGCGTGTCGTTCAAGCACGGTAAACTAACCCCAGAGCCTGTCTGTGCGCATCCTTACCCGCTACATTCTCGGCGAGATCCTCTCTCACACGCTCATCGGGGGCGTGATCTTCACCTTCATTCTCTTCATGAAGGAGCTGCCCAAGATCCTGGAGATGATGGTCCACAACAGCTCCACCTTCACCAGCCTGGTGGAGGTCGTCCTCTTTATGATGCCCAACTTCTTTAAGGTCACTATTCCCATGGCCGTGCTGGTGGGTGTGCTGCTGGGCTTCAGCCGCCTAGCCGCCGATAGCGAGATCATCGCCATGCGAGCATCGGGCCTGGGCATCGGCTACTTTGTGCGCGTTGCTTCCATTGTGGCCGTGGGGGGCCTGCTGCTGGGGCTGTTCAACTCTCTGTATTTGGCTCCGCGCGCCAATCAGGCCTTCCTGGCGCTGGAAAAGGCTCTTGCCTCGCAGGCGTCCTACGAAATTCAGCCCCGCGTCTTCGACGAGGACTTTCGCAACTACGTTCTTTACGTCCAGGACGTGCGCTCGGGAACCGGCGCGGCAAACTGGCGCCAGCTCTTCCTGGCCGACGTCACCGACCCCACCGCGCCCAAGATTACGACCGCGGCCTCGGCCACCGTGGTGAGCGACTCGACCCAGGGGCTGCTGATGCGGCTGCGCGATGGAACGGAGCACGAGACCATCGCCGGCCAGCCGCAGCAATACAACGTCTCCACCTTTGACACCACCGATCTGCCCTTTGCCGCCAGCCAGCAGAGCGAAAGCCACCTGGGACGCCTGGACACGCCCATTTACGCAATGCCCATGGGCGAGTTGCGGGAGCACATTCACGCCCCCGATGGCCAGCGCTTCCTGATCGAGATGTATACACGCTTCAGCTATCCCACTGCCTGCCTGGTGTTGATGCTGGTGGGAGTCCCGCTGGGCGTGACCTCGCGGCGCGGCGGCAAAAGCTCGGCCTGGGTCTTCACCATTCTGCTGGTCTGCCTCTACTACCTGGTTTCCACCTTCGGCGTCGCCCTGGGCCAGCAAAACAGGATTCCCGCGTTCTTCGCCGTGTGGTCGGCCAATTTGATCTTCGCCACGGGTGGCATCTTCCTGCTCTGGCAGATGGCCAGCGGCGGCCGCCTCATGAACGCGATCGCCTCCTGGTCTTCGCGCTCACCCAAACCCAGGCCTGCCGGCGCCCCCTTGGGCATGCTGTTGAGCGCCTTTCAGCCGCGCTCCCAGCGCGCCAAGGCCCGCAACGTCTTTCCGCGCATCCTCGACGAGTACGTGGTGCGCGAGTTCCTCAACATGTTCATCCTGGTGCTGCTGGGCTTTGTCCTGCTCATGCTCATCTTCACCGTCTTCGAGCTGCTGGGCGACATCCTGCGCCACAACACTCCCTGGTCCACGGTGGGCGAATACCTGATCAACCTTACCCCTTCCATGCTCTACCAGATTGCGCCCCTGGCGGTGCTGATCGCCGTGCTGGTCACCTTCGGAGTGCTCAACCGCAACTCGGAGATCATCGCCATGAAGGCAACCGGCATCAGCCTTTACCGGCTGGTGATTCCCATCGTTGTCATCTCCGCAATGCTGGCCGCAAGCCTCTTCCTCTTCGATGAGTTCTATCTGCCCCAGGCCAACCAAAGGCAGGAGGCTCTGCGCAGCATCATCAAGGGCCGCCCGCCGCAGACCTTCCTCAACCCCGAGCACAATTGGATCTTTGGCCAGCCCCGCCCCGGAGAGCCCGCCCGCATCTTCTACTACCAGTTCTTCGATCGCGACCGCAACGAGTTCGCCAATCTCTCCATCTTCGAGTTCGACCCCTCTACCTTTGCGCTCTCCCGCCGCATCTTTGCCGCCCGCGTCTTCTGGGACCCGGCAGCCGCCTCGTGGCGCTTCCAGAACGGCTGGCAGCGGGATTTCGATGGTACCAACATCACCGAATACCGCGAATTCCTGAAGACCTCCTTCTCTGAGATTCATGAAGACCCCGGCTATTTCGAGAAGGAAGAAAAGCAATCGCAGGAGATGAACTTCGGCCAGCTCGATCGCTACATCGGCGACCTGACCCAGAGCGGCTTCGACACCATGAAGCTGCGCGTCCAACTGTGGCACAAGCTCGCCTATCCGTTCATCGCTGTCGTCATGGCGGTGCTGGCCATTCCCTTTGCGCTCTCCATGGGACGGCGCGGCTCGCTGGAGGGCGTTGCCGGGGCCATCGCCGTGGCGCTTGCCTACTTTGTCGTCGACGGCCTCTTCGCCGCGCTGGGCAACGTGAATTACCTGCCCGCCGCTCTGGCCGCAGGTTCCTCCGATATCCTCTTCGGACTGGTGGGCGGCTATCTGCTGCTGAAGACGCCCACCTGACCTGGGCAGTCGCCCCAGTATCTAAGGCTCTTGCAAAATTGCCCTCAGGCTATCGATTGTGTCAAGGCACGACTTCAGTCGTGCCGCAATTGGCCAATTTAAACTCCGGCTTTAGCCGCTGCGGAATTGCAAATTACTAAAGACAAAACCGCCGGGGCTGAAGCCCGACATGATCATTTTGCTCTTTCGGCACGACTGAAGTCATGCCCTGACACTTTTTGCAGTCTCAATGGAATTTTGCAAGAGGCTCTATCTGTCAAAGAACCTGCCGCGGCCGCCGTTGGCCCAGGGGTCGTAGTGCAAGGCGAAGTTGGCGCGGGTTTGGACGCTGGGGTGGTCGTACATCCAGAACTCGATGAAGGGGCTGGGGTTGGGGTCTTCAAGCCAGGCCTCGCCGAGGTGGTTGAATTCGGCGACGGCGGTCTTCCGCGGGTCGGCAACGATGCCGTGGATGGCTTCCTCGCCGTAGACGTCGGCTTCGTGTTCATAGTGGCGGCTGATGGTGTTGCTCACCGGCTCCAGCACGAAACCCGCCACCGATAGGACGAAGAGAAGCACCAAGAAGCCGGCGCGGCTTGAAAGCGCGGACTCGCCGAGTGGAGCCGCCCCGTCTTCGTGCCCGTTGAGCCGCCAGCGCACTCCGAAGCGGCGCGCCAGCCAGGCGGCAAACCCGGCGCAGGACCAGTAGACAAAAAGGAGAAACACGGCCGTAAGCGCCAGCCCCTGGGGGATATGGTGGAGTACATAGTGGCCGCTCTCGTGGCCGAAGATGAAGAGGATTTCGTCGTCGGGGATGCGTCCGGCTGTGGTGTCCCACACGACGATGCGTTTGGTGGCGCCGAGGCCGCTAACGTAAGCGTTCAGGCCGTTGGTTTTGAGGCTGGCCTTCATCAGAAACATGCGGCTGGGCGGAATCTCGGTCCCGGTGCGGGCGACCACTTTCTCGAGCTCGGTCACCAGGGCAGCATGGTGCTCGGCGAGGGGTTCGTACTTGTTGAAGATGGGTTCCAGCAGCGGCGATGCAAAGCCGGAGAGGACGAGCAGCGGAAGCGTGGCGACCCAGGCGCCCAGCCAGTAGCGGCGCGGCCAGCGGCGAACGATCCAGTTGAAGAACACCAGAGCCGGCGCGCCCATCAGCACCGAAAGCCCTAGAGCCTTGCCTTGGTCGCCCAGCCAACTGCCCCACCCCTGCACGCTGATGCCGTAGCTCCGGCTGACCTGGTGAGCATAGACATCGAGGGGCAGCCCGGCCAGGCCCGTGATAACCAGAAAGGCGGCAAAGAAGAGCAGCCCCTGCAGCCAGCGGCGGGCACAGATCCGCTGCGTCCAGGCCTCCAGGCCGGCCGCGGCGCGGGTGGCCAGCAAGAGCCAGAGGACGGCCAGGCCCCAGAGCGCGCCGGCAAATTCCAGAATGTTGCGGATGCGGCTGAGGGCAATTGCCTTGGCCAGCTTGTCGGGCGGCAGCGAATAGGCCTGCCCGGCAGGCTGGGCTTTTGTCGGGGGCTGGCCGGCGGCTGAGGCCGGAGCGTTGGCCGGCTGGGCGGTGCAAGCGCCTGGGAGCAGGCCGGCAAGCAGCGCCGGGAAGCAGAACGCGAGCAGCAAGCCGCGTGCAAAACTCATGGAGTTCCTCCATTGCCCAAGCCGAATCTGAGACAATCGACCTTACGTATGCTTTTACTCCGGTTTTCCATGCCTATGGTAAATCCTCTTTTCACCGCCAAAAGGCGGATCGTTCCCGCGGCCGGCTTCGCCTTGGCCGTTGCCGCTCTGCTGATTGCCTTGCCCGCCGCGGCAGGCTCTCAAAAGCAGCAGACCCCGGTTCTGCTCGACGCCATGACGGCCGAACTCCACCGCGCCTTTACATCGCTGGGCAAACAGGGTGACGACAAGCAATTGCCCCCCTACTTCCTCAGCTACGCGGTGGCCGACGCCAGCGCCGTGGTGGTTCAGGCGCAGTTTGGGGCGCTGGTGAACAGTTTGGCCAATCATGTGCGCGTGGCCGACGTGCAGGTGCGCCTGGGCGAGCCCAAGCTCGACAATACACACGGGAAACATCGCGGCTCGGCGGTAAACAGTCAGCAACTGCCGCTGACCGACGACCGCGAGGCGCTGGGGCGCAGCCTGTGGCTGGCTACCAACACGGGATACGGCACCGCGCTGGACAATTACCTGCGCGTCAAGACCGAGGCCGAGGTGCGAGCCAAGGAAGAGGACACCTCCCCGGACTTCAGCCAGGAGGAGCCCCAGACCTACATCGGCAAGCCGGCTCCGCTGGTGGTGGTGGACAAGGCAGCATGGGAGCAGCGGGTAACGGCGCTGTCGAAGATCTTTCGCGAGTTCCCCGGCGTTTACCAGAACATGGTGATGCTGACGGCGCAGAACGAGACCGACTACTTTGCCTCTTCGGAGGGTTCGCGGGTGGTTGCGCCGCACCTGCAGGCGCGCGTCGTGATGGTTGCCGCAACTCGCGCCGACGATGGAATGGACCTTTACCGGACGCAGACCTTTGAAGCTGAAACCGCGGAGGGCTTGCCCGCGCAGGCTGAGCTGGAAGCGGCAGCTCGAGAGCTGGGCAAGAGCCTTGAGGCGCTGCGCAAGGCTCCAATCACTGAGCCCTTCGACGGGCCTGCGATTCTCTCCGGGCGCGCCGCCGCCGTCTTCTTCCACGAGGTGCTCGGCCACCGGCTCGAGGGCCAGCGCCAGCGCGGCGACGAGGAAGGCCAGACCTTTACCAAGGAGGTGGGCAAGCCGGTCTTGCCGGCCTTCCTTTCAGTTGCCGACGATCCCACGGCAACCAAATATGGCACCACTTGGCTGAGCGGCAGCTACGAATACGACGACGAGGGGCAAAAGGCGCGCCGCGTGGAGCTGATCCAGGATGGAGTGCTGAAGACCTTCCTCATGTCCCGCCTGCCCATCGCCAGCTTTGCCGCCTCAAACGGCCACGGTCGCGCGCAGACGGGCCATGTGCCCACCGGACGCCAGGGCAACCTGATTGTGACCTCGACCAAGAGCGTTTCCGAGGCCGACTTGCGCAAGCAACTGATCGAGGAAGCCAAAAAGCAGAACAAACCGTATGGGCTGTACTTCGAGGACATTTCTTCAGGCTTTGCCGTAACCCAGCGCAGTTCGCCGCAAGCTTTCTCCGTGGTTCCGCTGGTGGTTTGGCGGGTTTACGTGGACGGGCGGCCGGACGAGCTGGTGCGCGGCGTCAGCATTGTGGGCACTCCGCTGGCGGCGATGAAGAAGATTCTGGTTACGGGCGACAAGAGCGAGGTCTTCAACGGCGAATGCGGCGCGGAGTCGGGCACCATTCCGGTAAGCGCGGTGGCTCCGGCCATGCTGCTGAGCGAGCTGGAGACGCAGCGCGTGCAGCAGGGCACCGCGAGGCCGCCAATCCTGCCCATTCCGGGCGCGGAGAGCGCGGCGCCGACAAAGCCCGCATCCGGGAAAGAGGAGGCGCAATGAACCCGATTCGTCCTGTTGCATTCCTTGCCGGAGCAGGGCTGATGGCTGCCTGCCTGTGCGGCCCGACCTTGGCCGAGGCCCAGCAAACCCGCGCCGATGCCGAAAAGGATCCCGTCCTGAAAGCCATGCTCGAAGAGATGGACCGCAGCAAGAGCGAGCTCCAGTTGAAGGATTTCGCCAAGCCGTTCTTCATTCAGTACCGCATCGAGGACGTGGACAACTACGAGACCAAGGCGGAGTACGGGGCCAGCGAGGGCGCTCAGCACAGCCACGGCCGCGTAGCCCGCATCGCGGTACAGGTAGGCGACTCGAAGACCGACAGCTCGGGCGGGCGCGGCGAGGGTGCGTTGCAATTGGCGGCTCTGGATGGCGACCCCATTGCGGTGCGGTCGGCGCTATGGGCGGCTACCGACCAGGCGTACAAGACTGCGCTCTCAGCCTATGCGCAGAAGCAGGCCGCTCTCAAAGAGGTGCAGACGCCCCCGCAGGCCGACGACTTCAGCCAGGAAAAACCGGTCGTTTCGCTCGCCGAGCCGCTCCATTTGAAGCTCGGCGAGGGGGCCTGGGTGGAGCGTATTGCGCGGGCCAGCGGGCTTTACCGGACGGAGGCATCCGTCAAAGCCAGCCAGCGCGACGTCGAGTATTCCATGGCTAGGTTTCAGGCGCGGGTAACGACCACTTGGCTGGTCACCAGCGAGGGGACCATTGTGCGCAAAGCAGCCGCTGAATATGAGGAGGCCGTTGCGGTGGGCACGCAGGCGGCCGATGGAATGCGGCTCGACCGCTCCTATTCTTCAACAGGAGCTTCGCTCAACGATCTGGACGCGCCAGAAGCCTTCGAAAAACATGCCATTGGATTGATCGCCTCGCTCACCGATCTGCGCCAGGCGCCGTTGGTGGAGGAGGAGTATCACGGGCCGGTGCTGCTCAGCTCCGATGCCGGCGCCGATACGCTGCGGGCGCTGGTGGCCGGCGCCGTGACCGCTACGCGGCCCAAGCTGGGTACCGAGGCGCGCACCAACGGGCCGTTTGCCTCCAGCTATCATGCGCGCGTGCTGCCGGAGTTCATGGACGTGGTGGACGACCCCGGCTTGAAGAGCCTGAACGGCAAGGGACTTATAGGCGCCTACGATGTGGACGACGAAGGCGTGCCGGCGCAGGCCGTGAAGCTGGTGACTGAGGGGCGGCTTGAGAATTATCTGATCGGCCGGGAGCCGGTGCGCGACTTTCCCCAGTCGAACGGCCACGGACGCGCCGGAATCGCAGGAGCGCCCAAGCCGTCGATCGGCGTGCTGAAAGTGACGGCCAAGGACGGTCTCTCAGACGAGGAACTGAACCGCAAGCTCCTGGACCTAGCCAAGGATCGGGAACTGAAGAGCGTCTACTACGTTGAGACGCTGGGGGGGGAATCAACGCCGCGGCTGCTCTACCGTGTCAGTCCCGACGGCACTCCCGCCGGCAAGCGTGAACTGGTGCGCGGAGCCAAACTGAGCGACTTGGACCAGCGAGCGCTGCGCTCGAACGTCGAGGCCGCCGGCAAGAGCCTGTTTGTTGCCAACTACTTCGGTGACGTGCCGCAGACGGTGCTGGCGCCCGCCTTGCTGATGGACGACGTGACCATCCGCCGCGCCAATGAAAAGAACGACAAGCTGCCCTTCTATCCCCCGCCGGAGTAGCATGCTTGACCGGTCCACGATTCTGGCCGCAGCTTGTTGGATAAGACCATCCGCGTATCGGTCGTCCAGCGGCGTCGCCGGCCCAAGGAATCGGACGCTACTCTACTTTCCGATGCAGAAGGTGGAGAAGATGAGATTCAAAATATCGTCGGAGGTCGTCTGCCCGGTCAGCGAGTCCAGCGCCCAGAGGGCGCGGTAAAGGTCCAGCAGGATCATCTCGTGGGGAATGGCGCTTGCGTTCGCATGTTCCGCGTCGCCCAATGCGCTCAGCGATGTCGCAATCGCCTGGTGGTGGCGCAGGCTGGTCAGCATCCCCGGCTCCGAGGCCGCCCCTCCGGTTGCCAGGGCCAGGATCCGCTCCCGCAGGGGCGCAATCCCCTCGCCCGTCAGGGCTGAAGTCCGCAGCACGCGTATGCCGCCAATCTCCTCGGCGGCTGTCTGGCCGTTATCCGCCAGGTCGCATTTGTTCACGGCAACTAGCGCGGGCCGCCCCTCGACGGCCGCGAGCAGCCGGTGCTCCTCTTCGTTGAGAGGCTGGGTCGCGTCCAGCACCACCAGCACCAGGCCAGCGTCGGCCAGCGCCTCGCGGCTGCGGGCAATGCCCAACTGCTCAACCTCCTCCAGGCTCTCACGCAGCCCGGCCGTATCCACCAGTTCCAGCGGAATCCCGTCCAGGGAGATCCGCTCCGTCACTGTGTCGCGCGTGGTCCCCGGCGTTGCCGTCACGATGGCCCGCTCGCGCTCCACCAGCCGGTTGAAGAGTGAACTCTTGCCCACGTTGGGGCGGCCCACAATGGCCAGGGTCAGCCCGTCGTGAACGATGCGTCCCCGGGCAAAGGTCGCTGCAAGCCCGGTGAGCGCAGGCGTCAGCTCGGCGATCCGGCGCGCAATCTCCTCCGCCGGGGCCACTTCCACGTCGTCCTCGGCAAAGTCTATGCCGGCTTCGAGCAGCGCAATCAGCTCCACCAGCGCCTGCTTTACCGGCTGCACGCGCCGGCTGAGCGCCCCGCCCATCTGGCTGGCGGCCTGGCGCGCCTGGGTCAGCGTCTGCGCCTCGATCAGGTCGCGCACCGCCTCGGCCTGGGTCAGGTCCAGCCGTCCGGCCAGAAAGGCGCGCTGGGTAAACTCGCCCGGCTCGGCCAGCCGCGCACCCAGCTCGAGCGAGCGGCGCAGCAAGAACTCCATCACCACCGGCGACCCGTGCGCGGCAATCTCCACCACATCCTCGGCCGTGTAGGAGTTGGGAGCGGCAAACCACGTCACCAGCGCCTCGTCGATCCGGACCGCCTCGCCTTGCCCAGCCTCGCTGCCTGGCGCATCCAGAACATCGGCCAGCCGCGCCCGGCCGTGCTCCAGCGGCTGGCGCAGCCTCACTAGTTGCGCGGCAATCGATCCAGCCTCGGGCCCGCTCAGGCGCACGATTCCGACGCCGCCCCGGCCCGGCGCGGTGGAGATCGCGGCGATGGTATCAGTAGTTGGATTCGGCCCGGACATAAGCTGCTCATAGTGTAGAGTCTGCGGCCGGAGCAGCGCTCCCGCCGGCTTCCGGTGCCGCGGTCAGGACTATAATCAGCAGGGATGCGGGGCGGGAACTGCTTCCGAACGGCTTGTCTCGGCGTTCTGCGCGCGGCAAATCAAAGGTCGAGATCGCTTGAAATCGAAGCAGGGGAAGAGGCGTTCGGTGCGGCGCTGGGCTGCGGGTTGGAGTGGCACAGGGATTTGGGTTTTGGGGCTTGCGGTGCTGCTCTTCTCCGCGATGCCGGCCTTTGCTCAGCAGCCCGCGGAAGTCGTCTGGCGGGGAGTACTCCGTAACCCCGCCGGCGCCCCAATTCCCGGTTGGAGAATCTGTCTTGCCGGGAACAGCTCCACGGCCGAAGCAATCACGGGCGCAGACGGCCGCTTTGCGCTGGACATCCTTCCCGCCGGGCAATACCGGCTGACCATCGAAACCGGTACGCGCAAGTTCAGCTACGCTCAGCTCATAGACCTCGCCCCAGCCGCTCCCCCGGTCGAGCTCACGCTCTCCGCTAACGGCGAAATCACGCTGACCGTCGTCAAAGGCCCGGCCGGAACTGGGGGCGAGGAGCTCTCCAGCCAGGCAGTCAGCGAACTGCCGCTCAATAAGCGCGACTTCAGCACCCTGCTGCTGCTGGCCGCCGGCACCATGACCGATACCAACGGCGCGACGAACTTCACGCAGCAGTTCGCCATCAACGGGCAGCGCGGGGTTGAAGCCACCTTCGCCATGGACGGCGCCGACATCAGCGATCCGGAGATGGGCGGAGCTACCTTCACCAACTTCAACGTCGACGCGGTGGAGAGCATCGATTCGAGTTCCGGCTGGATGCCGGCCGAGATTGGCCGCGGGGCCGCGGGATTCACCAATATCCACACCCGCTCCGGGGCCAGCGGCTTCCACGGGTCGGTCTTCGAGTTTGTCCGCAACTCCGCCTTCGACGCCCGCAATTACTTCGACCATCCGACCCCGGCCTACCCTGGCAGGATTCCGCCCTTCCGCCGCAACGAATTCGGATTCACCAACGGAGGCCCGGTCTTCATTCCGCATGTCTACGACGGCCGCAAGCGCACCTTCTACTTCACCCAGTACCAGGGCTTTCGCCAGGTGCTGGGAACCACTCAGGTAATGCCGGTGCCCAGCGCAGGGCAAAAGCCGGGAAACAACTGCCAAAGCAACAGCCAAATCGTCTGTGATACGGTCACGTATCCCGACAACACCACAGACACGCTCTACGTTCCGGTCGACTCGGGGATAGCGGCAGTGCTGGCTCGCTATCCGCTGCCCAATCAGCCCACCGGGCCGTTCGGCGCAAATACTTACTCGACCGCTTCCGAGGTCGCCACTGACGCCGACCAGTTTTCGCTGCGGATCGATCACAAATTCTCCGCCAAAGATCAGTTCCTGGCCCGCTTCAACCTGGATAATCTTACCGGGCCCACCACCAACCCCGACCAAACCGCCATCGATCCCTCCTTCGGTGTCCAATACATCGACCGTCAGCGCAACGTGGTGGGCACCTACACGCGGACGGTTTCGCCGCGCCTTGTTCTCGAATCCTCCATCGGCATCACGCGCTCCACGCCGGGGTTTCCCACTCCTAACCGCACCGACCCCGCGGTCAAATTCAACGACGGACTCTTCGAGCCCTTCAACTCCGCCGCCGGCTCGGTGATGCAGGCCTACGGCAACCTCTTTCAAGGCCGTGAGAACGCCTCGTTCACCACTTCGCGCCACGCCTTCAAGGCAGGATTTGAGGCGCGCATCAATCGCGACACCACATACTTTGGCATCAGCCCCAACGGCGAGTATGACTTTGGCGGCGGCGCGGCGTACGCAGCTGAATCCATTCGTTCGCAGAGCGGAAAGCACGACCTCAGCCCCGGCGATCCGTTCCCAGACACGCTCTCCAGCTTCTTGTCCGGGAGCCCCTTTGTTTACACCGTGGCTATTGCTCCGCCTTACTTTTCCAGCGGCGCTCACATTGGCCCAGCGGCCATCAGCCGCGATAATTTCAGCTTCTATCTTCAGGACACCTGGAAGGTGACTCCCCGCTTCACGCTCGACTACGGCCTTCGCTGGGATCTGTATACCCCCATCACCGAGCGTGCCCGCCGGACTGCGGGTTTTATGAACGTGAATGGCGAACAGGAGTATGTCGTCAATCCGCAGCCCGGCTATCGGACCGATCGCAACGCATGGGAACCGCGCGTTCGGGCGGCTTGGCAAGTCACCAGCAAGTTATCGGCCCACGCCGGCGGCGGCATAACCGTTATTCCGCCCAATAGCTGGCAGGATAACTTCCTCACGGGTTCCACGCCCTTTGCCGTCATGCCCCGGCTGCTCTCCGCCTCTAATGCGCCCATCCATTATGGATTTCAGATTACCCCGGCGCAGTTGCCGCGCGCTTACACGCCGGCGGGCGCCGATATCTTCGCCTCCGGAAGCTCCAAGGCGGTTGCGCCCAACACGGCGATGGATGTGAATCGTTATGAGCAGGACGTGGCTGCGCTCACGCCGGGCCATGTGGTCAGCGATCTAAATCTTAGCGGCATCGATCGTTGCTTTGGCAACGCCACCCTCTATACATGGACGGCTGGCCTGGAACGGAAGCTTGGCAATCTCACAGCAGACGCAAGTTACGTTGGCACCGCCGGCGTCAAGCTGCCGCGCACCAGCTTTCCCAACGCCTATCCCGGCGCTGCCGCGGCCTTCGCGCCTTACACGCAATTCGACAGCTCCGGCAACGTAATAGGAGGCTTCGGCGTGGAGAACATCATGGTTGCATCCGCCCATTCTACCTATCACGCGCTGCAGACTTCCTTGTCGGGCTCAATGGGACATGGCGGGCCAGGCATACAGGCGAGTTATACCTGGGGCAAGTCGATTGACGATACCAGCCAGGCAATGACAGGTTTTCCGCAGAATCCCTTCGACACTCACGCTGAAAAGGGCCCGTCCTCCTTCGATGTAACGAACGGCTTCGGCCTGAGCCTGGCTCAGGATCTGCATCTGGACAGCACGCTGTTCCTGCGTGCAATCGGCAAGAAGATCACCGCCGGCTGGGAACTGCTGAGCATCTCCAGCATCAGCTCGGGTTCGCCCTTCACCGTCTTCTCCGGCATCCAGCAGACCGGCGCAGGCTCCAACGGCGTCGACCGCCCCGACCAGATCGCAAGACCGCATCTCTCCACCGCGCGCACCGACCGTCAGGATTACTTTGGCGATGGCGTCAACAATGCAGCGGACTACTTCTCCATCCCCATCCACGTGGCTGGCGGCACGGGACCGAACCAGGGCCGGTTCGGAACGCTGGGGCGCAATGCCTTCCGGGGGCCGGCCTTTTATGACTACGATTTCGCGCTCATCAAGAGCACGCCCTTTGGCCACCGCAAAAGCGGAGCCGAGCTTGTAGACCTCCAGTTCCGCAGTGAGTTCTTCAACCTCTTCAATATCGTCGACATGGGCCTGCCTGCCAACATTCTCAGCGGCTCCGGCTTCGGTCAGATCAGCAAGACCGCCGGCAACTCCCGCCAAATCCAGTTTTCACTCAAGCTGATCTACTGAGCGCCGCGAAGCCGGCGAGAATACAGAACCAGTTGCGGGATCGAGGAGGCGCGTCCTGCGCTTGAACGCGGTTCTGCGAAACTGCGCCGGGAAGCCGCCATTACAAAAAAATGACCGGGGATTGAAGAATGTTGTTGACATGAACTGGTTGGTAGTGCAAACTTGTTGGCATGCTGAAGAACAGGCCGGCGGAGCCAGTTTGCGACGCGCATCGGCGGCTTGCCTTTGACGATCATGGAGGAACGAATATGGATCAAGTCGACAGTCTCTTGAAGCGGCCCAGGGCCTACGAGAACATCGACGGCGTGGGCGAGCTGAACATCGGCTTTATGTGCCTGAGCTTCGCGCTGCTCATGTGGCTGCAGGTGCACACGCCCGAGCACTCCATCTGGAACCGGATGTATATGCTGTTCATCTGGGTTGGGTTGATGTTGCTGGCCAGCTACTTCGGGTCCAAGGCGTTCAAAAAGCACATCACCTATCCGCGCACTGGATTCGTCAAATACCGGACACCCGACTCAAAATGGCCGCTGATTGCAGTAATGGTCCTTGCCTCCGTTGTGGCGACAGTTGCCGCAGCGGGCGCCGTCCTTGCCGCTCGCTTGCACTGGAATATGGTGCCCGCACTTCCTTTTGGTCTTCTTATTGCAGCGAGCTACGCCTTCGGCTTCGCCAGGACGGTTCGCTGGAAATGGGCTGTGGCCGCGTCGATTCTGCTTGGCTCGCTGGCGATTGCGGCTCTTCCGCCGGAGCTGACCGGCACACTGGCCCACGGTTCCTGGGCGACTGCCATGTTTCGCGCCGAGAGCATAGGGTCATATCTGCTTTGCGCACTGCTTTATGGCGCGATATTTCTGATCTCCGGCGGCATCACTTTCTGGCTCTATCTGCGCCATACACAAGCCCCAGCGGAGGAGGCCAATGAACCGGCAAACGCAGACGTTCAATGAGCTCGATCGCGTGATTCACGAGCCGGGACGGCTGATGATTGTCGCCCTCCTGTTCGCCGTCGACAGTTGCGACTTTCTTTATCTGCAACACGAGACGGAGATGAACAAAGGCACGCTGTCGAGCCATCTCTCCCGGCTGGAGGAGGCCGGATACGTCGAGGTGGAGAAGACCTATCGCGGAAAAATTCCGCAAACGCTGCTGCGCCTGACGGAGGATGGCCGCGAGGCCTTTCAAAAGTACAGGAAGAAGCTCAAGAAGGCGCTGTAAATGGAAAGCCGAAGATTTGGCTTGAGAGCCGGTTGATCGACCTGTCTTGCCTCCTCCTGCCGACTCAACCGGGAAGCTCCCATCCATGCTCCCGAAGAACGTGCATGGATGGGAAGCCTCGAATCCGAGACTTATGTTTCCTTGGATAGCTAGATCAGCTCATAGCCGGCAAACCAATACCCAATTTCGAAGGCAGCGGTGTCTTCGGCGTCGGAGCCGTGGATGGCGTTCTCCGTCATCGAGCAGGCAAACTTCTTGCGGAGGGTTCCCTCTTCGGCGTTGGCGGGGTTGGTGGCGCCCATCAGCTTGCGCAGGTCGGCGATTGCATTCTCCTTCTCCAGAACCATCAGAACCAGCGGGCCGGAAGACATGAACGTGGTGAGCCCGTCGAAGAACGGCTTGCCGGCGTGGACCTGATAGAAGCCCTCGGCCTGCCTTTTGGAGATGGACTGCCTCTTGATGGCCACAATCTGGAAGCCGGCCTGGTCAATCTCGGCCAGAATGGCCCCGGTAAAGCCTTTGCGGACCGCGTCCGGCTTGACGATGCTGAAGGTGCGCTGCGCCACTCGTTTTGCTCCTCGGAAGGTTTTCCTCTGCTTGCCTATTGTAATCGGCGTGGATTTGCCGGCGCCGATGATGGCGCCCAAGCCGTGCCGGGTGTGGTGAAGGGCAGCTTTTAGCTTTTGGCTATTAGCTGGGCCGCGAGGTTGAAAGCTTGAGGAGGAGTGGGAACCGTCCATGGGCGGATTCCGTATTCCTCCTTGCTGCTTTTGGGGGCGAGCATGTCCGCCGACTGGAGTTCGCGACTGGAAGGGCTGTGGGATGCGATGGCTACGGCTGTCTTGAACGTCTACGACGCCTATGGGTGGGTGATTCCGGCGGTGCTGCTTTCTTTGCTGCTTCTTGTGCTGCTTATTGGAGTTCTCTGGTTGGTTGCCTCGGCGGTGGGAGAGTTGTCGCTGGACGCCGATGTGAATGTATTCGGGGGCTTCGGTGGAATCTTCCGTTGGACCCGCGAAAACTGGCGTGCGGGGAGGGGCGGCATCTGCACGCTGGGGCTGCGTGCACCTGAGGCGCCAAAGCTACGCAGGCTTTGAAGGGTAGTAGTGCAAGGTCGCATAGATGCATGCGTTTGGGTTGCCTCTTGCCCTTTCCACTGCTTCCGAGACCTCTTCCCCGAGGCCGTGGTACGCAGAAGCCACCTCGGATTCTTCAACGCCAATCAATGTCCAGCCGTATTCTTCACAGACTGAGGAGACTCGGTCCCTGAATTGTTCAGAGTCGGCTGCCCAGGTGACGACGTTTGTGAAGGCTTTTGTATCGCCGAAATCCGTGGGCGGCGTCAGCAATTCCACGCGGCCTATCCAAAGATCTTTCATCGGTTCCACTCCAGCGCGAAAACCCACTACCCCGGTGGTTCTTGCTTCATCTGGCGCGGCGAATAACTATGCCTTGCCGATAGCCGGTGCGAGGGTCGCGCCGACGCCGATGATCGTCGATAACCGACCGCCCGCGCCCCTATCTGGCGCCGCGAGCGGCATAGGCGTCCAAGCGCTTTTTATAGAGCAGGAGGACGCTGGGGCCGAAGGACAACAGCATGACGGCGATGCCCGTGACAATGCCGAAGCTGGTTGCGGCGGGCGCTGAACAATCCCCGCGACGCCTGACAAGGACATGGCAGGGAACTGCGATCAAAAGCTCCAGGACGCTGCCTCTCAGCAGCCATGAAACCGCGCGCGTGGTTATCTCCAGGGAGTTCCGGAAATACAGGTAGAAGAGAATCCCCCAGAGCACCCAGAGGATTCCCCAGACGCCCAATACCTGAATCCCGCTGGCCCAATACTTGTCAAGAAACTTGTCGCTATAAGCAGCCGCCCCTATGGAGCTGATGCCGGCAAAGGTGAGAAGAGCGAAGAGCATGGATGCGGCGATGCACGAGACGGCAATGTGAGTTCTGGGCTTGAGGCGTTTGAAAGAGGTATCGACGGACAAGAAAAGCAGGGCGGCCTGACCGGCCAGGACAACCGCAACCGGCACCCAGAACTCCCACCACCCACACATTTCTCGCATGGTCCTGTAGAAATCAGGCGAATGAGGGCTGGTGTCCGCGGCAAGGACCACAAAGATCGGCACGAGCAGCCCCAAAACAATCAAAGCGTAGACCAGGGTGATGACGATTCCCCATTTGCGCATATTTCATCCTTTCCGTGGATCGTATAACAATCTGCCGGTTCGCGAGCTGCGCCGGCGATTCCGCCCGGACCCCCTATGCCTTGCCGATAACCCGTGCCAGCGTCGCTCCGATCTCGGCCGGAGAGACGACGACGTGGATGCCGGCCGCAGTCATGGCCTTCATCTTGTCGGCGGCGGTGCCCTGGCCGCCGCTGATGATGGCGCCGGCGTGGCCCATGCGGCGGCCGGGGGGCGCGGTCTGCCCGGCGATGAAGCCGACCACCGGCTTCTTCACGTGTTGCCTGACGAACTCCGCTGCCGCTTCTTCGGCCGAGCCGCCGATCTCGCCGATCATCACAATAGCTTCGGTCTCGGGGTCGTCGTTGAAAAGGCGCACGGCGTCGATGTGGCTGGTGCCGACGATGGGGTCGCCGCCGATGCCAATCGCGGTGGACTGGCCGATGCCGCGCTGGGTCAACTGGTGGACGGCTTCATAGGTGAGCGTGCCGGAGCGCGAGACGATGCCGATCGATCCCTCTTTGTGAATGTTGCCGGGCATGATGCCGATCTTGGC
>JBEKDH010000040.1:0-26747 GCA_050014455.1 Occallatibacter sp.
CTGACGCCGGAGGATTTCTACGCCACCATCCGCTACCTGCTCAAGCTGCGCAAGAACATCGGCATGGTGGACGACATCGATCACCTGGGCAACCGGCGCGTGCGTGCGGTGGGCGAGCTTATGGAGAATCAGTTCCGCATCGGACTGGTGCGCATGGAGCGGGCGATCAAGGAAAAGATGAGCGTCTATCAGGAGCTTTCGACGGCCATGCCGCACGACCTGATCAACGCCAAGCCGGTGATGGCCGCCATCCGCGAGTTCTTCGGGTCGTCGCAGCTTTCGCAGTTCATGGATCAGACCAATCCGCTGTCGGAGATCACGCACAAGCGGCGTCTTTCGGCGCTTGGGCCGGGCGGCCTGTCAAGAGAGCGCGCGGGCTTTGAGGTGCGCGACGTTCACCCTACGCACTATGGCCGCATTTGTCCGATCGAAACGCCGGAAGGTCCGAACATCGGCCTGATCAGCTCGTTGAGCTGCTTTGCGCGCATCAATGAGTATGGATTCATTGAGTCGCCGTATCGCAAGGTGAAGGACTCGCGGATTCTGGACTTTGTGGAGATTGTCAACGCCAGCGAGAGTGGTCTGCGCGTAGGCGATCACATTGAGAAGGAAGAGGCGGCGCGGCTGAATGAAGGGCTGAGGAAGGCAGGCAAGCGGCCCATCGACCGGATTCCGTTCAGCTTCTATCTGTCGGCATGGGAAGAGGACAAGCACACCATCGCCCAGGCCAATATCGAGTTCAACGAGCGGGGCGAAATCACCGAGGATCTGGTGAATGCGCGCCGGCAGGGGAATTTTGTGCTGGTGAACCGGGCCGACGTGGACTACATCGACGTAAGCCCGAAGCAGTTGGTCTCAGTGGCCGCGTCGCTGGTTCCGTTCCTGGAGCACGACGACGCCAACCGCGCGCTGATGGGCGCCAACATGCAGCGCCAGTCCGTTCCTCTTCTGGTGGCCGAGGCTCCGCTGGTGGGCACAGGCATGGAGGGCGTGACGGCGCGCGACTCCGGCGCCGTAATTCTGGCCAAGCGCAACGGCATTGTGGACTCGGTCGACTCCCAGCGCATCATTGTGCGCGTGGAGGGCGAGCATCATCCCACGCAGCTTTCGCGCGAGGTGGGCTCCGACATCTATACGCTCATCAAGTTCAAGCGCTCCAACCAGAACACCTGCATCAATCAGAAGCCTGTCGTTCGCGAGGGCGAGCGGGTGGTGAAGGGCCAGGTAATCGCCGACGGACCCTGCACCGAGCAGGGCGAGCTGGCGCTGGGACGCAACGTGCTGGTAGCCTTCATGCCCTGGCGCGGGTACAACTTCGAAGACGCGATTCTGATCAGCGAACGCCTGGTGCGCGAGGACTACTACACCTCGGTTCACATCGAGGAGTTCGAGATCGAGGCCCGCGACACCAAGCTGGGTCCCGAGGAGATCACGCGCGACATTCCCAACGTGAGCGAACACGCGCTACGCGACCTGGACGAGAGCGGCGTGATCCGCATCGGCGCCCAGATCGGCCACGGCGACATCCTGGTGGGCAAGGTAACTCCCAAGGGCGAGACTCAGCTTACGCCGGAAGAGAAACTGCTGCGAGCTATCTTCGGCGAAAAGGCCGGCGATGTCCGCGACGCTTCGCTCACCTGCCCTCCGGGCATCGAGGGCACTGTGGTGGATGTGCGCATCTTCAGCCGCAAGGGGCAGGAGAAGGATGAGCGCGCCAAGCAGATCGAGGGCGAGTACGTAGCCAAGCTGGAGAAGAACCTGGGCGACGAGATTCGCATTCTCACCGATGAGCGCCTGAAGCGTCTGGATGGCATCCTGGGGCGCAGGGAGGTGTTGGCCGACCTGCACGACGAGCGCACCAACAAGCGCCTGCTGACCAAGGGCGCCGTTCTGGATCGCGAGACAATCGAGCGGATTTCCACCAAGAATTTGAAGCGCATCCGCTACGCCGACAAGGATCCGCGCGTCAACGAACAGATCGACGAAATCGAAGAGATGACCTCGCGGCAGATCGAAGTGCTACGCAAGATCACCAACGAGAAGATCCTCAAGCTGCAGAAGGGCGACGAACTGCCTCCGGGCGTGATCAAGCTGGTGAAGGTCTATGTGGCCATGAAGCGCAAGCTCTCAGTGGGCGACAAGATGGCCGGCCGCCACGGCAACAAGGGCGTGATCGCGCGCATTCTTCCCGAGGAGGACATGCCCTATCTGCCCGATGGAACGCCGGTGGAGATTGTGCTGAATCCCCTGGGCGTGCCTTCGCGCATGAATGTGGGGCAGATTCTTGAGACCCACCTGGGATGGGCAGCCCATGCTCTGGGCAAGAAGATTGCCGACCTGGTGAGGGCCAACTCGGATGCCGAGTATGTGCGCGAACTGGTGAAGAAGGAGTTCGCGGGAACCGCAACCCTGCGGCAGTTGCTGGAGCTGGACGACGCCATGCTCTTGCGCGTGACCGCGGGCATGGAGCGCGGCATCTGGTTTGGAACCGCGGTCTTCGACGGGGCGCGCGAGGAGGAGATCAAGGCGCTGCTGGCCTCGGCCGGCTTGCCTTCCTCGGGCAAGACTGCCCTCTACGACGGCATGACGGGCGAGCAGTTCGAGCAGCCTGTGACGGTGGGCTACATTTACATGCTCAAGCTCTCACACCTGGTCGACGACAAGATTCATGCCCGGTCGATCGGGCCCTACTCTCTGATTACGCAACAGCCGCTGGGCGGCAAGGCGCAGTTCGGCGGGCAGCGCTTTGGCGAGATGGAAGTGTGGGCGCTGGAGGCCTATGGCGCGGCTTACATCCTGCAGGAGCTGCTGACGGCGAAGTCCGATGACGTGTATGGCCGCACCAAGATTTACGAGGCCATTGTGAAGGGCGAGGCGGCGATTGAGCCGGGCGTGCCCGAGTCATTCAACGTGCTGATCCGCGAATTGCAGTCGCTTTGCCTTGACGTGGAGTTGATCAAGCGCGCGGACCTTGTGCGCAAGGCGCCCGCGCCGGAAGCGGCATTGGTGGCCGACTGAATGCAGCTATTAGCTTTTAGCTCTTAGCTTCCAGCTTGATCTTGCCGCCGGTTGGTTCCGCGGCAATGGCGAGAAGGCAGGAAGAAAGCTAATGGCTAATAGCTAACAGCTAGAAGCTGACGTTTCAGGGTTCTTCTTGAAAGCGGCAACCACCGCTTCCCGGGAAGGAAGAACCGGTAAATGAATCCCGGGGATACCGCGGCAGCGGCCGAAAGGCCCGCCAAGGAGGGTCGCCTTGTTCCGTTCGAACCCGTTTGAGCTTTCCAGTCCCATTACCGACTTTGACGCTATCCGCATCATGCTGGCCTCGCCGGAGAAGATTCGCAGCTGGTCGCATGGCGAGGTCACCAAGCCTGAGACCATCAACTATCGCACCTTCAAGCCGGAGCGCGACGGCCTGTTCTGCGCCCGCATCTTTGGACCGGTAACCGACTGGGAGTGCCTGTGCGGCAAGTACAAGCGCATGAAGCACCGCGGCGTGATCTGCGACAAGTGCGGCGTTGAAGTGACGGTGAGCAAGGTGCGCCGCGAGCGCATGGGGCACATCGAACTGGCTTCGCCCTGCTCGCACGTGTGGTTCTTCAAGGGACTGCCGTCGAGAATCGGGCACCTGCTGGACATTTCGCTGCGCGATCTGGAGAGCATTCTCTACTTCGAGTCCTATGTGGTGGTCGATCCCGGCGATGCGCCGGTGAAGGAACGCGAGATCATCAAGGACGAAGCCAAGTTCCGCGAGCTGGATGCGCAGTTCCGGCCCTCCGGCTTCAAAGCCATGATGGGCGCCGAGGCCATCAAGGAGCTGCTCAAGCGGGTGCAGATCGACGAATTGGGCATCGAGCTGCGCGAGCGGATGAAGACCGAGACCTCGGTGCAGAAGAAGATCAAGTACTCCAAGCGGCTCAAAGTAGTGGAGGCCTTCCGCAAGAGCTCCAACAAGCCGCAGTGGATGATTCTGGATGTGCTGCCCGTAATTCCTCCAGAGCTGCGCCCGCTGGTGCCGCTGGATGGCGGACGCTTTGCGACCTCCGATTTGAACGATCTTTATCGCCGCGTGATCAACCGCAACAACCGGTTGAAGAAGCTGATGGACCTGCATGCACCGGAAGTGATTGTGCGCAACGAGAAGCGCATGTTGCAGGAAGCCGTGGACGCGCTGTTCGACAACGGCCGCCGAGGACGCGTGCTGCGCGGCGCCAACAATCGCCCGCTCAAGTCCTTGTCCGATACGCTCAAGGGCAAGCAGGGCCGTTTCCGCCAGAACCTGCTGGGCAAGCGCGTGGATTACTCTGGCCGTTCGGTCATCGTGGTGGGTCCGGAACTGAAGCTGCACCAGTGCGGATTGCCCAAGAAGATGGCGCTCGAACTCTTCAAGCCATTCATCTATCACCGGCTGGAACAGACCGGCCACTGCACCACCATCAAGCAGGCCAAGGAGATGGTGGAGATGCAGGAGCCGGTGGTGTGGGACATCCTCGAGGAGGTCATCAAGGACCACCCGGTGCTGCTCAACCGCGCTCCCACGCTGCACCGTCTGGGCATCCAGGCCTTCGAGCCGGTGCTTGTCGAAGGCAAGGCGATCAAGATTCACCCCCTGGTTTGCACGGCCTTCAACGCCGACTTCGACGGCGATCAGATGGCGGTCCACATTCCGCTCTCGCCCGAGGCGCAGATTGAGGCCAGCGTGCTGATGCTGGCCTCGCACAACATTCTGTCGCCGGCCTCCGGCCAGCCCATCACCGTGCCCACGCAGGACATGGTGCTGGGGCTCTATTACCTGACCAAGGCCAAGAAGGGCGCCAAGGGCGAGGGACGCGTCTTTGCCAATACGGAAGAAATCCTGATGGCTCTCGAAGCCAAGGAAGTGGAGACGCTTTCGCCCATCCGGCTGCGCTTTACGGGCAAGGTGCTTGACATGACCACGGCCTACGACGACCAGGATCTGACCCACACCGAGGCAGTGGACTTCAATCGGGAGTACATCTCCACGACCGTGGGCCGCGTAATCTTCAACGACTCGCTGCCCTCCGGAATGCCCTTCGTCAACGGGCTGCTGAAGAAAAAGGGCATCGGGCAACTGGTGAACTACTGCAACCAGAACCTGGGCCTTGAGGTGACGGTGGGGATGCTCGACCGGATCAAGTCGCTGGGCTTCCAGTACGCGACGCGTTCCGGGCTTTCCGTGGGCCTTGACGACATGGTGATCCCGGCCAGCAAGTACACGGTTGTGGAAGAGGCCGACAAAAAGGTGATCGAGGTCCAGAAGCAGTACATGGACGGCGCCATCACCAACGGCGAGCGCTCCAACAAGGTGATCCAGATGTGGTCGGCGGTTACCGACAAGGTAGCCGACGAGATGTTCGGCAACATGAAGCGCGCGGACGAGGAAGGAGCCATGAATCCGATTTACATCATGGCCGACTCCGGCGCCCGCGGATCGAAGCAGCAGATCCGGCAGCTTTCCGGCATGCGCGGACTGATGGCCAAGCCCTCGGGCGAAGTCATTGAGACGCCCATCACGGCCAACTTCCGCGAGGGGCTGACGGTGCTGGAGTACTTCATCTCGACCCACGGCGCGCGCAAGGGATTGGCCGACACGGCGCTGAAGACGGCCGACTCCGGCTACCTGACACGCCGCCTCGTCGACGTGGCCCAGGATGTGATCGTGACCGAGTACGACTGCGGCACGGTGGAAGGCATCTATGTGGGCTCGATCGTGGAGTCGGGCGAGATCATCGAGCCGCTGCGCGACCGCATCATCGGGCGGGTTTCGTTGGAGCGCATCAAGGACTACGACGGCAACGTGGTGGTGGATGTGAACCAGGGCATCGATGAAGACATCGCTTCGGCCATACAGGGCGCGGGCGTTGAGAAGGTGAAGATTCGCTCGGTGCTCACCTGCGAGTCGCGGCGCGGCGTCTGCGCGCTCTGCTACGGGCGCAACCTGGGTTCGGGACGCATGGTGGAGTTGGGCGAGACTTGCGGCGTCATCGCTGCGCAGTCGATCGGCGAGCCGGGAACGCAGTTGACCATGCGTACCTTCCACGTGGGCGGCACGGCCAGCCGCGTCTCTGACAAGTCGCGCCTGGACGCCAAGAACAACGGCTTCGTGCGCTTTATCAACTTGAATACGGTGGAGAGCCGGGAGAAGGAGCTGGTGGCGATGAATCGCTCCGGTTCGATCGCCATTCAGGACGAGCGGGGCCGCGAGAAGGAGCGCTACCAGGTGGTTTACGGCGCGCGCCTCAAGGTGCGAGACGCCGAGCACGTGAAGCTGGGCCAGGTGCTGGCTGAGTGGGATCCGTATACGTACTCGATCCTTACCGAAATCGGCGGCGCGGTGCAGTTCAAGGATCTGCAGGAAGGCATCACTCTTAACGAAGAGGTGGACGAAGTGACCGGCCTCTCGCGCTGGGTGGTTGCCGACGCACCGGACGAGAAGCGGCAGCCGGCCTTCGTGGTCAAGAACGCAAAGGCGCACAAGCGCTATTTGCTGCCCCGCGGCGCTCACCTGATGGTTCAGGACGGCGACGAGGTGGGTCCGGGCGACGTGCTGGCCAAGATTCCCAAGGAGAGCACCCGCACCAAGGACATCACCGGCGGCCTTCCGCGCGTGGTGGAGCTCTTCGAGGCCCGCAAGCCGCGCGAGACTGCCATCATCAGCGAGATCGATGGCGTGGTTCGCTTCGGCGAGGTTGCCAAGGGCCAGCGCAAGATTTATGTCACCGCGGACAACGGCGACGAAAAGGAATACTCGGTGCCGCGCGGCATTCACGTGAACGTGCAGGAAGGCGAGCGTCTGCGCGCCGGCGATCCGCTGATGGATGGCCCGTTGAACCCGCACGACATTCTCGCCGTGCTGGGCGAAAAGGAGCTTCAGGGCTACCTGGTAAGCGAGATTCAGGAGGTCTACCGCCTGCAGGGCGTGGCCATCAGCGACAAGCACATCGAGGTGATTGTGCGCCAGATGCTGCGCTGGGTCAGGATCGACGAAGTGGGCGATACCAACTTCCTGTTGGAGCAGCAGGTGGACCGCTTCCGCTTCCGCGAGGAGAACGAGCGGGTGCTGGCTCTGGGAGGCCGTCCGGCGATCGGGCGTCCGCTCTTGCTGGGCATCACCAAGGCATCGCTCTCCACCGACAGCTTCATCTCCGCGGCCAGCTTCCAGGAGACGACCAGGGTGCTTACCGAAGCCAGCATCAACGGCGCGGTAGACAACCTGCGCGGCTTGAAGGAGAACGTGATCGTGGGACGGCTGATTCCCGCCGGTACGGGCCTTGAATACTACCGCAACGTTCAGCTCTCTCCGGAGCTGGAGGAAGCGGCGGCCCGAGTCCAGCAGGAGGTTACGGCGGAGATCGAGGCAGCCGAGCGCGAACTGGAGCTGATGCGCCAGGAGGGCGAGGCCGAGGAGATGGCAGCCGAGTAGGGCTGGTGGCAAAGGCAACGCGTTTCCGACGGCATCGAGCGTAGGCCGTTTTGCGCGGCAAGAGAAGGGTATTGGAAAGGGCCGCCTTTTCAGGGTTTCAAACTGCGTGCAGGCGCTCTCCCAGGTGCCCAAAGGCGAGGCACCTGGGCCACCCGCCTGTTCGTCGGCCCTGGCCTTTGCGCTGTCGAGAGCGCGGACCGGAAGCGCGGCAAGAAGCAACAGGGTTGGCAGCAGGGCGAGGCAGGCCAGGCGAGGAATCACGGAAGTCATTCTCGCATCCCGGCGCGTGGATGCGCCTCCACCTTTGAGTGGTGTGGGGGGCAGACAGTTGCTTCGATTCAGTGTGAGCTTGAAGGAGATTGGCCGGATGTTTGGTGGAAGTGATCAGGAAAGGGAGAAGCGAGGCAATGAGCGTGAATTGAGAATGTAATTCACAGAAGGCTGTACGGAAGTTGTTGATTACAAAGCTCTCGTCGATTAGGTGTATGAATACAAATGGTCTAGTTGCGCGGATGTTGATTGATACGACGTAGCCTGTTGAGATGCCAGTTGAGAAAGCGATCGAGAGTGTTCTGATTGAGTCGAGCGGGGCAGTCCACGGGGAGGTTCAGCTCTGCTGCGATGGTTCTTGCGAGTTCCCGGTGAGCATAGGGATAGAACTGATATTTCATAAGGAGCACGAAACCGCCGGCATCAGTGACGTCTTTGATGTAGGTTTTTGGCATCATACGGGCCACGAAAAGCGGAATCAGTTCAAGCGCTTTGCAAATGGCAAGCTTCGCCCGGAATTCGGCCTGGTCGATATAGCCGAGCCTGTTCTTGATTTCAGTTCCATATGCGAGGCCGTCCTTGGTGAATACGCGGTCCAAGTCGTGTCCGGTCACGGTCCAGGCCTTGCCCCGCCAGCTTCGCACTTCAACTGCGGCAGGCAGGAATCCGATGCGTGGAAGCCCTGCGTCGATCATGCTCTCGCCCTGAAGCCCGAGCGATTCAGTAAAGGACTGCTCAGAGAATGTCTGGACGAGCTTTCGAATTTCGGCCGCTCTGCGTTTCCAATATCGATTGCGACGATGAAAGTAGAAGCGGAGGGTTACTTATGGAGGAAGCTTTTGTAGTTCACTTCCGATCTCCCCGTTGAGCCGCATTCCCTTGAGCGCACGGGATGTGACCCAATGGAAGAACTTAGTTTCAAAGAAGATGCAGAGTTGAGTCTCGTAGAAGACGCCCTGAGGATGTTCCTCAAAAAACGCGCGTAAGTCAAGCGTTGCTCGAATTACCGCCGGATCGTCAGGCGGCTCATCGTCCATGTCCTGGAAGTAACGTTCCTCGAAGTCGGAGATCATGGATGCCCTCTGAGCTCACGTTGCCGCAGCATCCGGAAACGCGGCGAGTCCTCGAGCAGTCAATGCCTGAAGTGGCGGATGCCGGTGAAAACCATGGCCATGCCCAGCTTGTCGGCTGCGGCGATCACCTCCTCGTCGCGCACCGAGCCTCCGGGCTGGATGACGGCGGTGGCTCCGGCGGCGGCCACGGCTTCCAGCCCGTCTGGGAAGGGAAAAAATGCGTCGGAGGCGGCCACGCAGCCCTGGAGCGGCAGCGCGGCCTTCATGGCTCCGAAGCGAGCTGCGTCCACGCGGCTCATCTGCCCCGCGCCTACTCCGAGGGTCTGGCCGTCGCGGGCATAGACAATGGCGTTCGACTTGACGTGCTTGCAAACCCGCCATGCAAAGAGCAGGCTGCGCAGTTCCTCGGCTGTCGGCGGACGCCAGGTGACCACCTTCAACTCGGACTCGGCGACCCGGCCGGTGTCGGCGTCCTGCAACAGCAATCCGCCGGAGACGTGCTTGACCACCGGGCGCGATGGCGCGGAACTGACTTCCACCAGCCGCAGGTTCTTCTTGGCGGCGAAGCGCTCGCGGGCCTCGGCGGAGAAGCTGGGCGCGGCGATGGCCTCGACAAAGAGCTTGGCGATCTCGGTGGACGCTTCCGCATCCACAGCGCGGTTGATGCCGATCACCCCGCCAAAAGCCGAGACCGGATCGCAGGCCAGCGCCTTCCGGTAAGCCTCCAGAATCGTCTCTCCCGCAGCAGCGCCGCAAGGGTTGGTGTGCTTGACAATGACCACGACGGCCGGGTCAGACTCGCCGGATGGAAACTCCTGGGCCAGCTCCCAGCAGGCATCCAGATCGACGAGGTTGTTAAAGCTAAGCTCCTTGCCCTGTAGCTGGCGAGCGCCGGCGATGCCCCGCCCCGAGCCGTCCGCATAGAGCGCGGCGCGCTGGTGGGGGTTCTCGCCGTAGCGCAGCGGCTGCGCCAGCGTCAGATTGATGCGCAGAGTGGTGGGCAGACTGGCCGTGTCTGGCGCGGCGGCTGCATCGGGCGCGGGCGCCTCGGCAATTCGGTCCAGCGTATTGGCGATGGCCGTGTCGTAGGCCGCGGTGGTGGCGAAGGCCTGCCGTGCCAGCCGCCAGCGAGTCTCCCGGCTCAGCTTGCCTTGTGCGCTCTTCAATTCTTCGATCAGCGCCGGGTAATCCGCGACGCGGGTCACAATGGCCACGTCCTCAAAGTTCTTGGCCGCGGAGCGCACCATCGACGGCCCGCCAATGTCGATGTTCTCGATCAGGTGGCCGAAGGCCACGCCGGGCTGGCTGGCCGTCTTTTCGAAGGCGTACAGGTTAACCACCACCATATCGATGGGCTCGATGCCGTGGGCGGCCACAGCGGCCTCGTGCTCCCGGTTGCCGCGAATGTAGAGCAGCCCGCCATGAACGCGCGGGTGCAGCGTCTTGACGCGGCCGTCCAGCATTTCAGGAAAGCCGGTCAGGTCGCTGATGTCCTTGACGGCCAGGCCGGCCTCGCGCAGCGCGCGCGCCGTTCCGCCGGTCGACACCAGCTCCACCCCATAGCCTGCCAGCGCCTGGGCAAACTCCACCAGGCCGGTCTTGTCTGTAACGCTCAGCAACGCCCGCCGAATTGGCTTTTCCGCACTCACAGTCTTGCTCCTTTTCCAGGACTCGTACATCGACGCACGGGTCTCACGCACGGCCTTTGCCGTGGCGTGGCCCGCGACGGCCAAACTCCAGATTACATCGAAGCCTTGCCCGCATCTGCCCGATTCCCCGTTTCCAACGCGCTACGTGAGCTGTCGAGTCCTGGCCAAGACTTACGGCGTTTTCAGAAATGCTTTAAAGTGAAGTCATGGGAAGTTATCCCACCCCACCTGCATCCCATGGGCAAGGAACCGTTCCTGGGAGCTCCGAATTCCCGCCGGCGACTCTAATTCCGGACGAGGGATATCGTCCAATGCCGCCGCCCGTCCGCCGCCCGCGACCGTCGTGGGCCTTCGCCCCGGCCACGTACGTGCTGGTTGGCATCAACTGCGCGGTCTTTCTGGCCATGGCAGCAAGTCATGCCGGCTTTTGGAGCCCATCCCCAGATATCTTGATGCACTGGGGCGCGAACAACGCCGGTTCGGTGCTGATCCAGGGCCAATGGTGGCGGATTGTCACGGCGATGTTCGTCCACGTGGGAATCATTCATCTGGCTACGAACATGTGGTGCCTTTGGAACCTGGGCCTGCTGGCCGAGCCGCTGCTGGGTTCGGCGGGGGTGATGGAGGTCTACATTCTCACCGGCGCGGCCGGCAACCTGCTGTCTACCCTCTACAATTGGCTGACGAACTACCCCGACTGGACGAGATACCACGCCGAATGGGCCAGTCACCACGCCTTGGGCGAGGTGTTTGATCCAACTTTTGTGTTTCCGCCCGGCGCGGGAGCTTCGGGCGCGGTCTTCGGCATCGCCGGAGCGCTGATCGTCCTGCTCAAGTCGAAGCGCCTGCCCGTGCCGCCGCTGGAGCTGCGGAGGCTGCGCAGGTCGGTCATATATTTCGCCGCGATAAACCTGATAATCCCACTCACTTTCAACTTTGGCGCCGCGGCAATGCACGCCGGGCTGCGTATCGACAATATGGCTCACCTGGGCGGCTGCACCTGCGGGCTGCTCTTCGCGGCCCCGCTGGTGCCCCGGCTCGGCTCGCCCAGATCCGTTTTCCAGGAGCGCCTTCGTATCGCCGTCACCATGGTGGTGGGAATCCTGGTGCTCTTCGGCTTCTACCTGTCCAAGCTGCCGGGGTAGCGCTGGAGGGGTTCGCCGTCCTGCTTCGGTATGTGTAACAATGTCCCTCATTCGCCGATCGTCCGATTCCAATCCCAGGAGACAGATCATGAGGCGCCGCGACTTTCTGAAACAGGCTGCCATCGCCGCCGCAACCTATGCATCCACCAGTCAATCGCAAGCATCGAGCGCGACACCCTCCCGCCCGATTGCCCGCCGCACCCTCGGTAAGACCGGCGAGGCGCTCTCCATTATTGGGTTTGGCGGAATTGTGGTGATGAATGAAGACCCCGGCCCGGCGGCCAACATTGTCGCCGAGGCTGTGGATCGCGGCGTCAACTACTTCGACGTGGCGCCCAGCTACGGCAACGCCCAGGAACGCCTCGGTCCGGCGTTGGCTCCCTATCGCAACAAATCCTTCCTGGCATGCAAGACCGATGGTCGCATGAAGGACGACTCGCGCGCCGATCTGGAACAGTCTCTCAAGCTGCTGAAGACCGACCACATCGACCTCTACCAGTTCCACGCGCTCACAAAGATGACCGACCTGGACAAGGTTCTGGGGCCGGGCGGCGCAATGGAGACCATGGAAGCTGCCAAAAAGGAGGGCAAGATCCGCTATATCGGTTTTTCCGTCCACTCGGTCGAAACCGCCCTTGCGGCCATCGACCGCTACAACTTTGATACAGTTCTCGTCCCCGTCAATTGGGTACTCTTCTCCCAGGCCAGTTTTGGCCCTCAAATTCTGAAGCGCGCGCAAGAAAAGAAGATGGGCATTCTGGCGCTCAAGAGCATGGCCAAGACCGTATGGCCGGCCGATCAGAGGCGGAATCATCCCCAGCCCAAGTGCTGGTATCAACCGGCCGGTTTTCCCGATGAAGCGTCGCTGGGCTTGCGCTGGACCCTGGGCCACCCCATCACAGCCGCGATTCCACCCGGTGACGAGCGCTATTTCCGCCTAGCCATGGACGTTGCGCAGAATTTCAAGCCGTTGGAACCCACCGAAGAACAGGCGCTGCTCAGCGGCGGCCAAGGGATGGAACCGATCTTCCATCTCGGGAATAGCGTGTAAACCGTCATGTACCAGCGCATTCAACGGCTATGCGAACGTTAAATTTGTGTTAAAATCGAGGCTCAAGGAGCTGGCAGCCCCCTCTGCCTGACTAGACCCAACCCCATGAACCTCTACCTCATGCGCCACGCCAATGCCGGACTCGCCCGCGGTAATCCGGCTCTCGACGCCAAGCGCGCGCTCATCAAGGAAGGCAAGGAGCAGTGCATGTTGATGGCGCGTGTGTTGAGCGCGCTCAAGGTGCAGGTGGATGTGGTCGTCTCCAGCCCGCTCAAGCGCGCTCTGCAGACCGCGCAGTTTGTGGGCACGGAACTGGGCTACGAGGCTAAAGTCGAAGTCAGCCCGGCCCTGGCGCCCGGCGCTGAATTCGCCGACTTCCAGGAAATGCTGGCCAAGTATGCCGGCTGCGAAGGTGTGCTGGCCGTCGGCCACAACCCCAACGTCTTCCAGTTTCTCGGCCGCCTGATTACCGCCAACGGCGGCGCCGCCATCCGCATGAGGAAGGGCTCGGTGGCCCGCGTAGACCTGGATCGCCATCCGCCCCTGTTGCAGTGGCTCATCGATCCCCGCATGGCCCGCGCCATCTACTTGAGTGTGCCAAAGAGTTCGCGGCCAAAGACCTCGCGGAAGTAGCCTGCCTCTTTGCGCAGCGACCAGAGTTCCAGCTCCGCGCCAGTCCGTCCCTGCTCCAGCTCCAGATAGACCCGCTTGGGATAGACCTTGACTGTCACGCGCAGCACGTCGGAGGCACGGTCCTGGTTCAGCGCCTCGGCCAGCCGCAACAGCGCCACGGCGCGATCTACGTGCCTGTGCTCCTGAGCGGGGAGATTTCTGAGCGCCCTGTCCCCCGGCTGGGGACGGCTTTTGCCCAAATAGCGCGCGATCGCCGAGATCATCGTCCGCTGTAGCTGCGTATACCCATAAATCTCCGAGCTGGAGACGATGTATTGCGTGTGCCTGTGCCGCCCCTGGTGGTTGATGAACTTGCCGGTATCGCGCAGCATGGCGGCTGCCGCCAGCCAGCTTTCATACTCCGGGGGCAACTGGTGCAGCGACTTCAATTCGCGAAACAACTGCACGGCATGGGCTCGCACCGGCTCCGCTTGTTTGGGATCGACCCCATAGCGCCGCGCCGTCGCCAGCACACTCTCCCAGCGCTCATGCTCGAACTCCTTGTGCACCGTCGCCCGCGCGTCCTGCTCGGCCAGCATCTGGGCCAGAATTCCATCCCTGAGTCCCAGCGGCGAGTAGCGAAAGCCCTCCAACCCAAAACACTCGAACAGTTCGGCAAAGACCTGCGATCCGGCCACAACGATCTCTGCGCGCCGCGGCCCTATCCCCGGAACCGCCTCCCGCTCCGCGAGTGTCATCCTTTCGAGCTTGCCGGCCAGCTTGCGCACATCGCGCGTTGCCACTATCTGCGATTGCGCCGCGACCCGGTTTCTGCCCAACCTGGCCGGTTCCTTTGTTAGCGGCTGAAAAGGGCTCCCAACCGTTTTGCCGGACGATTTGCCGGCTGGCTTTCCAGAGCCCTTCCCTGCCTTACTGCCGCTTAAGCAAGCCTCGCTCAGTGCCGCCGCTGTTCCTGAGGTGGCGATAACCAGGTCCACGCCTTCCGGTTGGAACCTCTTGCGCGCCCGCCGCAGCTCGCGGCCGATGAACTGCCGCATCCGCGCCACACCCTCCGCGGGTGCGGGATCGCCAGGCAGGAATTCCTCGGTCAGTCGCACCGCTCCAAGCGGCAGGCTGACGGTCTCCTTGATCCGCTTGCGCTCGGAGAGCGTGATTTCGCAGCTTCCGCCGCCCAAGTCCAGCAACATCACCCGGCCGCCCGCGCCTGGTTCCGGCCCTTTCATGCCGCCCGCCATCACGCCCAAGTGGATCAGCCGCCCTTCTTCCAGCCCGGAGATGATCTCCATCGTCCAGCCGGTCTCCGCCTTTACCCAGGCTTGAAAGGCCGGGGCGTTGCGCGCGTCGCGCATGGCCGAAGTGGCCACAACGCGAATCCGGTCCACGCCGTGCTCCTGCACCGCGCGTTGAAAGCGTTTCAGCGTCTTCAGCGTCGCCACCATCGCATCGGGCGAGATCAGCCCCGACTCAAAGACGCTCGTACCCAGCCGGGTCACCTCGCGATCCTCAGCCAGCGTTTTCAACTGGTGCGCCACAACTTTGGCAATCCTCAAGCGGCAGGAGTTGGAACCGACATCGATGGCGGCGAAAGTTGGCATGGGGCTTTGTGATCTTCTCCTGCGTTGAAAATCAGTCTCTGCCGCCAAGATACACGACCGTGCCGCTGGCGCCTTGTGGGAATGGAAGAACATGGTGGGGAAGCCGGAGACGCCCCGCCCAGTTCGCCCGACACAAATTGCGACCAACAGGGAACTTTTCCTTTCGTCACCGCATTACCGGTTGTGAAGGGTTCAGGCGGCAGATCATGCAAGACGCACTACCGGCGTTCGTTCTACACTCGGAGGCTACAAGGCCACCCACCATGAGCGATGCGCCCAGAGGTTCCGCGCCAGACAGTTCCCAGGCCCCGCAAAGCGACGAAGAGTTGATGATCGCGTTTTCGCGCGGCCAAACCGATGCATTCAGCGCCCTTTTCACGCGCTACAAGCAGCCACTCTTTGGGTTCTTCCGCCGCCGCGTTGCCAACCCCGCCCAGGCCGAAGAGCTGACCCAGGAGACCTTTCTCGCCCTCCTGCGCGCAGCATCGCGCTACCAGCAAAGCGCCCTCTTTCGAACCTATCTCTATGCCATAGGCTTCAAAATCCTGAGCGCTTATCGCCGCAAGGCTGCGTTCCGGGCCGCGTTTCTGAGCGAACAGCCCCCCGGCCACGAGCCGGCGATCGACAACGCCATTGAAACGCAGGCGCTGATGCGCCAGGCAGTGGGGAAGCTGGAGCGCCTGGATCGGGAAGTCCTGCTGCTGCGCGAATTCGAGCAGTTGAGCTACGCGGAGATCGCCGGGCTGCTCGGCCTGCCGCTGAACACGGTTCGCTCGCGCCTCTTCCGCGCCCGGCTGGCTCTGCACGATCTGCTCGCGGCTCCGGCTTCCCATTCCTCAGCCCACGGCTTCGCTCAATCCAAGGAGCGCCTATGAACATCGCTGCCCATCCCGTTGCCCCTGAAGAGGTTATGGCCTTTCTCGACGGCGAACTTGCACCCGCCGAGGCGCAGGCCGTCTCCGCCCATCTCGACCACTGCGCCGCATGCGCGAGTCTCGCAGTTCGGTTGCGCGGCACGTCCGAGTCACTTGCCCAGTGGAGCGTGCCGCCGGCTCCGTCGAACTTGGAAGAATCCGTGTTGGCGCAGGCGATAAAGGGCACCCGCAATCCATCCAAGCCGGCCAGCACTGCCCAACTCAGCTTTTGGAACTGGAGGCTGTGGGCCGTGGGCGCAGGAGGAGCGGTAACAGTAGTTCTCGTTGTCGTGGCATTTGTTGCTTCAATGATTTACTCCGAGGATCGCCCAAGAGCTCAACGTCCAATGGCGAGTATGATCGCGAGCCAGGACACGGCCGGTTCCGCAAAGCCTCAGGTTTCCAACATGCTTATCGCGCAAGAGGAGAAGCAGTCGGCAGCGAGCGCGGGCGTAGTGAATTTAGCGGCGTCCGCGGACAAGCCCTTGCCCGAATCCCGCGTAGCCGGAGGAGGCGGAGCTACTGCCGCATTCCCGGCCGCGCCTGCTCCCATGATCACCCGCACGGTCTCTCTCATCGTCGTCGTGAAGGACTTCGCCGCCGCCCGCGCGTCGCTCGACTCGATCCTCCTGCGCCATCGCGGATATGCAGCGCAACTCACCGCCGCGACCCAGGAGAACGCTCCGCGCAGCCTTCAGGCCTCGCTGCGCATTCCCGCGCCGGAACTGGCCGCGGCGATTGCCGAACTTAAGACCCTGGGACGCGTCGAAAACGAATCTCAGTCCGGCGAGGAAGTCACCCAGCAGCACGCCGATCTGGCTGCGCGCCTGCAAAACTCCCGCGAAACCGAGGAGCGCCTGCGCGCCATCCTTACCCAGCGCACGGGAAAGATCGAAGACGTCCTCCAGGTTGAAGAGGAGATCGCCCGCGTACGCGGCGAGATTGAACAGATGGAGGCCGAGCAGCAGGCTCTGGAACACCGCGTGGAGTTCGCCAGCGTCGATCTGCAGCTCACGGAGGAGTACAAGGCCAGCCTGGGCTCGCCGTCCGCTTCCGTCTCCAACCGCATTCGCAACGCGTTTGTGGCTGGTTTGCACAACGCCAGCGAGACGATTCTCGGCATCGTGCTCTTCCTTGAAGAGGACGGCCCCGTGCCGCTCATCTGGCTGGCGATTCTCGGCTTGCCGGTCTTTCTGCTGGTTCGCCGCTACCGGAGGGTGAAGGCCAAATTCTAGGGGAATCTTCGAAGAGGTGCTTGCCGTGGAGCCGGCGTTCCCGCAAGGGCTGAAGCCCGAGCTCCTGTTGCGACCCATTCGGCACGACTGAAGTCGTGCCCTGACACAAGGCTTGACTTTTGAAAGAGCCCTTTTTAAAAATCGCTCTGGGCTAATTCCGGGTGGTTCTCGAACCACCCGATTACCCGGCGCTCAAACTCCTCCGGCTCCGCTCCCGCCGCGCCGCAATGGCCAGCCTCAGCGGGCTCCCACAAACTCACTGCCGCGCCGCGGAAGGAACTATGCGCCAGAATCTCTTCTGAGTGGCGCGGAGGGAGATTTGCATCCTTGCCGCCATGAATCAGCAGAACGGGGACGCTGCTTGCGGCCACTGCATTCTCCGGCGAGGCCTGCTCCAGATCGACACCGTACCTCCAGCGCGCATAAAGAAAGCCAGCCTCAATGGCGGGACGCAGAAGCGTGCGCCCCGCCCACGCTCCGGCGTTCATGTTCTCTCCCATGCGGACATAGGAGGCTTCGCGGAAGCTCGCGAACGATGACTCCGCCACCACCGCGCAGAATCCCGGCGTGGTCCTGAGCGATTGAAGCAGTTGCGCGGCCCCCATCGATTCTCCCAGGCCGTCGATGCAGCGCGGCGTTTCGGTTTGCTCGATCCAGTCGAACCAGCGCCTCACATCGCCGGCCTCCTTCACCCCGTAGGTGCCAAACTCGCCGCCGCTCGCACCGTGCGCCCGCGCATCGGGCAGCAGGACCGCATAGCCGTGGCGGAGCAGCAACTCTGCATTGCCCAGCATGCCCACCCGGTTGTCGGTGTGCCCATGGAGCAGGATCACGGTGTCTCCATTGGCGCGCATGGGCCGGAAGCTCCATCCACGCAGCGTCGCGCCGTCGGCGGCGGCAATGGAAACCTCCGCCAGCTGAGCGTGGTTGCGCGCGGCCAAGGCCTGTGCGCGCTGTTCATCCTCCGGCCCCAGCGCGCGCCGTCCAGGGTGCAACGCCAACTCGGCCGCCAGAATGCCCCCAGCGGCGCAGGCAACAAGCCAGACCGCAACAAGAACAGCGCCCCACCATAGAATTATGCGCACTCAGTTCATGAGCCATGGTCTACGCAATGCGCATCCAGAGTGTTCCCGAGCCGCTTCATAGGCAGCTTCAAAATTGCCCTCCCGAATCCCGGAGCTAGTACCGCGGCCGCGTAGATTTGTGGTTTCCCAGGTCCCAAAAGCGGGACTTGGGCACCCAGGTTCATGGGCAACATTACGGAATCACCAGGCCGTAGTAATAGAGAACAAACACCCCACCAATCCTGCTGTTATCCTTGATCCAACGCCGTTATCCGCGATGACAGACTCGACAATTACGCACGATCACCCGCAAGACGCGCCGTCCCCGCTGAACACCTGGCTGCTTTTCGCGGCCATCTTCGCCGCTGTGTACTTTGCTTCGCTCTTTACGCCGCCACTGATGGACGATGTGGACGCCTCGCACGCGCAGACGGCCCAGCACATCCTGGACAGCGGCGACTGGGTCACCTTCCAGATCAACGGCATCCGCTATATCGAAAAGCCTCCACTGCCTTTCTGGCTGGTGGCCGTCAGCTATCGCATCTTCGGCCAGAACACCTTTGCCACCCACCTGCCCAATGCGCTGGCCATGCTCGGCCTGGCATGGCTCTGCTGGGTCTGGGCCGGCCGGGCATGGGGACCGCGCGCCGGCCTATACGCCGGCCTGGGCGTGCTCACCTCCATCGGCCCGTTTCTCTTTACGCGCTTTATCATTCCCGAGGCAATTCTCAGCCTGTTTCTGCTCATCGCCCTCTATGGCCTCATCACCGGACTGGAGCTGAACCTCCCCAATCGCTTTTACTGGACGTGGGCATGCGTGGCTCTGGCTCTGCTCACCAAAGGCTTCATTGCTCCCGTCTTCTTCTTGGGCGCGGCTGTTCCCTACCTGCTGCTCACCGGGCAGTGGCGCCGCTGGCGCGCGTTGAAGCCGGTCTCCGGCTTTCTTCTCTTTCTTATTATCGCCGCGCCCTGGCACATCCTCTGCGGACTTGCCAATCCCGATCAGGGCCATCCCGTCGGCAACCACCCCACCATCGGCAACGTCCACGGCTTTTTCTACTTCTACTTTGTCAACGAGCACTTTCTGCGCTTCTTCTCGCTGCGCTATCCGCACGACTACAACAAGCTGCCCTTCGCCGCCTACTGGCTGCTGCACCTCGTATGGCTCTTCCCCTGGAGCCTGTTTCTCCCCGCCCTGCTGGCCGTGGCCTGGAAGACTCGCCACCATTGGCGAGCGCACCTGCGCAGCGACGGCGGTGAGGCTGTGGACCTCTACCTCGACGGCTCCCGCCGCGAAGATGTGGCCGGCTACCTGGCCGGGCTCACCTTCCGCGTGCGCACCATCTGGCTGCTGAGCCTCTTCTCGGCCTGGACGCTGCTGTTTTTCTCCATCTCCAGCAACCAGGAGTACTACACCTTTCCCGTCTGGCCGCCCCTGTTCATCCTGATTGCCGCGGTGCTTGCGCGCACTGAAGAGAAGCGCGGCCTCGATGGAGGGCCGGACAGCGGCCCCAACAGCTTGAGGCCGCTGCTTTCGACCGCATGGCTCACCGGTGCGCAAGGTGTCTTCGCCGTGGTCGGCGTGCTCTCTGCCGCAATCCTCGGCTGGGGACTTTGGGACTCTCGCAAGCTGCCCTACGTCGCCGACATCGGCACCCTGCTGGCGCACCGCGCCGTAGCCGGCTACACCCTCTCCATGTCCCACTTCTTCGACCTCACCGGCCCCTCGTTTGCCGCGCTCCGCCTGCCCGCCGCTCTGGCCGCCATTACACTGCTCATCGGCCCGGCCGTGGGATGGCTCTTGCGCATCAAGGGGCGGCATCTTGCTGCTACGGTCAGCGTGGCCCTCACCATGAGTGTCTTCCTCATCGCCGCGCATATCGCCTTTGCCCGCTTCCAGCCCATGCTCGGCTCCAAGCAGCTGGCCGACACCATCATTCTGAAGGGTTCACCCGCTGACACCTTCATCATCTACGGCGAGCACTCCGACGCCTCATCGGTCGTCTTTTATACCCATCGCTTCTTTGCGGGCAAGCCGGCCATAATGGTGCTTCCGCGCTGCGGTCAGCATGGCGAGGGCACACCGCTGCTCTGGGGCTCCTGTTACCCCGACGCGCCGAATATCTTCCTCAGCGAGGAGCAGCTTTCCAAGGTCTGGGGCACGGGTGAGCGCAAGTGGCTCTTCGCCCAGGATCCGAACCAGCAGAAGGCCGAGAGCCTGCTCGCCGGCCGCCTCTATCCCGTGCAATCCATCGCGGACAAGGCGCTGTGGACGGATAGGCCGCTCAAGTAGTTCGGCCGGCTTTAGGAAGCGGAGCGCGGTGCGATAATTGAACCCAAGAATGCACTTCCCTGCGCGAATTGGGTGATTCCCTTGATCGTCGAAATCGAAGCGCTGACCAAAGTCTATGAGACCAAGCTCCGCGTTGTGGCCGTGGACGGCATCGATCTGGAGCTGAACCAGGGCGAGATCTTCGGCCTTCTTGGGCCCAACGGCGCCGGCAAAACCACCACCATCAGCATTGCCACTACCCGTACCTTGCCCACCAGCGGCACCGTCCGCATCGCCGGAATCGACGTGGTGAAGCATCCGGCCCACGCCCGCCGCCACATCGGCGTCGTCCCCCAGTTCAATACTTTGGACCGCTCGCTCACCGTCTACGAGAACCTCTACTTTCACTGCCGCTATTTTGGCTTCTCCCACGCGCAGGCCAGGGCGCGGGCGATGGAACTGCTGAGCCAGTTCCTGCTCACCGAGCGCAAGGACGTTTACCCCGCGCAACTCTCCGGCGGCCTGGCGCAGAGAGTGCAAATCGCCCGCGCCATCGCGCACCGGCCCACAGTACTGTTTCTGGACGAGCCGAGCGCCGGCCTCGATCCGCAAAGCCGCATGGCGATGTGGGGAGCCGTTCAGGAGCTGCGCAAGGAAGGCATCACGGTGCTGCTGACCACGCACTACATGGAAGAGGCCGATTCGCTCTCCGACCGCTTGGCCATCCTCGACTACGGCCGCGTGCTGGCGCTCGGCCCTCCCGAGAAGCTCAAGGCGACCCTGGGAGCGCACACCGTCTTCGACCTCAAGCTCAAGACTCATGAAGGACTCGATGCTCTGGCTGCTGCGCTGAAGGCGCGCCCGGATGTGACCGGCGCGGAAGTTACCGCCGACGGACTGCGAGTGTTTGCCGCCAGTTCCGACGGCTTGCTGCCGGAGTTGGTGCATGTCGCCGCCGCCCACGGCTTGCTTGATCTGAAAATCACCGAGCCGAGCTTGGAGACGGTCTTCATTCAACTCACCGGGAGGGATCTTCGTGAATAACTCCACCGAGATCAGGGGTCAGGGATCAGAGAACAGGGGTCAGGGATCGGAGATCGGCCCAGGCGCCGGCGAGGCGGTTGCGGCGCCTGCTGAGCGGCAGCAGGGATCGGGAAGGCGCTCGAAATCGCTCCTAGGGATGTTCCTGCGCGATCTGGAGGTATTGACTAGCGGACTGGGCGGGCGCGGCTCAGGCAAGGCCGACGCCGGCAATTCACATGCCGGAGATCCCGGCTCGGGCATCTTCTTCAAGGCATTCCTGGGGCTGTTCCTGCGCGACCTGCGGGTTCTGCTCCGCGAATTTCATGTCTTTCTGGCGCGCGTGGGCATGCAGCCGCTGCTGTTCCTCTTCGTTTTCACCTTCATTCTGCCGCGCATGGGCGGCGGCAACCTGATGGCTACCGGCGGCGGCGTGGATTTCGGGACCATCCTCTTGCCGGGACTGATGGCAGTGGCCATCATGTTCTCCGGCATCGCTTCCGTGGCGCTGCCGCTCTCGCAGGAGTTCGGCGTTACGCGCGAGATCGACGACCGGGTCATGTGCCCGCTGCCCTTGTGGGCCGTGGCTCTCGAAAAGGTCTGCTTCAGCGCCATGCAAAGCATCATCGCGGCCCTGCTGGTGATTCCCATGGCCTATTACGTTCCCGCCGCGCCGGTGCGCGTCCACGTGGCCAACTGGTTTCTGCTGGCGCTGGTGCTGGTTCTCTCCAGCCTGCTCACCGGCTCGCTCGGCCTGGTGATCGGGTCCACCGTGAATCCCCGTCAGATCGGGCTCGTCTTCTCGATTCTTGTGGTGCCCATTACCTTTTTGGGATGCGTCTACTATCCCTGGGCCAATCTGGGAAGGAGCGGCCTTGTCTGGATACAAGTGGGCGTGCTCTTCAATCCCATCGTTTACATGAGCGAGGGGCTGCGCGCTTCTGTGACGCCCGGCATCACGCACATGCCGTGGTGGGCGATTCTTTCAGCGCTGGTCTTCTTCACGGCGGCGCTGGGCAGATGGGGACTCAAGGGGTTTCTGGGTCGAGTGCTGTCGTAACTTGAAACGCCCGCCTGAATCCTTGACGCTTTCGGTCACGCAACGGCCAAGGTTCGGCGTCCAACGGAATTGTCCGCGGGAGTCACCTTGATTTCAATGTCGTACCCGAGCCGGTTCAGGCACTCCATCAATTTGCGTTCCGACAGGTTGGAGAAATCGCCACACATCAGGCCGGATACCTTTGCTTGTGAAATCCCCATCCGGCGTCCGGCTTCCTCCTGGGTCAAGTCCAGACGCCGCACGGCGCGCGCGATTTCAATAACCAGGCCGGACCTGATTTTGAGCTGCTCGGCCTCGGACTGGTTGTTCGCTCCCCTTTCTCCGTGGGAATAGTCGATATACTGTTCTCAGGGTTGTGACCATGCGGAGCCTCTGTTTGCGGAGTTTATCGATGCTTTTGGCTCCCGCGCTGCTACTGGCAGCCGGTTGCTCCGCCGGACACGTGACCGCCGACCCCTCGAACTCGGCCTTCTCCATCTCCCCCGGCACAGGCTCCATTGACACCAATTGCACCGGCTGCAATGCAAGCAACGCTCAGGGCGCTGCAGTGGAGCAGTTCACTGCGACGCTGACCAGCGGAGGCGCGGCCAGCGTCACATGGTCGGTCTCCGGCGGGGACGCGAATAGCGGGCCCGGCACCATTACCCCCAGCGGCCAGTACACTCCCCCGCCCTATCTCACCGCCGACCACGCGCAGGTTCTGGTGACCGCAACCCTCAACGCCAGCACCGTGGCAACGGCTCTGCTGACCGTGACGCCGGGGTTCCTGCAGCCGCTTACGCCGGAGAATGCTGCACTGGGCGCCAACGGGCAGGTGACCATCACCGGCTACCTGGCCCTGGCAGGCGGTTACGCCGGCATCACCTACGCCCTCTCGAACTCCGCCACAGGCTCGACCGGTGGGCAGGGTTCGCTGGGCACGACGAACTGCACACGCAGTACCGAGACCTTCACCTCCTGCACGGTCATCTACACAGCCCCGGCCTCGGTTTCGGCCACCGGGGCAACCTGGGTTGTGGCCACGGTTGGCAGCTCGCCGTCCAGGGTCGCCGCCGAGGTGCTGCTGAACACCGCCGGGGTCTCCAGCAATCCGGCGGCGCACCAGGCGCAGTCGTCCACGCCGATTCCTCTGGGCAGCTCGGGCGGCAACAACAACGACTATGACACCCACGGCAGCCAGATTGTGGATTGCTGCGGCGGAACGCTCGGATCGCTCATTCAGGACGGCAGCAACCGCCAATACCTGCTGAGCAGCAACCATGTGCTGGCGCGCAGCGACCATGCCAGTGTTGGCGACCCCATTGTCCAGCCGGGACTCATCGACAACAACTGCACACCCAACGGCGAGGGTGCGGGAACCACGCCGGTGGGCTCGCTGACCAACTGGCTTCCGCTCAGCTCCGCCGCCACCAACGCCGATGCGGCTATCGCCCAGGTCGATTCCGGCGCGGTGAACACGGAAGGCAGCATTCTGGAGCTGGGCGCGAAGCAGGCCGATGGCTCGCTGGCCGCCGCGCCGCCCGGTATCTCCTCCACCGCCGGCAAGGGCGAGGCGCCGGTTCTCGATCTGGTGGTGGCCAAGAGCGGGCGGACGACGGGGTTGACCTGCGGCAGCATCTCGGCGCTCAACCTGGACGTGAGCGTCGATTACTACCTCGATTGCGCCGAGACCAAACCCTACCTGACCAAGACCTACACCAACCAGTTGGCCATCAGCGGCAACCAGTTCAGCGATGCCGGCGACTCCGGATCGCTGGTAGTGGATGCCGCCAATGCCGAGCCGGTGGGCCTCTATTTTTCCGGCGGAACGGACTCAGCCGGGGTGAGCCAGGGGGTGGCCAGCCCCGCCACCGAGGTGCTGGCCGAGCTGGGCGCACAAGCGGGCGGCGGAACGAGCTATACCTTCGTGGGCACAGCCGACCACCCGGTGAGCTGCCTGAACTACGGCGACAGCACGCTGGCCGCGGTGCAGGCCCGCACACTCAGCGACGCGGAGAGTGCGCGCGCTCAGGAGGCGCTGGCGGAGGCTCGCACGCTGGTGAACCCGGCAACAGGAATTCTGGGCGTGGCTGCCGGCAAGAGCATCGACCACCCCGGCGAGGCCGCGGTGCTCCTCTATGTGGATGAGACCACGGCCGTGAATGCGCCGGCGACGGTGGAAGGCGTGCGCACTCTGGTGATTCCCGCCAGCGCGCATGCGGTAGCCTTCGGCTCGGCGCCTCAGACGCCATTTGAAGGCCGCTCCGTCTCCGCTTTGCCAGCTGCCGTACTCGGCGCGGCGCTGGCCATCAAACAGCAGGTTGCGTACAACTTGATGCGGCAGAATCCGGCCTTCTTCGGCGTGGGTGCAGGCCAGAGCCTCGACAATCCGAGGGAAGCGGCGCTTGTCGTTTACGTGGATCGCAAGCAGCTTCCCGCCCAGTTTCCCGCCACGGTAAGCGGCCTGCGCACCCGCTACGTCATCATGGACCGGCTGCACGTCACCCGCTCGTACGCAGTCCCCGTACAGTCGAAACTCCACTGCATGCCCCGCCCGGCCGCCGGGCAGCCGGGCAGTTCCAGTCTTTTCGACCTGCTCCGGCCCCGGAGTTTGAAGCTGGACTGAGCCGTGAAAAACTCACCGAATTCTATGCGATTCGCTTGACGAATCCCGCTGCCGCTGTCCCCGCCGCTTCCCAGGCATTTACAATAGCGTCTATGCCTCAGGTGGAGAATGTTTGCCGCCTGGCGTGTCCTTACCTATGACTCTGAGAATCCTTCGCACTCCCGCGGCTTTCGTGTTCGGCACGCTGCTGCTCGCAACTTCTACGCTGGCGCAGACGCATCCAGCCGTGCCCGAAAGCCCCTACGGCGGCACCACGGTCGAGGAGATTGTGGCCCGCGTGAACGACCAGATCATCACGCGCTCCGACTACGACCGCGCCATGAAGGAACTGGATGCCGAGGCACGCCAGCACGGCGCCTCGATGCAGGATATCTCCGAAGCCCATAGGGATCTGCTGCGCAGCCTCATCGACCAGCAGCTCTGGCTTTCCAAAGCCAAGGAACTGAACATTACCGGCGAGACCGAGCTGATCAAGCGGTTGGACGACATTCGCAAGCAGTACAACATGGACACGATTGAAGATCTGGAAAAGGCGGCCAAGGAACAGGGCGTCTCCTTCGAGGACTTCAAGGCCAACATCCGCAATAGCATCATCACCCAGTTGGTGATGCGCGACCAGGTAAGCCGCAAGGTCCAGTTCACGCCCGGCGAGGTGCAGCGCTACTATGAGCAGCACAAGCAGGAATATGCGCAGCCTGAGAGCGTGCATCTGAGCGAGATTCTGGTTTCGGCGCCCGCGCCCGCCAATCCAGGAGGAGCGGAACCTGACAATGCGGCGCAACTGTCCGCGGCCAAAGCCAAGGCCGACGATATCGAGGCCCGGCTGCGCGCGGGCGGCGACTTCAGCCAGTTGGCCAAGAGCTTCAGCGACGGCCCCACGGCTTCAGAGGGCGGCGATCTGGGCAGCTACAAACACGGTGAACTGAACAAGGTCTTCGAGGATCGAACCTTTGCCCTGAAAACCGGCGAGATTACAGAGCCCATTCGCACCAAGCAGGGCTTTGTCATCATGAAAGTGGTGCAGCACGTCCCTGGCGGCGTGCCGGCGTTCAAAGACGTCGAGGAACAGGTAGAAGAGGCTTTCTACCAAAGCCGGATGGAGCCGGCCATGCGGGGCTATCTGACTCAGATGCGCGAAGAGGCCTACATCGACATCAAGCCGGGATATGCCGATACGGGAGCCAGCCCCAAGGAGATCAAGCCGGTCTACAGCGCCTATACGCCGCCCGCGCGCAAGAAGAAGAAGAAGGTTGAGCGCACCCGCTTCCGCGAGTCGACGCGCACTTTCCGGCAGAAATCGGCACAAGCCGCGTCGGAACCGGCCCCCGCGCCGCCTCCGGAGGAAAAAGGCAAGAAGAAGAACGCCAGCGTTGTCTCACAAAAGCCCGGCAAGAAGGAGAAGATCCGCCTCGGCCAGGCGCCTACCAAGACGCTTCCCAGCGGGCCAGAGACCAAAACCGAGCAGCCTAAAGGCAAGGGACCGAAGGTGGACAAGCAGGCTCCGGCCGCGCCGGACGCCGCCGAGGTTGCAGACCGGCAGACCCAGGCTGCTCCGCTGGGCCTATCTGGCGATACGGCCACCAAGAAAAAGAAAAAGGCCACGACCACCGGCGACAAGACGCGCCTGACCGACAAGAAGAAGCCCGAGGCCCCCGCGCAGCAACCCGCCGCTGCTCCATCGGCTCCCGAGCCGCCGGCTCCGGCGCCCGCCCCGCAG
>JBEKDH010000041.1:0-43744 GCA_050014455.1 Occallatibacter sp.
CCGGCCTGCGTCGACAGCATCTTCACCCGCATTCCACCCGTGATATTGTCGGTGTTCAGCACCACGTTGAACTCGGCCTTCATCTCCCGGTCGATCAGGTCCAGCAGCACCGGATTGGCGTAGATCGCCGTAGGCCGCACATAGTAGCCGTTGGTTGCCACCATCTGCGCGACCGCCGACTTGATGCCGTCAACGATCGAAGCCGCCTCGCCGATCGTAACCGTATTGGTTGGGCTCGTGCCCGCCACGGCCGGAGTGAGAATCTGCGCGATCACGCCCATGTACTGGGTGGTCGTCGGCGTGCTCAGGCTGGTGTCGGTGCCGTTCCACAGGGCCACGTCGTGCGTCACCATCACGCCGCTCACCGTATCCACCAGGTCTTTGGCCTGCAAGTAGGCGAACTGCTTTTGCTGGTCGCCCAACTCGATGTCGAAGAGGTTGTAGTTGATCTGCGAGACGATCGCCTTCAGCGGCACGCTCCGCTCCACGCGCGTCGGGCTCACCACCGGCGCCACGATGCTGCGGGGGTTCACAAAGCCGGCCGTCCCCGGATTCGGAATTGCCGTCTCCTCGAAGAACCGCGACGGATGACCCGTTGCGGGAACCTGCTTGATGCGCTGCCCGAAGGGGCTCGAACGCCGGCAGATGTCGAAGATCTCGGTCTGATACAGGGGAACTTCGACAGCGCCCGGCCCGATAAAATCCGCTGCCGCGTGAATGTCTGCAAAGGTTGCGTTCATAGGCTCTTTCCGCCCCCTCCATGGGGCCAGTCGTTGCTCGGAGAACAGCTCCTAGCTACTAGCTTCTAGCTACCAGCTGTCCTATCAGAGCGGTGATTCTTCCTATTTCCGGCAAGATTCTCCCCGAGTCGCTCTTCACGCCGGGATTGATTCCGTGCCGTTTCTTCTCGGCCTGCCCAAGACTGCCAGCCCGAGCATTCCGCAGCCTTTAGCTAGAAGCTAGTAGCTAAAAGCCGAAAGCTGCCTTCAGGCGATCGAGCCCGCCCGCAGCAGTTGGCTCTTTACCGCGATGCGCTGCTCCAGGCTCAATCCGGCCAGCGCCGCGTCCAGCGTGCGCACGTCCACCGGACCCTCGCCGATTCCGTGCTTGGCCAGCATCGCCGAGGTAGACGACGGGATGGTCCTGCGCAGCGGATTCAACAGCGTGGGCGCAGCCGCGGCCTTCAACTCGGCCAGCTCCCTTTCCGCCGCAGCCAGCTTCTCCCCGAGCTCCGCCTCCCGCCGGCTCTGTTCGACGGTCGCCGAAATCCGCTCCACCTCGCCCGTCAGAGAGACTTGCCGCTCCTCCAGCCAGTGCAGCGTTTTCTCCAGCAAGTTCGTCGCCGCCTCCAGCCGCTCCGCAATCTCTTTCTCTTCCATTTCCATGCCGCTCCTTTCTTCAGTTGACAGCTCACAGCTGACAGCGGACAGTGATCCGCTGCCGGCTCTCAGTTGCCAGTTGCTCGTTGTCAGCGGGTTCTCCCCGGCTGTCTGCTGATTGCTGCGTGCTGTCAGCTTTTCCGCGCTAACTCGCCATGCGGAAGCTCGTCGCTCGGTAGGCCGCCTTCTCCCGCAGCAGAATCGCCGCTCCGGTAAAGGTCACGCGGGTCAGCTTCCACACCTCGGCCCGCATATCCTCGACCCGCGCATCGGCCAGCTCGTAGCTCATTCCCATAGCCTCCGGCGACTGCGCCACGATGGCCGCGGCCACCTCGGGAAAGTCCCGCGCGTAAAGGTACCCGCGCACCACCAGCCGCTGGCCAATAAGGTCCGCCTCCGTCAGCAGCCCGATCTTGCGGCGCGCATCGTGGCCGTCCCACCCCGGCCGGTAGTCCACCGCCATGCCCAGCAGCGAAGGCAGCGCTTTCTCTGCAGCATCGCGCGTCAGCATCACCCGATGCCCGCGCGCCCCAGCCGGCGCCTTGTCGCTGGCCGCATTCACCATCGTCAGTACCCCCTCGAAGGCCACCCGGTTGGGGTGCCCGTCCACATGGGGAATCCTTACCGCCATCGCTTCCAGTCGCATGCGCTCTCCGCTCCACGAGGAACCAAGGAACAGTCCCTCAGTCCCTAGTCCCTCAGTCCCTGGTCCCCGATTCCTGCCATCGCCGCCTCACCCGCCAGTTGCGCCGTCCCATCCTGCCCTAGCGGTCCCAGCCCCCGCATTGCCCGCACCTCGTTCACCGTCAGCACGCCGGCCTGCAGCAGTTGCACCTGCACCGCCAGCTCCGTCTGCTCGTCCCGCGCGTTCAGATCGTTGAAGACAAACTCGAACTCCCTCCATCCGATGCACTTGGCGAAGAGATCCCGCGTCAGATGCCCGGCCAGCAGCAGCGCCAACGGCGAAATCGCCCCGCGGAAGGCCTCGTCGGTCATCTCCGCGGCCGTCGAGCGATTCACATCGCTTTCTAACCCCAGGAGCAGCGGGGGCAGATTGAAAGCGTTGGCCACCATGCGGATCAGAAACTCCTGCCAGGCCAGCCGCATATCCGCATCCGTTCCCTGGGCGAAGCGCAGCACCTCCGGCTTCTGCTCGGTGGAGATCAGCGGCACCCGCCCCGTCCCTTCGATCTCGTCCTGCCACCACCGGATCAGGCGATCATGCTGCGCCGGCGTGGCCTCGTTCAGCCACAGCGCATACTGCGCCACGGCGTTCGACGCCAGCTTGCCCGCGAAGCGGTGCGCGCTGAGGAACTGGTTTACCGTCTCGAAGGCTACCTCCAGCGGTCCCAGCCCGAAGGGCGTGAAGCTGCGCGGATTCATGCGCACATAGATCAACTGGTCGTCGCGCAGATCCACGGCGGCCGACTCGAGTTGCCCAGGAAGCGCCTGCGCGTAGCGCGGCGTCTCCGCTTGCCCGTCCCAGCGGGCGTTAATGCGAATCGAAGCGCCGTCCACCGGCCACAGCATCGCCGGCCGCTCCTCGTCCCCGGTCGGTTCCATCTCGATGGCCCCGAAGCCGCCCACCAGCGCGTCCTCGATCACCTGCTCGATCAGGGTTCTGAAGCTGTCGGCGGCGTTCGGTTCTTCCAGCACCCGGCGCAACGCCCGCAGCCTTCGCTCCGCAAAGGCCACATCCTGCCGCCGCACTCCGCGCCGCACCCGCACCTGCCAGTCCATGGCCGCAATCCGGTCCTTGATGACGTTGATGGCCCGGCGCACCACCGGGGTCTCCGCAAACCGGCGCAGGTTCATGGGCGTCGGCTTGGGCAGCAGCCGTCCCGGAAACTGGACCGGCGTCAAGATGGCGGGCAGCGCCAGCGTCCGCCGCTCCGCCTCGGCTTCCGCCGCGCCCGCCGCCATATCCGCACGCCGTGGCGAGCCACTCCCGGTCGCCTGCCGCCAGATCCTCCGCAGCTCTTCCGCTACCCTCACGCGCACCTTCCTTCTCCCGCCGCTCAAAAACAAAAAGGCACAGCCCCGGGAAGGGCCATGCCTCGCTTTCTTAGCCTTTAGCTACTAGCTCCTAGCTGCTAGCTCCGAACTGCTCAACCACAATACTGATCCTACTACGAACAACCAAAACTATCTGCAACCATTGTCACAAAACTCACCGGGATTAGGCTAGGAGCTAGAAGCTAGAAGCTGCCTTTCACACCCGCAGCTCCCGCCGCGCCGTCTCCGCCACGCGGCCCAGGTCCGAGGTCGTCAGCACCCGGATCTGGTGCTCCTCCATCGTCTCCACGCCGAAGCGGTACATCTCCAACCGCTCGGGCTCCTCGCCCGTCGCTCCCAGCCTGGCCGCGGGCTCGATCACCGCGGTCAGCTCCAGGCCGGCCTTTTCCACCCGCTCCACGCCGGCCCGCAATCCCGCCGCAGAAAACGCCAGCACCTTGGCCATCTCCACCCCCGGCTCCAGGCTCACCGCATGAAACATGCGGATCAGCCCGTTCGGCCTGTATCCCAGGTCGATGCGCAGCGGATCCCCCGGCCGCGTGTACTCCGAGGCCGCTATCCGCTTGCGCAGAAGCTCCCACACCCCGGCACGCTCGAACTCCGTCCGCATCCGCGCCTGGATCGCCGCCCTTCCGCTCAACCGCGGCGCGCGCTCCCTGTGGGGCGGCTCCACATAAAGCCGCATCAGCTCTTCCATCCCCGCCGGAAGGCTCTCGGCCAGATAGGCTTTTTGCTCGGTCATCTGCACGTTCAGCGAGAGCGATTCCGCGAGCAGCCGCATCAGGTTCCCATCGGGCTCAGCCTGGAAGCGCCTGCGCAGCTCGCTCTCCATCCCCTCCAGCAACGCGGTGTCCGCCTCCGGATCGAGGCAGCGCACCCGCCGCCAGTCGCGGGTAAAATGAACCTGGGCCGGCTCCTGGCTGCCCTGCTCGCGCAGGATCACCCCAATATGCACATACTCGTTCCGCACCGCATCCGGCACATACCGGAGCAGTCGAAACTCGCATGCCCGCCGCTGGTTTCCGCTGTTCATCGTTCTGTCGAAGCCTTTAGCCGTTAGCTTTTAGCTTTTGGCTCTTTGTTTGCCGTCCACTGCTTGCCGTCCCCAGCTTGCCATCCCAGCCTCTGGTTACCCCAAGCCGGCACTCTAGCGCTGAGCGCCGATGGCGATAAGCTGAAAGCTAAGAACTAAAAGCTGCCCTGCTAATTCACTCTCCCCATGCTAGTCCCCCACCTCATCCCTTTCCAACTTTCATCTTCGCTTTTCCCCATCCCAACCCATTTCGGAAACGGATTCCTCTCCGACTTCCCGAAGCCCTCGATCAGCTCCCGGATCCGGCTGCGCCGCTGGAGCAGCATTCCCACCAGAACCTCCATCTCGCCCAGGTCGCCGCCGTACCACTCCGGCGGTATCTCCCCGGCCGCCGCCCAAACCGTCTCCGCCGGCAGGGTCTCCAGCCTGGTCAGCCAAGGCTCGAAGGACTCCCATCCGGCGATCTCCCGGTAGACATCGTTGCGGTAGTAAACCCCGCGCAGCGGCGCATCCTCGAACCGCCACTCCCCGGCGTGAAAGCAATACCCAAAGTCGATGAAGACCGCCCGGTAGCGCCGCTCCCGCTGCCTGCGCGCGAAAACAGCCTGCCGCCCGTTGGCGTTCCCGGTCCACTTGTCCAGCGCCAGGATGCCTGCAAATTCGCCCAGGTTGCGCACCTCGGCCATCTGTTCCTCGGGCAGGTAGTCCACCACCTGGCCCGGCATCAGCCCGCCCACAAACCGCGACCCGAACTGCAACCCCGGCTGGCACCGCACCCGTGTCCTGCCCAGATCGATCTCCAGCTCCGGCGTGTTCTCCACCAGCCAGCTCGAGACCTCCACCAGCTCCACTTCGGGAGCGGTCAACCCCGCCGCCGCGGCCAGCCTCGAGGCCAGGAACTCGTTGGCCAGCACCCTGGTGTGCTGCGGGTTGTTCTGGAACTTGACAACATAGATATGGCCGTCCGCGCCCAGCATCAACTGGCCCTGCGCGCCGCCCCGCATCCGCCGGATCTGCTGCACCGCCAGAACCGCCAAGCCCGCCCCCCGCCGCTTCCAGATTCATATCGGATTCTAAGCGATGGAGCCGATATTCTCTGCAAAACGCAGCCATTAGCTTCTAGCTTCTAGCCAAAGCCAGCCCAATACCGCTTGTGCCTACTTCCCGGCGCAGCAGCTAGAAGCTAAAGGCTAGAAGCTAGAGGCTGCTCTTGCCTCTTCCCAGCAGCTCCGCCCGCGCTCCCAGCCCGATGGCCATCGCCATCACCCGGTCGTCATGCGTCCCGGCCCGCGCTCCCGAGCAGCCGTTCGGCAGCCGGACAAAACTCCGGCACTCACCCAGCAGCTTGCGGCTCTGGAAGCGCTCCGGCTGCTCCACCAACGCCGCGCCGAGTTGCCCCAGCACCGCCGGGCGGGTCATCGAGGTGGTCAGCCACCCCGCCTGCCCCGCCTGGCGATAAATCCGCCGGTATGCGCACACCGTCTCCACCAGCGCCAGTACCCCGCTGCCATGGTTGTTCCTCTCCACCACCAGCCACGCCTGGTTGTACTCGGCGGCCAGCGCCGTCGCCACCTGCGCCAGCTCCAAGCCGCCCACATGGCCGGCGAACTCCGCGCATTGCAGTCCCGTCTCCATCTCAAGCACCTGCGCCGCCGAATAATCTCCCTCGCTGCCGCCTCCGGCCGGGTCCACCGCCACCAGGTACTCCTTGCCCTTCAACGGCGGCAGCCAAATCTCCAGTTCTCCATTCCTCCGCCGCTCCGCTGGCTCCGGCGCCGCCGCCAGCCGCGCCTCGATGGCCGCCAGCTCAAAGACCGAGTCCCCGCTGGCCAGGAAGCAGCTCTCCTCGTCCTCGGCATACTCCTGCCGCGCCAACCCGCGAAAATCCGCCCGGATCCGCCGCCGGTATCCGATCTGCTCCCGGTCCAACCGCTTGCGCGCCATCAGATCGCGTTCTTCCCCGGTCAGGGTAGCCTCGTCCACCGCCCTCGCCCGGTAGCGGCGCTCCATCCACCAGGGGAAAAAGTGCCGCACCATGCCCTTCTCGCCGGCCTTCCGCCACTCCTCGTAAAAGCATCCTCCCACCCCCTCCGGTGTCGATTCCAGAATCAGCTCCGCTCCCGGCGCCATCGATGCCCTCAATCCCGCCAGGGTCTCCGCCGGGTCTCCCGGCCAGCGCGCCAGCTCCGAGCAGTGCAGGTTCTGCACCGTCAGTCCGCGGCCCGCGTTCCGGTCTCCGGCTGAAACCACCCGGTACTGCGCGTCCATCGCGGGAAAGACGATTTGGCGCACATTGGCCCGCGAGGTCCGCAGCGGACCCGCCCGCAGCTCCTCCGGCAGCAAGTCCACAAACCGGTGCACGATGCGGAAGATCTCCTCCGCAGCCTCCTGCGTATGCGCCACCTCCAGGGTCAGCGTTCCCGGCTGGGTAATGGTCTTAAGGAAAAACCGCGCCGCCGCCCAGGTGGTCAGCCCCATCTGCCGCGCCTTCAGTACGATATTCCGCTCGCCGCGCCGCCGCTCGAAGGCCCTCTGCGCCGCATTCGCCCTCAGCGGAGCCGTCCATCCCTCCCTGGTCCTCACCAGCAGCAGCCGCTCGGCCAGCGCCATTCCCACCGTCTGCCCCCGCAAGCTCCTGGGACGCTGATCCAGAATCCTCCCGAACCGCTCCAGCTCTTCCCCGTCCAGTTCCTCCGGGCACAGCTCCCACTCCCGCGCCTCATCCACGCGCCTCGCCCCGGTTTCTGCCACGGAAACCCCGATTCCACCCGCCCCGGCCCTCTGCTCATTCAACCTGGAGCCCATACCGCCCGCTGACCCGGAGTCCGCCGGGTGCCCCAGGTCCCGATTTTGGGACCTGGGATAGCTTGAACTCAAGCCACGAAATCATGGGACCAGAGACCTAATTTCCCCCGCACCAGTACTTCACCGTGTACGCCGTGCTTGCCGTCAGCGCCGTGTTGGCCGTCAGCGTTACCGCCGTCGCCGATTCGGTCCAGGTGGCCGTCGTCACCCGTCCAACCCCGCTCTGCAGCACGTCCACCACGCAGTTTGCCGAGTTCGTGTGCGTGTTCGGAAAGCTCAGCGTTGCCAGCGTTCCGGTCGTCGTGCTCGTTCCCGTGGTCAGCGTCACCGTCCCGCTCACCCCGTCGCACATATGGCCGCTGGCGCAGGCGATTGCCGGACCCGTCCCCGCCGCCGCGCCCGTCCCCAGCGACATCGTCCCCGACCCCATCATGAACTTGCCCGACACAAACCCCGTTGCTGTCGTGTTTCCGCTTCCCGTCACCGACAGCACCGCGGCTGGGCTCGACCCGCCGCTCTCCACCGCGAACCCTCCCGTGCCGCTGCTGGTTGAACTGTTGATTAACACCGCGTTCGCCCCGGCCCCGGAGTTGATCAGCGTCTGCCCATTCTGGTAAAGGATCTCCCGGTCCAGCGAGTTCACCACATCCGTCAGGCGAAGGTAGTTGCTTGCATCTTTCCTCAACTTCCACTGCGAGGTTCCGGCGTAGTTGTTCCACCCGAAGGCGCCGATCTGGTCCGCGCCCGTCCCCGGCTGAATCGTCACATCCTGCTCCGCCGCCGCGCTATTGGCAAAGGTGGTGGCATTGCCCGTGAATGTCGGCCCGTTCGCCAGCACCACGCTCCCCGTGCCGGTTGATTGCGCCGCAACCGCCAGCGAGGGAGTGCTGGTGGCATTCGTCACCGTGGGCACAAGCCAGGCGGGCCAGTTTCCCGTCGGCGCCGCAAAGGTCGATACCGTTCCAGCGCCGCTGCCGCACGCCGATCCTGTCGAGGTTACCTGGCCCGTGCTGCTCACTTGCAGGCAACTCGTTCCGCTCGACGGAGCGATTCCATTCGCAAAGTAGAATGGCGCGTCGATGTTGAAGCTGTCCAGATAGAACGTAGCCAGCTTGTTGGTGAAGTTTTGACCGTAGAGCGAGTAGCTTCCAAGGGCGTATCCGTCTCCTTTGATACCGCCGGCAATGGTCGGGGTTGAGGACGACGACGTGCTTGAAGCATTGCCGAACGCCAGCGCTGCTTGCACATTATTGGAGCTGTTATAGCTCACCAACTCCCCTTGCGGATTTACAATCTGGCTCTGGATATTCAGGTTCTGACTCGCCTGGGAGTTTACAGTCGATGTGGCCGCGATATTCTGCCATGCCGCATCCTGAGGCGCTCCCGGAACGCCGCTGGTGGCCGCGCCGCTCAAGTCGTAAATCGGCTGCACAATCTGGCTGCCGGCCCAGATTACCGAGTTGATCTGCGCCCCGTGCGCGCTTGAAAACTCGATTGCGCCTTCCTGCACGGATTCAAAGCGGTAGGGATCGCTGCTTATCTGGTAGCAGATTTCGCAGCCCGCGAACGATAGGATCGCTGGACCGAGCGAACCATAGAACATCGGCCGGTAGCCCGCCTTGTCGACGATGTTGGTAATCGGGAGTTGCTGCGCAATGCCGTTGTCTCGCGCCAGATTGAGCATTCCGAAGCCGGCGATGCCCTTGTAGCACATGCCGTTGGCGCTTCCGACGCTGTTGCTCAAACTGTAGGATGTTTGGCGCTGATTTGCCGTCTGCGGGAAGGCGCACCTTTCTGGCATGTCTGTCGCGCTTGCCGTAAACTCCGGACGCCAGAACTCATTTGCAAACCAGGTGTCGATCGCCGCCGCTACCGAGTTATATGCCGGCGGTTCAATGGTGAGCGCGGAGACGGAATAGGGCGCGAAGAAGCCGCCTGCGCCGAGCATATAATCGGTCCTGTGCGCCCATTGGCCGCCGTTCACCCAGGGCCCATAGCCCGCAAAGAACAGGTTATTCACCTGTGCCCCCACGTCGGAGGCAGCGGTTATCATGCCAACCCCTCCGCCGAACTGTGTGTCATGGATATTCGACCTGTTCAAGTTTCCCTGATCGTAAATGCCGATAAAGCCGTTTTCCAGTTGCAGGCCCCCAATATCCGAGGTGGTGATATAGTCGCCAAAGATCGCCGCCTGGGTCAGCATCGTTCCGGGAGTAACTGCATCCACCGTCACGCCGTCCCATGTGCCGCTGAGAACCACGCCCTGCTGACCCGCTCCAGTCGGAGCAAACCACCCTCCGCCGAAAGTCGACACCTGGTAGGGAATTGCCGCCGGAAGCAGCGGAGCTACATTCGCGCATTGCGCGGTGAAAAGGGACGTGCCGGAGTTCCAGCAAGCCACGTCGCCAAACACGATGACCGGGGCCGTCGTCCCGCACCCCGAAGGCGCTGTCGTCCAGGCCGCGCTCGAAACCTGCCCGGAGGAGTTTGTGGAGGCTGTGCCTTTGCCCACATAGGGAGAGCCGGCGTTACCGCCGACTTGCGTGCAGCTTCCCCCGGATGCGTTGAAGGCCCACATCTCCAAGCCGCCGCTCGAACTGGCGGGATAGCCGGAGCCGCCGGCCGTGATCGCAGGCGTCCCGCAGGCGCCGCTGGACAAGGTGCAGGCGGCCGCCGCGCCGTCGCCGCCCAGAGCTACAACACTGACGGCCGGCGCACTGGTGAGGCCGAAGCCGTTGTAGACAGCCGTGATGCTGGCGACCTGGCCGCTGCTGTTTGTGTTGGCAATCGCAAATTCGCCGCCGCACGGACCCGTGTAGGTTCCCGGCGTGGTTGAGCAGCCGCCGCTGAAGCTCACCTGCATCTGGGAATTGATCGGATAGCCGCTGCCGCCATTCGCTACCGTGTAGCCGGTAATGGCCCCGCCGCCGATGGTCGCTGTAACCACTGCCCCGCTGCCCCCGGCAGGCGTGGCATAACCGCCATCGTCCTGCGCCATCCCCGCCGTCGCGTAATAGGGAGCGGTTGCCAGAAGATAATGCCCTACCGGAATCGCGCAGGTTCCGCCGCCGCCGGCATTGTAGACTGCCACGGCGCAGGCGTTGAAGGCCGGCACATTGTCCGTGCCCCACCAGACATAGGCATTCTCCGTAGCCGCCGCCGGCTTGCTCAACACGATATGCTGGCCGTCCGTGACCGAGACAATCTGCGCGGAAGATGTCCCTGTCGAAAAGGGCTTGGCGGACCAGGTTCCATTGGGAAGAAAGATTACATACTTGTTCACATCCGCGCTGGTGAAGGAACCCAAAGGCACATAGAGCGTGGTGCTGCTCGCGGTGAGCGACGCGCTCACATAGCTGGCCAGCGGCAGCATGTCCGCCTTGGCGCCATAACCGAGCACGTTGTAATACACGCCGGGAGCGCCGTTGCCCGTGTTTCCAATCGTGATGGAAGAACCGGATGGAGTGACCGAGATGCCAGCGCCTGCTACCACGTTCACGGCGCCTGCAATCGAGTTGAGACTGGAAACTCCTGCGCTTCCGTTCCCGCCCGAACCGCAGGCCGATCCGGTATTCGAGAGATAGCCCGAGTTATCGATCTGCAGGCAGTCGAGACCGCTGCTCGCCGCAAGCCCCGGAAACTTGATTGCATTCGCTCCCGTGAAACTCGCATATAACACTGTGCTCCCGCCGCCGTAGATGTTGAACCCGGTCCCAGATCCGGTTTCGTAGTTGATGCGCACCACCCCCGACGGATTCGAGGCATCGATATACGTGTCGCCGCTGTTGGTGCTCTGATAGGCCTTGAAGCTGTCCAGGCCGCCCACGGCCGAATTCAGCGCCCAGTTATTGTTTTGGTCCTTCACCATGTACCACTGGCTGTTCCCGTTCCAATCCTTGTAGATAAGCGACTCCTTTTGGCTCGTAGTCAAGCCGGCCCAGAGAAACTGGTCGATCTCCGCATCCGCCTGGTTCTTCACCATCGTCGAGCTGGTGAAAGTCGCCATCCCGCCCACCTGAAGCGTCCCATTGAACCGCGTGTTGCCCGCGTTATCGATCGTCGCAACCGTTGTCTCGCTCGGCCCTCCGGAGCCGATGACCACCCCTCCGGTTCCTGAATTCGTCGATCCGTTCAACACCACCGCGCCCGTGCCGGCCGAATTCAATACGCTCTGGTCGTTGGTGCTGCCGGCCGTGGCAATCTCCGCCACTGCGCTTGGCGCGGTGGTCTGATTCGATCCCGTGAAGCTAACCGTTGGCTGCGAGGTGTACGATGCTCCAGAATTCGTCAGCGCAACGCTTGAAACCGCATATCCTCCAGGGCAACTCAAGGAAGTCGCCGGCGTCATGGCAGCCATGGCCGCAGCGCCGCTTCCGCCGCCACCTGAAAACGCAACCGTTGCCGGAGTCGATGAACTGTAGCATCCGCCATTGTTCACCATCACGTTTGTAACTGTGTTGGCCGTGGCGCTCAGGTATTGCCCGATGATCAGCCGGTCTACGTTGTTCAACTCATCCAGAATCTCGTAGAACTGAGCCCCCGCCGTCGCATCGCTCAAGCCCATCGTCCAGCGGTAGCCGTAGTCCGTCTGGTAACGGTCCAGCAGCCCGCGCTCGTTTCCCAAACCAATCCCGAGACGGTAGTGGTTGGTCAGCGTGCTGTCCTGCTGGCTTCCGTACCAATCCCCATTCAAGCCATTGAAGCTGCGGTGAAACGTATCCAGAAAGCTGTTGCGCGTACCGTTGTCCGTCAGATGCCCCGTATACATCGCTCCGCCGGTGATCCAGCTGTTGTACGCGCTGCCCGCATCCGCCACTACCTGGCTGTTCGAGTTCTCATTGCGCAAACCCACAATCGTGTTGTCCTGCGCATTCAATCCCAGGTGCAATGCGGTGTTGCATCCTTCCACATCCCCGCCAGTGAAGGTATTTCCATCCCCTTGCTGCAGGTTGATCCCATAGGTTCCGGCAATCGGGTTCCCACCGCTCTCGGGGCAATCGATGTGCAGGCGCACAAACGTGCTCGCATTCATCCAGTCCGTCGTTGCAGGATTCGCTGTCTGGTGCCCGATCGCGTTCACGGCCTGCAGAAAGCCGGTGAATTCCAAATCGGTAAAAGTTCCGCCTGCATAATTCCCGGTGCCGTCGATGGTCATGCCCGTCTGGTTCTGGTTGCCCAGGAAGTAACTGCTCTCAAGATGCAGTTCCTGTGCCCGGTAGGCATAGAAGCCCGTCGTCCCGCTGGTCGATCCCGTGGTATTGATAGCTACGTTGTTCATCCGGAATCCCGAAGTATCCAGGGCATAGGTTGGATCGCCAACCTGGATCGCATTGCCGGCGCCGGAGTACAGCAAGACCGTCCCGCCCTGGGTTCCGCTTGCTCCGCTGATCCCGCGCAGCGAGCAGCCATGCAGCACCACATTGCGCACCCCGGCCGGAACAACGATCCGGCTGGCCGTTGAGATGGTGGCGCAGGGCAGCAAGACCACCGCGTTGGCCGTCGATATCGTCAGGTTCGATCCCATCGACAAGGTTCCCGTAAAGTTGCGCGCGTCGCACGTGCCTCCATAACTCGCGCTCACCGTTCCCAGGCACGCCTGCAACTTGGCGCCGAAGTCCGCGCCGGGAAACTGGTCCACCGGGTAGGCGGCTCCAAGCGGGCTGTTTGCCGCCAGGGCGCTGTAACTTCCTCCGCCCGGCAGTCTTCCGCCGCCACCGTCCAATTGCGTTCCATAACTCTCAGATTGCGCCGCGTTCCAAACCGTGTAGCCGCCGTTGCCCTTCAGCAGGTTTCCGTCGAAGAACGTCATGTTCTGCCCGCCGATCAGGTTCACCGGAGCGGCTGTGTCCCAGGTCCCAGCCGCGTTGACGCTGGCCGTCGTGGTTCCTGAGCAGCCCGCCCCGCCCGCGGTCACCGTAACTGTTCCAATCGACCCGTCGCTGTTCACGCTCGCCGCCGCCTGCGCCGCGCAACTTCCGCTGAGCGCCAGCGGAACCTGTGCCCCATACGGATCGAAGCCCAGTCCGTGCTCCGGCCCCACCGTCACCCCAATCACCGCGCCGCCTGAGGCGCTCACCGTCAATTGCGGCTGCACCGCGTTCCACACCGGCAGCACCACCGCATTGCGTACCGTCCATCCCTGTTCTGAGCCGGAAAGATCCAGCACCAAACCAGTCGGGGGCTCGCCGGTGGCCGCCGAGTTGCCTGTCGCGGCCACCAAGTTATCCAGCACATTGTTCGATCCTGCCGCCGCCGTAAACCCGTGCGTCGCCTGAATCGTGATATTTTCCCACCGGTTCGAATCCGAATTCAGTCCTGCGGGCGTCGTCACCGGCAAAGCGGGAATCGCGATGCCCGTATTCAGCCCGCGAATATCGATGTTTTTGAATTCGCTCCACTGCGGCCACTGCGCCAGGTATAGCCCGCAGGTATGCGTCGAGTGTGCACCTGGATACTGCGCGGCCATCGGGTCCACGCCCGTCGCCGCAATTTCCAGGTTCTCAATCTGCGCCACCCGCAGGCCGTTGCCGCCCGTTCCCAGGGCCGCCGGCATCGCAATCGCGCAATTGCCCACCGCCCATCCCGCGCCCGTCCCTGCCGTTCCCGTTAGCCCGCTCCCGCCCGGCGAGAAGATCGAATTCTTCTCCATCGGCCGCCCCACCTGGCAGCCCCCCGCCGGTGCGCGCCCCTCGGCCGGCGAGCACGATATATCCACGCTCTGATCTACATAGATCGTCAGATCGTGAATCCGCGTGTAGCTCTGCAGGCTCACCGCGTCCGTCCCGCTCGCCAGCACGTCCTGGCCCGGAAACCCCTTCAGAGCCGATACCTGCTTGCCCAATCCGCCGATCGACTGTCCCGCCCAATTCAGTGACCGAGTCTTGCAGGTCCCCTCGGGGATCGTCAGCGCCACCTCATGCGCCTGCGCATAGTTCAGCGCCGTCTGCAGAGCATTGGTATCGTCCGTCGCCCCATCGCACACGGCGCCGAATTCCTTCACGCTCCGTTCCGTCTGCTGCGCGCCCGCCGGCCGCAGGTCCGTCACATGCACGCCATTCGGATTCGCAAACCCGTCGCTTCCCGCGTAGGTCGGCGGGATCTCCATCGCCCCGTTCGTGGCCGCTGAAGTCATTGCCGCCTGAAGCGTCGTCTGCGAGCTTCCCGCCACCGGCGACTGCACCCCATTCACCGCGGGCGCCCAAAGGGGTCCCGTCATGTTCCCGCCCGACAACGGAACCGCCTGGCTGAAGGTCGTATCCACATAGTGCTTGTCCGCGGCCTGCAAAGGCTGCGTCGGATCCCCGCTCAGATAAAGCGGTCCGCTCAGTGTTCCGCCCGACGCCGTCAGCAGGCTTCCTGTCAGCTCCGCGATCGACTCGTCCACATACGACTTGCTCACCGTCTGCACCGCCTGCGCCGCCGGCATCAGTTGCGCCTGAACCTGGGCCAGACTGGCCTGCGCCGCCGCCGGCACGACCCAGTACTGGGTGCTCGAAGTGCCGTCGCTCATGTAGTACACCGCCGTGTAGTACAGCCCCGCCGGCGTCGCTCCCAGGTTCGGAGCCAGATTCACGCTCACAAATCCGTCGGGAGCAATCGCCACCGTTGTGCTGTCCGCGGCCACCGCCTGGCCGCTCGCGGTGGTAAACACCGGCCAGCTCACCACCAGTGTCCCGGTGCCCGCCTGCCCATTCGCCAGGTACACCGTCCCCTGAACCGTCGTCGTGGTCACCGCCTGCGCGCTGGCCGCACTGCCCATCGCCATCCCCAGCAGGCACACTCCAAGTCCCATCCATCTGCCCGCGCCGCGCAACCACTCGTCCTTAGTGAGCTTCATCCCTGTCTCATCCTTCTTCTCGGGGACCGCCCGAAACACTCCATCCGTCTCTTGCCGCTCGTCCTGCAAAATCGACTGCCAGCCCCACCCTTGCCGTCCACCGCAGTTTGCCGCGGCGAACGGCAAGGGTGGGATTCGCACCTGCATCCCTATGGAACTGGATCGGCAATGCTGACGGCTTGGATGCACAAAGCCGTAACCGCGCAGCCCTCAGTCTTCCGGTTCGCGGCTTCCGCCCTGCGTCTTCGCGCCTGCCTCGGGTACCAGATCCTGCCACTGCGGCTCGGCCGCCAGCGCCTGCGCTGTGCTTCGCCCATACCGGCTCTTCCCTGCAGCCTCTTGCTCCTGCTCCGACTCGGCGAGCGATAACAACAGCTTCGTGCTGCTCACGTTGCCCTTGAGCGCCCCCTGCAACAGGGAATCGGCAATCCCCTTGCCGTTCTCGTCAACAGCCTTCCCCGCCGCCTTGCGCAGGATCTTTCCGCATCTTCCCGTGCATCCGGCCCGCCCAGGCTTCTTCCGGTTCGGCCGCACTTGCTTCTTGCTTGCCACTTCCAGCTTTTGCTGCTGTAAATCGGCCATCCGTCCGCCATTCCCGGCCCACCATTCCACGCTCTGTCGCGCTACCCGTAGAAAGGAATCAGTTGCAACTCCGCACCGGAGCCGCCTCACTGACACACCGTCTGAATGCCGTAGCCTCTTGCTCTTCCCACGCCTGCGAACCCGCGGAGATGGCCCGGAACAGTTCAGGAAAGCTTCTTGTTCTCTCCCCTGTTCAATCCTTTCGCTCTGAATGTTCCTAGCTTAGCCAAAGACAGCGGAATTCCATGCAAACCGGGCAAACATACTCTTCTCCATTGTTTTCAGCCACTTAGCAGAAAGTCTTCTGCTTCCATTCTTTGACAGCGACTCCTGAGGCGAACAAATAGCTGCACCAATTGGCAAAGAATCCCGGAATCGGTCCACCCTCGTCTCCAACGAATCCACCTCAATATCGGTCGCGCACTCCGAACCCCCTGCCATAATTTCAGTATGCTGGTCCTCGCCTCAGCCTCTCCACGCCGCCGCGAACTCCTCGCCCAGGCCGGCTTCTCCTTCGAGGTCCATCCCGCCCACATCCCCGAAGATCTCTACTCCGGCGAAGACCCCATCGCCTACGTCACACGCCTCGCCCGCGAAAAAGCCCAGGCTGTCTTCCGTGAACTCGCCCTGTGTCAGGGCACGACTTCAGTCGTGCCGCAAAGGCAAGAGAAGGAAGGTGGGGCTTTAGCGTTGGGTGCCCCATCCTTTTCGCGTCCTTTGCGAAAAGGGTGGGAAACCTCGACCCTCGACCCCAGCCCGAGTTCCCGTTTGGTCGTCCTCGGAGCCGACACCACCGTCACCCTCGACAATTGCATCCTCGGCAAGCCCTCTGACCCCGCCGACGCCGCGCGCATCTTGCGTCTGCTCTCCGGACGCACCCATCGTGTCATCACCGGCGTCGCCCTGGTCACCGCCAGCTCCACCGAAGTTGCCGCCGAAGTCACCGCGGTCCGCTTTCTCACGCTCTCCGAAGAAGAGATAGCCGCCTACGTGGCCACCGGAGAACCCATGGACAAGGCCGGCGCCTACGCCATCCAGGGCCGCGCCGCCCGCTGGATCCCGCGCATTGAAGGAGACTACTTCAACGTAGTCGGCTTGCCCATAGCCCTCGTCGCCACCCTTCTCGAATCCCGCCGCCCTCCCGCAACCGCCTGAATGCCAGGAGGATGTGAGCGGAAGGGCGGTGGCAGCAGGATCGGATTGGACAGTAAGTATCCTCCGGCATAGCCGGAGGCTTTCTGGTTGGTGGCCCCTCAACGGAGCCTGTGTGAACGCGCTCCTTGCCAACAGGAGCCTGTCGCCCGCGCCGTAGGCGCAGTGCTTGTCAGCCCCGCGCCTCGGCGTGGGGTTGGCGAAACCAACAAGTCATCCGGAGTCCCGTCGGGACGGCGCTCATCCTCCGCGCCCCGGCAAAGCTGGGGGTTCGCCCGATCGAATAGCATCTGCGCTCCCTCGCGAGGCTTGCCGCCTTCATGCGCCGGCCCTCATAAACCGATTTAGCCAAGCGCAGAGCCGGGCGTCGCTGTGGTAAGATTCGCTGGTTGAGGGTGGGAGGAAATGACGATGAGGCTGCGGCTGGGCTCGGGCGTGCTTTGGGGATGGATTGCGGGTATGGTTTTGGTGGCGGGTCTGGCGGGGGCGGCCGCGGCGCAGGCGGATTATCCCTTTCGCGACCCCAAGCTAAGCGAGGATCGCCGCATCGACGACCTGCTGGGCCGGCTGACGCTCGAAGAAAAACTGACGCTCCTGTCGGACCACCCCAAGTTTCCGCGGCTCGGGATCGCTTTTTCAGGCCAGGTTGAAGGGCTGCATGGGTTGGCGCTCGGCGGGCCGGGCGGCTGGGGCGGCAGGGACAAGCCGGTTGTTCCTACAACTACCTTTCCCCAGGAAAAGGGGTTGGGCGAAACCTGGGATCCGGATCTGCTCAAAAGGATCGCCGCGCTGGAGGGCTTCCAGGCCCGCTATGACTACCAGAATCCCAAGGTCGACCGGGGCGGGGTAGTGATCCGCGCGCCCAATGCCGATCTGAGCCGCGATCCGCGCTGGGGCCGGACCGAGGAGTCCTATGGCGAAGACCCATTCCTGGTTGGCACGCTGACGGTCGCATTTATCCGCGGCCTGCAAGGTCCCGATCCAAAGCACTGGCAGGCCGCCTCGCTGATGAAGCATTTCCTGGCCAACGAGAACGAGGACAACCGCGCCAAATCCTCTTCGGACTTCGATGAACGGCTCTTCCGCGAGTACTATTCGGTGCCCTTTCGCATGGGCTTCGAGCAGGGCGGCTCGCGGGCGGTGATGGCCGCGTACAACGCCTGGAACGGCACCCCGATGCTGGTTCATCCGGTACTGAAGGACGTGATGATCAAAGAATGGGGCAACGACGGGCTGATCTGCTCGGACGGCGGCGCGCTGGGACTGCTGGTTTACGCGCACAAAAGCTTCCCTGACAAGGAGCACGCCGTGGCCGCCGCGGTGAAGGGGGGCGTCAACAACTTCCTCGACTCATACATCGGCGACCTGCGCAAGGCGCTGAAGAATGGCCTTTTGACCGAGGCGGACCTGGACGCTTCGCTGCACAACGAGCTGCGCGTATTTCTGCGCTTGGGCGAGTTTGACGCGCCAGGAGCAGATCCTTATGGCGAGATCGGACGCACGGCGGGAGAACTGCTTGCCACGGGCTCGCCGCTGGCGCGGCTGGCCACTGACGAATCGGTGGTGCTGTTGAAGAACGAGAACAATACGCTCCCGCTGGACCGCGCCAAGCAGAAGACCATTGCCGTGATCGGGCCGTGGGCGGACCAGGTGCTGCTGGATTGGTACAGCGGCTCGCCGCCCTATGCGGTAAGCATTCTCGACGGGATTCGCGAGGCTGCGGGTCAAGATGTCAAGGTGATGTTTTCCGGCACCTCCGATCCTGGGCAGGCCGCGGCCCTGGCCCGCAAGGCCGACGTGGCGATCGTGGTGGTGGGCAACCATCCGGAATGCAATGCCCCCTGGGCCCAGTGCCCCACGCCCTCCAACGGCAAGGAAGGCATGGACCGCAAGACCATTGTGCTGGAGCAGGAGGAGATGGTGAAGAAGGTCTTCGCGGCCAATCCCCGCACCATCGAGGTCTTGCGGGCCAGCTTTCCTTATGCCATCGTCTGGAGCCAGCAAAACTTGCCGGCCATCGTGCATATCACGCACAACAGCCAGGAGGAGGGTCATGGGCTGGCCGACGTGCTCTTTGGCGACTACTCGCCGGCCGGCCGCCTGACCCAGACCTGGCCCACGGGCGACGCGCAGTTGCTGCCCATCATGGATTACAACCTGCTGCATGGGCGGACGTATTTGTACAGCAAAGACAAGCCGCTCTACGCCTTCGGTTACGGCCTCAGCTACACAACCTTTGCTTATGAAGGGCTGAGCTTGAGCGCGCCCAAAGTGGCGGCCGGGGGCTCGGTCCAGGTGACGGTGAAGGTGAAGAACACAGGCCAGCGCGCCAGCGACGAGGTGGTGCAGATGTACGTGCAGCATCTGGGTTCCAAGGTCGAGCGGCCCATTCTGGAACTGAAGGGATTCAAGCGAGTAAGGATCGAGGCCGGCGCGGAGCAGGATGTGACCATGGAGCTGAAGCCGCGCGACCTGGCCTACTGGGACGCGGCGGCTCATCTGTGGCGGGTGGAAAAGGAGAAGGTGCGGGTGCTGGCCGGCGGATCGAGCGACAAGCTCCCCGTTCAGGCCGTCGTCGAGGTCGATTCAACCGGCGAGTACAAGCCGTAAAGCCTCTACCCTTTCTTGGACTTTGCGGTTCGCGCGGGCTTCTTGGCGGCCTTCTTGGCGCCTGGAAGCTTCAGCGCCTTCAGCGCGGCCCGGTTCTTGTCGATCAGTGCGCAGCGCTGCTCCACGCAAGCGTAGCTGCGCAGCGGATCGGCCGGGGTATTCATCGCATAGTCCAGCAGCTTGGGAACCGTGCTCGCGGCCACATGCAGGCGCGTATCCGACGAGGCGTAGTAGATCAGCACATCGCCGTTCTTGCGCTCGATCCAGCCGCTGCTGAAGACCACGTTCGACACATCGCCCACCCGCTCCCATCCTTCGGGCGCGATGAAGTAACCCGCCGGCTTGTGCGCGACCACCCACGGCCGCTCCAATTCGCATAAGAACATATACAGCACGTAACGCAGGCCGGCGGCCGTGTTGCGCACGCCATGCGCCAGGTGCAGCCAACCCTTCTTCGTCTTGATGGGCGCGGGGCCCAGGCCGTTCTTCACCTCTTGAATGGTGTGGTACTCGCGGTTGTCGAGGATAATCTCCTCACCGACCTCGGCTTGCTCGATGCTCGGCGACAATCCCCAGCCGATGCCGCCGCCCTTGCCGGCCTGGATGAAGTCGTCCTGCGGGCGGGTGTAGAAGGCGTACTTGCCATCGACAAACTCGGGGTGCAGCACCACGTTGCGCTGTTGCGGAGACTTCGACTTCAGGTCGGCCAGCCGCTCCCACGTTTTCAGATCCCTGGTGCGGGCAATGCCGCACTGCGCCACCGCCGAGGATGTATCCCACTGCGGCGCCGCCGGGTCTTTGCGCTCGGTGCAGAAGAGGCCGTAAATCCACCCGTCTTCGTGCTTCACCAGCCGCATGTCGTACACATTGATGTCCGGATCGGCGGTCTCGGGCATCCGGATCGGATAATCCCAGAAGCGGAAGTTATCCGTGCCATTCTCGCTTTCGGCGACGGCGAAGAAGGATTTGCGGTCGGCGCCTTCAACCCGCGCCACAACCAGAAACTTGCCCTGATGCAGGATGGCGCCGGCATTGAACGTCGCATTGATGCCCATGCGCTCCATCAGAAAGGGATTCGTCTTCTGGTCCAGATCGTAGCGCCATGTTAAAGGGGCATGGGCCGCGGTCAGCACCGGGAACTCGTAGCGGTCGTAAATGCCATTGCCGCCGGGCGCCTTGCTATTGCGCCGCGCCAGCAGTTTCTCCTGCTGCTTGAATAACTCTTGAACGCTCTTCTTGAAAGCTGCACGATCCATCTCGGTTCTCCTGTCCTTCAATCTTAGCTTTGCGCCTTGGCAAGGTGGTTCACCCGCTCCATCACTTCAAAGCATGCGCGGCTGTTGTGATACGGACACTTCCAGGGGTCCACTTTGAAGTGCTTCGCGCTAGGAATGCCCGACTTAGACACCAGCCAAAACCACTCTCCGTATTCATGATCGACGATGTACTTGTCGATGAAATCCCAGCTCCGCTGGGCTGCATCCAAAAAGTGCGGCCGGCCAGAAAGCTGATAGGCGTTGAAGAAGCCGACGACTGCCTCGGCCTGCGGCCACCAATGCTTGTCGGTATCGACAATTCCGGTAGGATCAGCCTCGTAAAGCAGCCCGCCATCCGTGTCCAATCCCTGCTCGTAAACGGCCTGGGCCATCTTCACCGCGGCCTCGCGCACCCGCTTCAGAACGGCCTTGTCGCCAAGAACCTCCGCGGCCTCGCATAGCAGCCAGCTTCCCTCGATGTCGTGGCCGAAGGAGACTCTCTCGGAGCGCGGGCGCCACTCCTCGTCGAAGAAAAGAATGAAATGATGAGTTATGGGATCGAGGATATGGCGAAGAAACACGTCGATAAGTTCCCGCAGGCGCAGCCGCACGGTCGAGTCCTCGCGGCAGCGCAGCAGCGTGGCGTAGGCCTCCATTAGATGGAGGTGAGTGTTCATGGATTTCTTCTCGTCCATGTCCAAGTCGCTCAGCCGCTGGTCCACAGCCAGAGTCCAGTCTCGCTCATAGATCTCGAAGTAACCGCCGTGCTCTCCATCGTGGCCCGCGGCATCGATCCTCTCCACAAGGCGCAATGCTCTCGCCAGTATCTCGGCGTCGTCCGTCGCCTGGTAATACTCGGCCAGCGCATAGACCACAAAGGCCTGCCCATAAATGCGCTTCTTGGTGTCGATCGGCCGGCCCTCGAAATCGACCATCCAGTAATAGCCGCCAAACTCTGGGTCCCGGAAGAAGCCCACGAGATACTCATACGCCCGGCGAGCCGCGGCCAGATAAACCGGGTTGCCATACACATTGAAGGCTTTGGAAAAGGTCCATAGAATGCGCGCGTTCAAGATCAGACCTTTGGCGGCTCGCGGATCGATCGTCAAGTCATTGGAAATCTGGCCGCGAAACCCGCCGAACTCATCGTCGATGGCGTATTTGAGCCAGAAGGGCAGGATGTCGGGGAGTAACTCTGCTTCCACCTTCCGCCGTAACTCTTGCACTGGAGCGCCTCCTTCATCAACCATCCGCTGCCGCCTCGCAATCCTGCCGCATTCCGGTCAGGCAGCCTGCGCCAGAATCGCGTCGATCCTGCCCAGCTCCACCACCGAAAACTCCAGGTTGGCCAGCGCCGCCACATTCTGTTCGATCTGCTCCACACGGCTGGCGCCGATCAGCGCCGAAGTCATGCGCCCGTCGCGCAGCACCCAGGCCAGGGCCATCTGCGCCAGCGACTGTCCTCGTTCGCCGGCAATTGCGCTAAGCGCCCGCACCTGTGCCAGGCGATGCTCATCGATGTCGTGCTTCTTCAGGAATCCATGCGGTTTGTTGGCCCGCGAGTCGCCGGGGATGCCGTTGAGATAGCGGTCGGTCAGCAGCCCCTGCGCCAGCGGGCAGAAGGCGATCCCGCCCACGCCTTCCTTGCCCAGCACATCCAGCAGCCCGTCTTCAACCCAGCGGTCGAACATCGAGTACTTGGGCTGATGAATCAGGCAGGGCGTACCCAGTTCGCGCAGTATTCTCGCGGCCGCGGCGGTCTGCTTTGCATCGTAGCTGGAGATGCCTGCATACAGCGCCTTGCCACTGCGCACTGCCTGGTCCAACGCCTGCATCGTCTCCTCCACCGGCGTCTCCGGATCGGGCCGGTGCGAGTAGAAAATGTCAACGTATTCGAGGCCCATGCGCTGCAGGCTCTGGTCAAGACTGGCAATCAAATACTTGCGCGATCCCCAGTCTCCATAGGGGCCGGGCCACATCCTCCACCCAGCCTTGGTGCTGACGATCAATTCGTCGCGATGCGGCTTCAGATCCAGGCGAAGAATCTCACCAAAGTTGCTCTCCGAGCTTCCCGGCGGCGGCCCATAGTTATTGGCCAGGTCGAAGTGCGTAATGCCCAGATCGAAGGCCCGGCGCACCATCGCTCGGCCATTCTCAAACGTGTCAACTCCGCCGAAGTTATGCCACAGGCCCAGGGAGATGGCCGGCAGTTTTATACCGCTCCGGCCGCAGCGGCGGTACTGCATGGTGTCGTAGCGCTGTTCGCTGGCAACGTACAAAGTGCGCCTCCTCATTCAACCTGTGTGCGGCCCAATGGGATGGGCGTTTCATTTCAAAGCAAGGCCGTAGGATGCTTCGGTTGATAAAGCCCAATCTCGCCTCCACCGGGAAGTCGCATCCTGGTAATCGAACCCCATCGCTGCTCCTGAACACCGGAGCACTTTACGCCCTTTGCTGAGAGGGATGCTATCTCGGATTTCAGATCGTCGCACATGAAATAGAGTTCGTGAGCGCCATTGTTATCGGATGGGTGAACAGCAGCTTCCCCAGGCGGCAGGGCGAAGATCAGCCAGCCATGACCCGCGTCGACGTTTTTGAAACCGAGGACATCGCGGAAAAATGCGCGATCCGCCTCAGCGTTCTTACTGTAGACAATTACGTGAGCGCCAATGATCATTTGTCCCTCCGAAAGCCGCCGGAATTCCTATTTTGCCATATGTGTCCATGGACTTGCGAAAGCCCAACCGAGATTGAATCTGGACACAGCCGGGCACCCCAGGTCTTCCGCCGCGGCGGATGAGACCTGGGATTGCGTTAACTCAGTATGCCCATGATTGTAACTTCCTTTCGTCCGTCCGCTGGCGGAGTCACAACATTGCCCTCGATAGGCTTACCATCCACGCTCAGTGCTATCAGGTTGCCCTCGCCCTTGCGCTCAATCGAGATGTTGTAAGTCACCCCGCGGAAAATGCGAGTGGCGGTGAAGCCCGGCCAATTTGTGGGTATCACCGGAGCGATCTCCAGCCCGTCGAGCGTGGTGCGGATGCCCAATATCCACTGCGCAATGGCGTAGTAATTCCAGGCTGCCGTGCCGGTGAGCCAGGAGTTCTTGGCCTCGCCGAAGGTGGGCGCATCCTTGCCCGCAATCATCTGCGCGTAGACATACGGCTCGCAGCGGTGGAGCTCGCCGATCTCTTCGCGCGCCGAAGGATTGATGCGGCTGTAGTAGTCGTGCGCCGCATCGCCGCGGCCCAGCCGCGCCTCGCCGATCATCACCCAGGGATTCACATGGCAAAAGATGCCGGCGTTCTCCTTGTATCCCGGCGGGTAAGAGGAGATCTCGCCCAGATTCAGGTAGTACCTGGAATAAGCCGGCTGCTGCACCACGATTCCGTGCTTGGTGGCCAGGTGCTCGCGGGTCGCGTCCATCGCCTTCAGGGCCGTGCCGTCCTCCAGCCCAATGCCAGCCAGCACGCAGAATCCGTTCGACTCAATGAAGATCTTGCCCTCTTCGCAATCCTTGGAGCCGATCTTGGCGCCGAAGTCGTCGTACGCGCGCAGAAACCATCCCCCGTCCCAACCATGCTCGCGGATGACCGCCTCCATCTTGGCCGACTCGGCCAGATACGATGTAGCTTCCGCGGCCAGCCCGCGGCGGCTTGCGATGGCGGCCAGCTCGCGGCCGGCGTGGACAAAAAGCCCGGCGATGAACACCGACTCGGCCACCTTGCCGTCCTTGTTGGTGGTGGTCTGGAAGGACTGCCCTGGCGTATCGGAGAAGCAATTGAGATTGAGGCAGTCGTTCCAGTCGGCGCGGCCGATCAGCGGCAGCCCATGCGGCCCCAGGCGTTCCAGGGTATAGCGGAAGCTCCGCTGCAGGTGTTCATAGAGCGGCTGTTCCGAACCGGCTTCGTTGTCGTAGGGTACCGGCTCGTCCAGGATGCTCCAGTCGCCGGTCTCCTTCAGGTAAGCCGAGACGCCCACGATCAGCCAGTGCGGATCGTCGTTGAAGCCGCCGCCAATGTCGTTGTTGCCGCGCTTGGTGAGCGGCTGATATTGGTGATAGGCGCCGCCGGTGGGCAACTGGGTCGCCGCCAGGTCGAGGATGCGCTCGCGGGCGCGCGCGGGAGCCATGTGCACAAAGCCCAGCAGGTCCTGGTTGGAGTCGCGGAAGCCGAGGCCGCGGCCGATCCCGGATTCGTAGAACGACGCCGAGCGCGACATATTGAAGGTAGCCATGCACTGGTACGCATTCCATATATTGACCATGCGGTTGGTGTGAAAGTCGGGCGTCTCCACCTGGAAGATGCCGAGCAGGCTGTCCCAGTACTGGCGCAGGCGTTCGAAGGCCGCGTCGGCTTTTACGGGATCGAGGTACTTGGCGATCGTCGGCTTCACCAGCGCCTTGTTGATCGTTTGCGAGCCGGGAGGGTCGAATTTCTGATCGACCGGATTCTCGTGGTAGCCCAGCAGAAAGACGATTTGCTTGGTCTCGCCGGGTTCAAGGTCGAGCTTGACCTGATGGGCGCCGATGGGCGCCCAGCCGTGAGCGACGGAGTTGGTAAGCTGGCCTGCCTCGACGGCGGCGGGCGAGTCCCAGCCGCGATAACGGCCCAGGAAGGCCTCGCGCTGGGTATCGAAGCCCGCCAGGGGCTCAGAGCAGGCGAAGTAGGCAAAGTGATTGCGGCGCTCGCGGTACTCCGTCTTGTGGTAGATCACGCTCTCTTCGACCTCAACCTGTCCCGTATTGAAGTTGCGCTGGAAGTTGGTGGCGTCGTCCTGGGCGTCCCACAGGCAGAACTCGATGGAGGAGAAGGCGGAGATTTGCGCCTTGGACTTGCGGCGGTTGGTCACCGTGAGCTGCCAGACTTCGAGGTTCTCGTCGAGGGGGACAAAATAGCGGGTGTGCGCCTCGATGCCACCCAGGGTCGAGCCGATGACGGTGTAACCCATGCCGTGGCGGCAGGAGTAGTTCTCCAGCTCGCGGCGCGTGGGTTGCCACGAAGGCGACCAGAACTGGCCCGATTCCTCGTCGCGCAGATAGACGTACCGCCCGCCAAAATCGAAGGGCGCGTTGTTGTAGCGATACCGGGTCAGCCGGCGAAGGCGGGCGTCGCGATAGAACGAGTAGCCCCCGGCGGTGTTGGAGATGATGCCAAAGTACGCCTGGCAGCCCAGGTAGTTGATCCACGGCAGCGGGGTGTCCGGCTGCGTAATCACATATTCGCGGTTCGTTGGTTGTTCCCCCATTGAAACGCAGGCCGCATGGGCGGCCGCCGGCTGAGAGGTTGATCAAACGTTTTTCCAGCGGATTCTGGTACTATTGGAAGACGAAACGAGATTATACTCGATGGGATGTGCGTGTGGGCAAGTTCCGCGCGATTGGGAAGCGATTCGCCCGCTCATATCCAGAGTCGTTGCCAGAGGTTGAGGCGATGTGAGACGATCTGCAGTTTCGTGGTCAATCCGGGCGATTCCGCGGGGCGCCAACCTAGAGAAGAGATATGACAAGTCCTTTTTCCCAGTCGCGCGGGGGTGCGCGATCCGGCCGCTGCCAACCCTTTGCCCGGCGCGAAAGCTGGAGGGGTCTGGCCGCGGCAGGCTGCGGAGTATCAGTTCTGTCTCCCGCGGAGAGCGGAGAGAAGATGCCAGTGGGCATTGAGGAGTCGAATGCTGCACCTTCACGTAATTGACATCGTCATCATCGTGGCCTACCTGCTGAGCACAGTGCTCATAGGCTATTGGGTTTCAAAGCGCGCCTCGCAAAGCATGCAGAACTACTTTCTCGGCGGCAATGCCATGCCCTGGTACATGCTGGGCATCTCCAACGCATCCGGAATGTTCGATATCAGCGGCACCATGCTGCTGGTCTCCTGGATGTTCGTTTACGGCCTGAAGAGCGTGTGGATACCATGGCTCTGGCCCACCTTCAACCAGATCTTCCTCATGGTCTATCTTTCCTCATGGCTTCGCCGCTCCAATGTCATGACCGGCGCGGAGTGGATCAAGACCCGCTTCGGCACTGGACTGGGCGCGCAGTTATCGCATGTAATCGTGGTTGTCTACGCTTTTGTCAGCATCATCGGATTCTTCACCTATGCCTTCAAGGGCATCGGCAAGTTTGCCCAGACTTACCTTCCCTGGCATCTGTCGGCCAATGAATACGCGCTGATTCTGATCGCCATCACCGCGATCTATGTCATCAAGGGCGGCATGATCAGCGTGGTCATTACCGAGGTGGTGCAGTTCTTCATCCTATCTGTCGCCTCCTTCGCTGTCGGCATCATCGCCATGGCCAAAGTCGCGCCGGATATGCTGCACAGGGTGGTGCCCGCCGGCTGGGACAATATCTTCTTCGGCTGGCATTTGAACCTGGACTGGTCGACGCTGCTTCCGGCGGCTACCGCCAAGATTGCCGACGACAGGTACGAGCTCTTCGGCTTCTTCGTCATGATGCTGCTCTTCAAGGGCATTCCGATCTCGGCCGCGGGCCCTGCGCCGAACTACGATATGCAGCGCGTTCTGTCGGCGAAGAATCCGCGCGAAGCCTCCATGATGAGCGCCTGGGTGAACATCGTGCTCACTCCGCCCCGCTACTTCCTCATCATGGGTCTCACCGTGCTGGCGGCGGCCTTCTTCGGTCCTGACCTGCGCGCCATGGGAACCCACATGGATTTCGAACTGGTCCTGCCGCTGGCGCTGGGGCGTTTTGTTCCCATGGGCCTGCTCGGCTTCCTCATCGCCGGACTGCTTGCAGCTTTTATGTCCAACTTTGCCGCCACTGTCAACGCGGCCCCGCCCTATTTTGTCAACGACATCTACAAGCGCTACATCAATCCCAACGCTTCGCCAAAGACTTACGTCCGGCTGAGTTATCTCGCTTCCTTTACCGTGATCGTGATCGGCGTAATCTTCGGCTGGAATGTCACCTCGGTCAATCAGGTCGTGGTTTGGATTGTCTCCGGCCTGTGGGGCGGTTACACCGCTTCCAACGTCCTGAAGTGGTACTGGTGGCGCTTCAACGGCTACGGCTATTTCTGGGGCATGGTCACCGGCATTGCCTCCGCGCTGCTGATGCCCAGAATAGCTCCCCTCCTGCCGTTCGTGCAGCACCTGATGGCAGCCTTCACCATCAACATGGAAGTGGTAATCATCTTCCCGCTGGTAGTGGGGATTTCATTGATCGGCTGTCTGCTAGGAACTCTGCTCACCAAGCCCGAATCGGACGAAGTGCTCATGGACTTTTACCGCCGCGTGCGCCCATGGGGCTTCTGGGGACCGGTGCTCAGGAATGTGCTGGCGGAGGATCCCGGCTTCAAGCGCAATACAGACTTCTTCCGCGATGTTTTCAATATCGCCATAGGAATTGTGTGGCAGGTCTCCCTGGTGGCGCTGCCCTTGTACATCGTGATTCAGGAGTTTGATCGCGCCGCTATCGCCCTGGGCGCGATTCTGGTAACGTCGCTGATTCTAAAGTTCACCTGGTACGACCATTTGGCCGAGCGCGAGGTTGAGACCGATAAGGCCGCCGCCGGGAACCAGTAACCGAAACCGCCCAGCCGGCTTCATTCCCGAAAGGGATCTTATCCGCCTGTTGACCGCACGCGGGGGCATTTCCAAGCCCCTCCATTACGCCAGAAAGGCACGTCACTTGGATCGCCGCTCCGGAACACCGGATAAAGAGTTTTTGCCAGCCGTTCCATACACGGGAGTGTCTGTCGGGCGCACCTCGTATCACGGCTGGCCCAACTGCTATCTCCTCTCGAACGGGAGCGTGGAAGCTGCGATCGTTCCCGTCATCGGGCGCGTAATGCAACTGCGCCTGGCAGGCGAGCCGGATGGTGCATTCTGGGAGAACCGCGCATTGGACGGTCAGCTCCACGATGCCGTCTCCAACGACTGGATCAACTTTGGCGGAGACAAGTGCTGGCCCGCGCCGCAGACTGTCTGGACAGGCCAGCAAGGCCGGGACTGGCCTCCGCCGCCGGCCTTTGACGCGCGTCCTGCTCAAGCGGTTCCCAGCCCGCGTGGCGTCGTGGTCACATCCCCGATAGACCCCGGCTTTGGCATCCAGGTTGTGCGTCATGTGGAGTTGGACGCCGGACAGCCGATCATGCGCATTTCAACCGAATATCGGAAGATCCTCGGCAGCGCTGTCAGGGTGGGAATTTGGACCGTTACCCAGTTGCGGGAACCCGAACACGTTAGCATTCTCCTGGCCGAAAAATCGAAGTTCCCTCAGGGTTATCTCCGCCTGCTGCTCGCCGAACCGGCAGAGCTGAGCATCGACGGGCGCCTGCTCTCGTTTGCACGCCATCCTCGCCAGTGCGTGAAGGTAGGCACGGATGGAAGCAGTCTGGCGTGGGTGGGACGAAATTGCGTGCTCCGCATCGACGCGGAGGTTGGGACGGGAGAGTATCCCGATGGCGGCTGCGTCACCGAGGTCTACACCAACCCCGATCCGTTGAAATATGTAGAACTGGAGACGCTGGGCCCACCTTGTGGCCGAAGCGCGGAGGGCCTTGAGCTGAAAGTTCTCGGCGGCTCGCTTGATTGGTCCGGGCAAAGGATCGGATGCGTTGCCGGCCAGGTAAACATATCCCGCAGATTAAATTGGTCTTATTAGTTTCGTATGCCCTCATCTTCAGTCCGCGCTGCGGGCTCTCGACCGCGCCAAAAGCGAGGTCCGCAAAAAACCGAAAATAGGGGCTTGACAAATGATGCCCGTTGGGCGTGTAATGTGCGCGACTCTGAAAAAAGAGTTTTTCGATTTTTGCTAAAACGTTTGAGTTCTACAACTGAAACGTTTGAGCAGAAAAATCCAGAAATGCGGAGAAGTGCAGTTTGCCGGTTCCATTCTACGTAGAACAACTGGACGGCTCCGTCGCATGGGCAGGATCCGAAAGAGCTAAGAAATGGGCTTGACAATTGGCGCTTCCTTGGCGTGTAATGTGCGGGACCGTGAAAGATAGGTCTTTTCTGCATTCTACTGAATCGCTTTACTTCCAAAGATAAAGCGATTCAGTTCAAGAATTCCAAAAAGCGGAAAAGTGCGGAATTGCATCTTCCATTCCACGGAGAAAAATCCCGCTTTTCCGGCGCTTGGTCAGGGTTCTTTCCACCTTTGGCCGGCGGGCTGGAACCAGGGGTGGTCGCGACCCCGAGCAGCGGTTCGGAAGACTTGGATGCGGATGGTTCTCCGTGGCGGAAACGCTCCGGGGTTGCAGGTAAGACGGTATGGTGGACTGAACGATCGCGGGGCAGGTCGATTCTCTTCTCGAGCGGTTCTTCGGTGCACTTCAACGGGCTTCAGTCCTGACCAAAGGGGCAGCGATTGAAGTTTGAGTCAAGAAACTGAAACAACTTTGAAAAGGATGGTCACATGAGACAAACGAAATACAGGTTCTTCCTGCTGCCGTTGTTCCTCGTGCTGGCTTGCGTGGGAGCTTATGCGCAGGCCAACTCCGAGCTCACCGGCATCGTTACAGACCAGTCGGGAGCGGTGGTTGCGGGAGCGAAGATCGACCTCACCGATCCGGCCACTGGCGCGGTTCACTCAACCGTGAGCGGTTCCACCGGCCTGTACGACATCGCCGGTTTGAACCCAGCCAACTACAACCTCAAGGTCTCGGCCAAGGGATTTGAGTCGTTTGTGCAAACCGGCATCGTGGTGAACGTTTCGGCGACCGTTCGCACCGACGTCAAGCTCACCATTGGCGCCGAGACCCAGACGGTCACCGTTGAGGCCGATGCCTTGACGGTGCAGACCGACTCGAACGTCGTCAGCACCCTGATCAGTTCCGAGCAGATCAGTGAAATCGCCACTGAGAACCGCAACTTCGCGGCCCTCGCGGCTCTTGGCTTGGGCGTAAGCTCCGCCCTGCCAGACAGCAATACACCCGGTTCGGTGGGTTCAAACTTCACCATCAGCATCAACGGACTTCGCCAGAGCCACAACATATGGCTCATTGACGGCGGCGAGTCAGACGACCGTGGCGGCGCCGGCGGCATGCAGATCCAGCCTTCGCAGGACGCCATCGCCGAGTTCCAGGTCATGTCCAGCAACTATCCGCCGGACTACGGTATCTCCTCCGGCGCCACCATGAGCCTTTCGCTCAAGGCCGGCACCAGCAAGTTCCATGGCAAGGTTTGGGAGGAAAACCGCAACACCGACTACGACGCCAATAGCTATTTCAACAAGACCTCGACCCCGGTAACCCCGAGGCCGGCTGTGCATTACAACATCTACGGCTTCGGCGGCGGAGGCCCGATTTACATTCCCCACGTCTACAACAGCGACAAGAAGAAGACCTTCTTCTACTGGAACGAAGAGTGGCGCAAGACGGTCAACCTCGCATCCAGCAACAACCCAACCGTTGACGCGGCCGACATTCCCAAGGCGGGCCAGCCTCTTACCTATGTGGCGCCGGGCTTTGCTCCGACGACCAAGCTGGTGGTTCCGACCGTTTCACTCACCTCGGATTATTATCTGAATCACTTGAAGCCGCTGGGACTGACTCCTGGAGCGCCTTTCCCGGGCAACACCATTCCCGCTTCGCTGTTCGATCCCAACTTCGTCCAGTACTTGAACGCCGGCATCCTGCCTCCGTCGAACGTATCCGGCAAGGATGAGAACATCGCCAGCGTTTCGCTGCCGTTTGTGGTCCGCGACGACATCGTCCGCATCGATCACAATTTCACCGACAAGTGGTCGATCCTGGGTCACTACATCGGCGACACCGAGAATCAGAACGAAGGCCAGCCGGAACTGGGCTGGTGCTGGTGCAGCTACAACACTCTCACCAGTATTCTCTCCTCTCCGTCTCACAGCGCGGCCATCAAGCTGAGCGGAACTATCAATCCCAATCTGCTCGTCGAAGCCAGCATCAATTACGACGGCAACGAAATCGACATCACGCCCAGCTCGAACACCTTCCTGCCCTCCGGCTGGACCGTTGCCCCGGTTGTTCCCGCTTATACCGTCCAGCGGAAGATCTGGCCGGGCATCTCCGGTTTCGGCAATCCCTACGGAACGGCTGAAGACACGGCTACCGAACCCTATCACAACGCAGCTCAGGACTACGAGCCCAAGGTTGATGTGTCGTACACCTCGGGCAAGCATGCCATGAAGTTCGGCTTCAGCTACAACCGCTACACCAAGAACCAGATGCTTTACGGCGATGCGCAGGGCGACTACGCCTCCTCGGCGCTTTCAAACGACGGCGTCATGGATTTGCTGTTGGGCATCCCCACCAGCTACAGCCAGGACTTGGCTGCGCCTATCCGCCACTACGTTAACCAGACTCCATCGGTTTACGCTTTGGACAACTGGCATGTAACCCCGCGCCTCACCTTGCAGCTTGGCATCCGCTGGGACGCCCTGCCGCATGCCTGGGAGCGCCAGAACCTCCTCGGCAACTTCGTTCAGGCCAATTACGCACAGAACCAGGCTCCCATTTGGAATACCGACGGCTCGATCAACGCGAACAGCTTGGACCTGTACACTTACGACGGCATCACCTCCTACATCAACGGCACCGGCATTGCGGGTGTGGACGGCTTCCCGAAGGGCACGGTCACGAACGACTACAAGACGGTGCAACCGCGCATCGGCTTCTCTGAGGATCTCTTCGGCAACGGCAAGACCGTTCTCCGCGGCGGCTTTGGAACCTTCTATGAGCGCCTGCAGGGCAACGATATCTTCGGTGTAGCCACCAGCGCGCCCTTCAATCCTTCGCTCAGCATCGGCGACAACTACTTCAGCAACCCTGGAAAAAACTGGAATACCGGAACTGTCATCCAACCGACGAATCTGATCTTCGCTGGTGCGGGCGACAGCTTGGCTTTGCACTACCCCGCTCCCGCCGTGGCGCAGTACAGCCTGGGTGTGCAGCGTGAAATCAAGCCCTCGCTGATTTGGGTTGTCCAGTTCGTCGGCAACCTAGCTTGGGACCAGAACATCGTCAACCAGATCAACAACCTGGATCCGAACAGCCCGACCACTACTGTTTCGGTCATGTGCGCTGCGGGCGATAGCGGCGGCAAGTATCCTGGCGATTCAGCCATTCCGGGCTGCGGCAACGGCTTCACCAACGCCGGCGGCATGAACGCCTACCGGAAATACCAGGGCTATGCCGGCATCACCCAGGACACAAACGGCACCAACGGGAGCTACAACAGCCTCCAGAGCGGTCTCCGCGTCCAGAACAAGTGGGGACTGAGCGGAGAGGTCGATTACACCTGGTCGCACGAAATCGACATTACCACCTTCGACCGGGAAACCATCGACAACCCCTGGAACTTCAAGTACGACAAGGGCTCTGGCCAGCTCGATCGGCGTCAGATGCTCAGCGCCAACTACGTCTACAACCTGCCCATCTTTAACAAGAGCACAGGCCTCGTTCACTCCATTGCAGGCGGCTGGGAGATTGCCGGAACCTTCATCGGCGAGTCGGGCCAGGTTCCGGGCAGCAATGGCATGGGCATCAACGAGTCCCTCGCCTACGATCCGGTCGGCCTCGGCGGCGGTTACACCTCCCGTCCGAATTACACCGGCGGCAAGATGACGTACAACAGGACGTTTGCGAATTGGTTCAACACCTCCGGATTCTCCTCGCAGATTCCGGCTTGGCGCGGCGGACCCAACATGGGCTTCGGCGACGCCGGCAGGGATCTGGTTGTTGGCCCTCGCCGCGTGAACTTCACCACCTCGCTGTACAAGTCCTTCGCCATCACCGAGGCGGCTCACTTCGAGCTTCGCTTCGAGTCGTTCAACACCTTCAACCACACGGAAGCCAACAACATCGGCTCGACCTATCTAGGCGGCCAGTTCGGTCAGGTCACGAGCACGTACGATCCTCGCGCGCTCGAGCTTGGCGGCAAGTTCGTGTTCTAACCTCAACGCTCAACCGGGGCGCGGCGGGCAATCCCTGCCGCGCCCTTTTCTCTATGGGCGAGTTGCCTTCACGCGGGTTTCTTCGTGAGAGGCAGTCGACAAGGATTTGAACCCGGCGAAGACACATTTCTGCGAGGGCCGGCCCGCAATAAGCTCTGGACAATATCTGCCGCGGCCTCGCGCGCAGACCGGCGGCGAAACGGCCAATGGGTAACTCCGGTTGCAGGCGTACCGCGGTCTAGCGGCTGGTTCTCGATGCGGATGTGTGTTACAACAGGGGCATATGGTCAAGCGAATAAGAACAGGGCCCAGGCCGCAGCCGGGACAGCCCATTAGTCTGCGTACCCTCGGCGAGTATCTGAATCTCTCGCCAGCCACCATCTCGCTGGTGCTGAACAACGCTCCCGGCGTTCGCTCGATTCCCCAGGAGACCAGGGATCGGGTTACCAGAGCGGCGGCGAAATTCGACTATCGGCCCAGCTTCTACGCGCGATCTCTGCGCAAGCGCCAGACCTTCTCGATAGGCGTATTGGTGCCCGATCTGAACGACCACTACGTCGCGCCGGTGTTGGCCGGCGTAGAGGAGTTCCTCATCGAGGAAGGCTACTTCTACCTGACCGCAAGCCATCGCCGCAAGCCCGACCTGATTGAGGAGTACCCGCGCCTGCTGATGGACCGCTCCGTCGAAGGGTTCGTACTGATCGATACTGTGCTCGAGCACGGCATGAAGCTGCCGGCTGTAGCCGTGGCGGGCCATCGCAAAATCGAGGGAGTCACAAACGTGGTGCTCGATCAGCGCCGGGCCGCTGAGTTGACCCTGGCCCATCTCTACGAGTTAGGGCATCGCAAGATCGCTTTCATGCGCGGCGGCAGCCACAGCTCCGATGCCGACGAGCGTTGGGGCTGCCTGATGCAAGTAGCCGCAGAGATGGGACTCGAGGTTTTGCCCGAGTTGACCGTGCAAGTGAAGCTTCGGGTTTCAACGCCGGAGTTGGGTTTTGGACCGGCCAACGAACTGCTCGATCGCGGCGGCGATTTCACGGCCATTGTCTGCTACAACGACGAGGCCGCCATTGGAGCCATCCGCGCCATTATGAATCATGGCCTGCGCGTTCCGGAGGACATTTCCGTAGTAGGCTTCGACGACATCCAGAGCGCTGCCTTCTCCAACCCCAGCCTAACCACTGTTCGTCAGCCGCTGAACCAGATGGGAATCGAAGCCGCCCGCATCCTTTTGCAGCGCATTCGCGGCACTGAGGCCTTCGAGGATACAGTTCCCATCCTGCCCGAACTGGTCATCCGGGAATCGACCTGCGCGCCCAACCACGAACGCCTCCGCCTCATGCGGAGTTGAAGCCGTCTGCCCAATCCCCATCGGCTCATCGTCTACCGAAGTATCGATTCCCAAAGTTGCACGCGGATGCCGCGCACAGCATCCAGCTTCTGGCTGGAATCAGCCATGAAGGACAACTGAAGATAAACAGCTTCAGCCATCGAATCGGCAATCGAGATATTGAAAGGATTGGAGGCGCGGGCCGGGATCGAACCGGCGCATAAAGGTTTTGCAGACCTCTCCCTTACCACTTGGGTACCGCGCCTTGGCAGGGCTGCCTTCGATTCGATTCGCTCCAAACCGCCCTAGCCAACCCGGCTGGCGCCGGAGGACGGAATGGAGCGGGAGACGAGATTTGAACTCGCGACCCTCGCCTTGGCAAGGCGATGCTCTACCACTGAGCTACTCCCGCTTGTTGCAAGATTGAGTATACCGGGCGTTCAAAACATGGTCAACCCGCCGCAGCCGGCGTTGCGGCAGGCCAGGCTGCGCTTGACGATGCCGATGCCGCGCCAGGCAAGGAAATATCTGAGCGCGAGCCCTTCTCCTCGCGCACGATCTGGCCGTCGCGCATGTACAGAATCCGGCTGGCGATGGCTGCGGCCTCGGGATTGTGGGTAATCATCAGCGTGGTCTGCCCCAGCTCCCGGTTCGACCTGAGCAGCATGTGCAGCACCGCTTCGGAGTTCTTCGTATCCAGGTTGCCGGTGGGCTCGTCGGCCAGCACGATGGCAGGCCGGGTGATGAGCGCGCGCGCAATTGCCACCCGCTGCTGCTCGCCGCCGCTCAGCTCCGAGGGCCGGTGCTCGAGCCGCCCCTGAATCGACAGGAGATCGCTGAGATGATCGAGATACTTGAGGTCCAGCGGCTGCTTCTTCCCAGCCTCGGTGCGCCCGCTCACTGCCCACGCGATCTCGATATTCCCCATGGCCGAGAGAGTGGGCAGCAGATTAAACTTCTGGAAGACAAAGCCGATGCGATGCTTGCGCAGCCGCGTACGCTCGGCGTCGCTGAGTGTGGCAAAGTCGACGCCGTCGATCACCACGCGTCCCTCGGTGGCCTGCGTGAGCCCGCCCAGCAGGTAGAAGAGCGTGGACTTGCCCGATCCCGAGGGGCCCACAATGGCCACAAACTCCCCCCGTTCGACGGCGAGCGAAACCCTGCGCACCGCGGTCACCTGGATTCGGCCCGCCGCGTAAACCTTAGTCAGGTTCTCGGCGAGAATGATCGGCGAAGACTGTTCAAGCTGCACAGTTGCTATTGTAAATGCCCGGTTTCGCAGTCTCAGCGGGAAAACTCGGGCCCTCCCACTTTCTCCTATCCGCCGGGGATATACGATAGATGTGTGGAGCTGTCAACCTCATCGGATTTCCGGATCGGTATCCGGCTGCCGCAATTGCCCCAAGGCTGCACATTCCCAAAGGCGCTACGATGACCCTGCTTCAGAACCAACTCGACGAGATAACCGCCAACACGCGCCAATTGGTGCAGGCTGGCCGGCTTGCGGTTGGGGAGCGGGCGGTTGCAGAGCTGTTCGCCTCTGGGGTTGAGGAGCGCATCTTGCCGGTTGGCGCGCTGGCCCCGGAGTTCGCGCTCAAGGACGAGTCCGGCCGGCTGGTGCGCTCAGCGGACCTGCTCGCACTTGGGCCGCTTGTCGTCAAGTTTTTTCGCGGGCGCTGGTGCCCATACTGCGTCACCGAGTTGGAGGCGTGGCGAGACCTTCACGGACGGCTGCGCGAGCGCGGCGCCCTGATGGTTGCCATAGGCCCGCAGACCGAGCGCCAGAGCGACTTCATGGCCGGCCAGCACGGGTTGCCATTCCCCTTGCTCAGCGACCCCGGCTGCGTGCTGGCCGAAAAGTTCGGCCTCGCCTACACCGTGCCTGAGTACCACCGCGACTATTATCTCTCCATCCTCATCAACATCCCCTTCGTCAACGGCGAGCCGAGCTGGCGGCTGCCCATCCCGGCAACCTATGTCATCGCAAAAGACCGCAAGATCGTCTTTGCCGAGGCCCACGCCGACTTTCGCGTGCGCCCGGAGCCTGAGGATGCCCTTGCCGCCGTTCCACAAGGCGCTTCGCCGCGGATATTGTGACAGCCGTGATGGGGGCCGTTTTTTTATGTGTAGACATTGACGCTGGCGCCGCTGCCGGCATTGCCGCTGCTCGCCGCGCTGCTGTCGCTTGAGGCCGATCCAGAGGCGCCGGAGCTTGCGGCGCTGCCGGTGCCGTCGCCATATTGGCTTTCGAGCAGAGCGGTCGTTGGGTCCGAGGTATTCGTAGAGGAAATCAGCCCATAGGCGGCATCCAGGATTGCCGTCGCCGGATCGGCGGGCGCTGAGCTGGAACTGCTTGAATCGCTGAGACTGAGCAAGTCGTCTACCCATTGCACGGTCTGTGCCACGGCGCTTTCGGCGTTGACAACCGCCTGCGACGGGGTGGTCTTCAGGTCGCTCTGCACGGTGGCGAATGCGGACTGGGCCGTGGACAGATCGCCGGAGGCGATGGCGCTGCCCAGGCTCTTCGTGTCAGTGGAGAGCTGCGAGGTGGAGGACGAACCGTCCCCGCTGGCTGCGGACGAGCTCTTGTTTAACTGGTTGTAGGCGTTGAAGGCGCTCTGGGCAGCACTTAGATTCCCCGATGCCAGGCTCTGCTGGAGCGACTGCCAGGCCTGCTGAGAGGCCGAGAGGTTGCTCGACGCGGCGATGTATTGCGAAAACCCGGCGGTCGATAGCGCGGCAACGGACATGAAGTGACCTCAGGCGAGAGCCGGAATGCGCTTTCGCATCTCCAGATTGTCGGCACGGCGCGAGAAAAGGAGAGAAAGTGTTTCTGAAATGAGCAAACCGGGGCGAAAACATCAAATTCTGAGAATCGTGCAACTTTTTCCAGAATCGTGCATCTACAGATACAACAAGCAGAGGCTTCCCCAATGTAGTTCCCTCCACGAAAGGTATCCATCCCTTTTCGAAGGTCCGCAGTTGGACCTCTTCTCACACATCCCCGGACACCCCACCTCAAATGCCTCTCAAGCGGGCCTGCCGGAAGGCAGGCCCACACGCTTTCTGGGCTCTGGAATCCAGCTCCGAATCCGTGGTCGACGGGCAGATCGAATCCTACGGAAGCTAAAATCGGATTCAGATGCGCTCTTCTTCCGATCCAAGCCCTTTTCCGGCCCAGAATATCGGGGCCATCGACAGCCTCTTCAAAGAGGCGGGTCTGGCGCGCAGCCTTCGCGGCCATTCCGCCGGGGTCAAGCGCCGCATGCGCTTTGAGCGCGCGGCGCCGGAGGAGCTATCGCCGGCAGCGCCGTCCCCCCGCATTGCCCCCAACGGGGTTCAATGGCTTCCGGTTCAAGGCTGGGAGAACTTCGATTGGCTCTGGCATGGATTCAGCACTCGCAAAGGCGGCGAGAGCCGCGCCTACTGCCCCGACGACGCGCCTAGCGAACTGAATCTCGGCTTTACGCCTGAAGACAGCCGGAAGACGGTGACCCGGAACCGCCGGCTGCTGGCCGAAGCGATTAGCGGAAACCAAGCCACGCCCCTGATCACGCTCCGCCAGATTCATTCGAATTCCCTCTGTGTCGCGTCCGCCCAGGACGCCGCCCGCGAACACCCGTGCAAAGCCGACGGCCTATTGACAGACCAGCCCGGCCTGCTGCTGGCAGTGCAGACAGCCGATTGCATTCCGGTGCTGGTGGCCGACCGGAAACGCCGCGCGGTCGCTGCCTTCCACGCCGGCTGGCGTGGGACCGTAGCGCGGATTGTCGAGTGCGGCGTAGGCCGGATGCGCCTTGAGTTCGGCTCGCGGCCCGAGGATCTGGTGGCCGCCATCGGCCCCGGCATTGGCGCCTGCTGCTACTCCGTCGGCGAAGAGGTGCTCTCCAGCTTCGATTCCCAGTTCGCTTATGCAAGCGAGCTCTTCCGCGAGGTCTACTCGACTGACCCGGTGCGCAACAAATACCCCATGCTGTTTCTTACCCAGCGCGCGCCCGGCCACTCGCCCATCGGGCCCAGCTTGCACCTCGATCTGGCACAGGCCAACCGCCGCCAGTTGCTTGTGGCGGGTCTCAAACCCCGAGCCATCGAACTCGTGGGCGGCTGCACGAGTTGCCATCGGGAACTATTCTTCTCTCATCGCGCCTCGCAAGGCCGCGCCGGAAGGATGTTGAGCGTGATCGGTATCCGGCCGCGTTAGCCTGGAGTCGAGGTTCAACATAGGGCGGCGGATCGGCCTCCAGACTACCCCCGACCCGGGCGGAGCGAGCTGTTCGGCGCGTTGGACCGGTTCATGGGCAGACGCCCTGGCATCATCCCGGAACTCATCCGGGTGCCGTTACTCGTGATACCATCTCCGCAGAGGCCATTCCCCATGGCCTTCCAGCCCAGCCAAGGAGTTTCTGATGAGCCCATTCTCACGCCGCGAATTCCTGAAAGCCTCGCTTGCCGTAGGAACCATAAGCACTGTCGGGAGTCTCCCCTTGCACGGTGCGCCCAGCAAGGCCACAGAGGTGGTCACTCTGGGCAAATCGGGCATGCAGGTCACCCGCCTCGCCTTTGGCACAGGCAGCAACAATGGCTACATACAGGCCGGGCTTGGCCAGCAGGAGTTCACACGCCTGATTCACTACGCTTACGACCGCGGTATCCGGTTTTTTGAGACCGCCGAATCCTATGCCACGCCTGCCATGCTGGGCGAAGCGCTCAAAGGCATCCCGCGCGAGAGCTACCAGCTGATGAACAAGGTGACGACGGACGAGGGCGTCGATCCGCGGACGCGCTTCGACGAGATGCGCCGCATCTCGCAGACCGAGTACTTCGACATCATGCTGCTGCACTGGCAGCACACGCCCGCATGGATGGCCGAAACCGGCCGTTGGCAGGACGGGATTCTCGAAGCGCAATCGAAGAAGACCATCCGCACGCGCGGCGCATCGGTGCATGGCCTGCCCGCGCTCCGCCAGGTGCCGGGCAATAAATGGCTTGAAGTGGCGATGATCCGCGTGAACCACAAGGGCGCGAGCATGGACGGGCCCAACTACGCGAACGACAACAATCCCGCCAATGTGGACGAAGTAGTGGAGCACGTCAAGCAGGTAAAGAAAGATGGCATGGGCGTGATCAGCATGAAGCTTGTCGGCAACGGCACCTTCGTGCGCCACGAAGATCGCCAGGCCGCCATGCGCTTCGCCTTCAAGAACGCCGGGGTCGATTGCGTGACCGTGGGCTTCAAAAGCACGCAGGAGATCGACGAAGCGATCGACAACCTGAATATCGCACTGACATAGGCGCAGTTCGACGAGTTGCGACGAAGCCCCTCCCGATCCGAGGGCGGCGCCATATGGCGGCAGGCTGCAAGCACCCATCCGCTGGCGCTAGGCGCCGTATTGTTCGTCGCTCACCTGCTCCATCCAGTCGACGACCTTGCCGTTGAGCTTTTCCTGAATGGCAATATGCGTCATCGCCGTCGTCTGCGCCGCTCCGTGCCAGTGCTTCTCTCCCGGCGCAAACCAGATCACGTCTCCGGGCCGGATCTCCTCGATGGGACCACCCCAGCGTTGCGCCCATCCGCAGCCGGAGGTGACGATAAGCGTCTGGCCGAGCGGATGCGTGTGCCAAGCCGTGCGAGCGCCGGGCTCGAAAGTGACGCTGGCGCCCTGAACAAGAGCCGGATCTGGCGCCTGGAACAACGGATCGATTCGCACTGTGCCCGTAAACCACTCGGAAGGGCCTTTAACTGAAGCTTGCGTGCCTGCTCGTTTGATCTCCATCGCTCGTTTCTCCTCAATCAACTACATGAAACCCAGTGGGCCCAAAGCAGGATCCGAGGAGGTTCCATCCTCGGATGCTTAAGGGGACCGGTTGAATAGGTCAAAGCCCGGTCATCTTTTCAATGTGTTCCGGGTACCGCGCGCCTTGCACCTTGATCTCTGCCGCGGCGCTTTCAATCTGCTGAAGATCGCCGGCCGAAAGTTCGACGGCGGCGGCTCCGATGTTCTCTTCCAGGCGATGTAGCTTCGTTGTGCCTGGAATCGGCACAATCCACGGCTTCTGGGCCAGCAGCCAGGCAAGAGCAATCTGGGCGGGGGTTGCCTTCTTCTGCGCTGCGATGCTGCCCAGCAGATCGACGAGAGCCTGATTCACCTTCATGGCCTCCGGCGCAAAGCGAGGGATCGTGCTGCGGATGTCGGTTTTCTCAAATGTCCTGTTCTCGTCCATCTTGCCGGTCAGGAAGCCTTTGCCCAAGGGGCTGAAGGGGACGAAGCCGATGCCGAGCTCCTCCAGCGTGGGAACGACCTCCTCCTCCGGTGTCCGGTACCAGAGCGAGTACTCGCTCTGCAAGGCTGTGACGGGCTGGACAGCGTGGGCGCGGCGGATGGTCTTTGCGCCGGCCTCCGACAGACCGAAATGTTTGACCTTGCCCTCGGCAATCAGATCCTTGACGGCGCCAGCGACGTCTTCAATCGGCACTTCGGGGTCGACGCGGTGCTGGTAGCAAAGATCGATGACATCGGTCTTCAGGCGCTTGAGCGAGCCTTCCACGGCCCGCTTGATGTGCTCAGGCTGGCTGTTCACCGGCTTCGGGCCGCGACTTCCGTCGGGATTGATATCGAAGCCGAACTTGGTGGCGATGGCGACCTGCCCGCGGAAGGGCTCGAGGGCCTCGCCGAGGAGTTCCTCGTTGTTGAAGGGGCCGTAGACCTCGGCCGTGTCGAAGAAGGTGACGCCGTGCTCGATGGCCGCGCGGAGCAGTGCGATCGAATCCTTCTTTTCCGGAAAAGGAGCGTAGGAAAAGGTCATTCCCATGCAGCCCAGGCCGATTGCCGATACTTCCAAGTTGCTGTTTCCCAGTTTGCGTTTCTGCATTGTGTTTCTCCTTCTTTGCTGATGGCTATTGGCAAAGGCATCGCGCGGTTGCTTAGCCGATTATGACTCCACCCCATCGCGATGTCAGCAGATTGGCAGCGCTCAGCGACCGGTCATGGCCTCCAATTCTTCGGGGTACCGGCCGCCTTGCACTTCAACACTGGCGATGAGCCTGTCGATCTCGCAGAGATCGTCCGCTGTAAGCTCCAGGGCAGTTGCTGCAATATTCTCCTCCACGCGCGCAAGCTTGGTGGTCCCCGGGATGGGAACAATCCAGGTTTTCTGCGCAAGCAGCCATGCCAGCGCGATCTGCGCGCCTGTCGCCTTCTTCCCTGCGGCAAAAGCCGCAATCAGGTCCACCAGAACTCGATTCGCCTTGCGGGCCTCCGTTGAAAAGCGCGGATAGGTGCTTCGGTTGTCCCCTTCCGGAAACTGAGTATCCGCCGTAACCGACCCGGCGAGAAACCCCCTGCCAAGCGGGCTGAATGGAACGAAGCCAATCCCCAGTTCCTCGACTGTCGGCAGTATCTCTTGTTCCGGGCGCTTCCACCAAAGCGAGTATTCACTTTGAACCGCAGTCACTGGCTGAACGGCATGGGCCCGGCGAATCGTCTGGGCCCCGGCTTCCGACAAGCCGAAGTGTTTAACCTTTCCTTGCTGAATCAGGTCTTTCACCGCTCCAGCCACATCTTCGATAGGGACTTCCAGATCGACGCGGTGCTGATAGAGCAGGTCGATGGTGTCGACGCGGAGTCGCTTCAGCGAGCCCTCCACGCTCTCCTTGATCTGCTCAGGCCGGCTGTCGAGCCCAGGGGAAGGTCTGCCGTGAGGCCGAAGCGCGAACCCGAACTTCGTCGCGATCGCCACCTGATCACGCACGGGAGCGAGCCCTTCGCCTACCACCTCTTCGTTCACAAACGGTCCGTAGACTTGAGCCGTATCGAAGAACGTGATGCCCCGTTCGACCGCTCCCCGCATGACTGCAATCATCTCCTGTTTGGTCCCCGCTACTGGGCCGTGGCCTTCGCTCATCCTCATGCAACCCAATCCGATGGCCGAGACTTCCAGGTTGCTAATTCCAAGTTTGCGTTTCTGCATTGCCTCTCCTTTGGCGCTTTGGCGCCGGAGCGTGTAAGTTGAAGGTCGGAAGACGACCGTACAGCTTTTAGCGGATACGTCCCTTCCGATCAGCCGCTGGTTTGGCGTGGCGTGATCTTTACCGTTGCCGAACGGGCGCGCTTACCGATCATCGGATCGAGATACGGGCTGCCTCTGTACTTTGCCCGATAGGCGTCGTCGATGCGGTCATTGATCGGGCCGTCCTCCGGCTCGAAGCTGACCTGCTTTGTGATGCCGGCGGCGATGATTTGCCCCGCCTTCTGCTGCACCGCAGCCTGATACCAGCGCGAGCTCTGCCCGTTGTAGCCGCGGACATAGAGTGCATCGCCAACCGCGACCGACCAGATCCAGGTTGGAGTGCCATAGGTCACTCCATCTTCGCGGAAAGGCGATATGTGCAAGTCATCCGCGGCAGCAATCTTGCTCAGCTCCTCTTTCGACCATGCACTCATTCTGAATCCTCCAATAAGACTTGGCACTGCGGCCTAACAAACGCAACGCGGCCAGCTCAGTAATGCTCCCAGGTGACGGACCAATGTTCATCGGGCCGAGTCGACCGGTTGATCCCATGACCGTCCCCTGTGAATTGGTAAATACGAGGCAGATCCTTGCCGGCAAGGAGATCTTTCATTTCGCGCTGTTATAGTCCTTATCGCTGACAGGCTCCAACCAAATTGTCTTTCCCTTTTGTGTCGGTGTTACCGCCACATAGGCAAAGCTGCTTCCCGGTGCTGCTCCGTGCCAATGTTCTACGCCCGAAGCACATTTGATTACATCTCCCTTGTGGACCACGCGGATCGGCTTTCCCCGTTCCTGACAATAGCCGGTTCCTTCGGTGATCAGCAGAACCTGACCAC
>JBEKDH010000042.1:0-27604 GCA_050014455.1 Occallatibacter sp.
GGCAGCGGATTGTGCTCGGTGTTCGTTCAAGGCGATGTGGGCAGCGTGCGCGCCGCAGTGGATGCGGGAGCGGCAGCCGCCAAGACGGTTGGCGAAGTGGTGAGCGTGCACGTGATTGCGCGGCCGCATAGCAGCCTCGCTACGGTATTGCCGAAATAGCTGGAGCGGGATTGACCCGCCGAGGCCCATGAGGTGAGCCGGCATGTTTATCGCAAAAGTAATTGGCAACGTCGTTTCCACGCAGAAGAACGCGAAGTTTCTCGGGATGAAGCTGCTGCTGATCCAGCCGTATATCAGCAGAGACAGCAAGCTCGAAATCTCCGGGAGCTCCGTGGTGGCTGTTGACAGCGTTGGCGCGGGGGTGGGCGAGTGCGTGCTGTTTACGCAGGGTAGTTCGGCCCGCCTGACGCCGGCGACGAAAGATGCGCCCGTCGATGCTGTGATTGTGGGCATCGTGGATGTCGTCGAAGTCGGCGGCACGGTATTGGAGAAGCCGTAGATGGCGAGCTGGGAGAACAGATGACGAATCAGGAGCAGGTGATTGCGGATATCGCGAGAGAGGTTGTCGCGAGGCTTCGTATCCAGTTGCAGCAGGGGCAACCGGCATCGGCGCCCGCCAGCGCTACTGCAGCGCCCAACTATAGCGCCGCGCATGATGGCGTCTTTGTGACTGTGGATGAGGCCGCCCGCGCGGCGAACATAGCGCAGAAGCGGGTCCAGGAGATGAGCCTGGAGGATCGCGGGCGGATGATCAAGATCGTGCGGCGGATCTGCATCGATCGCTCGGAAGAGTTGGGCCGCATGGAGTTGGAAGAGAGCAAGGTGGGCCGGCTCGACCACAAGATTCAGAAGCTGAAGAACATGCAGTATGTGCTTGGCATCGAGGCGATGCGCAGCGATGCGAGGAGCGATACGTCGGGACTGCTGATTATCGAGCGCGCGCCGTGGGGCGTCATCGGGATGGTGCTGCCGGTCACGCACTCAGTGCCGACCATGGCCGCGAATGCGATCAACATTCTGGCTGCGGGCAATACCGCGGTGTTTGCGCCGCACCCCTCGGCAAAGCGAGTGGCGCAGTATGCGCTGCAACTTTTCAATCGCGAGATTGAGCGCGAGCTGGGCGTGGCCAATACGCTGACCACCATCCTGGAACCGAGTATTGAAGCGGCAGACCAGATATTCCAGCATCCGGAGATTGCGCTGCTGTGCGTTACCGGCGGGCCAGTGGTGGTGAAGGCCGCGGGCAAGTATGGCAAGCGCGTGATCGCGGCCGGGCCGGGCAATCCTCCGGTGGTGGTGGATGAGACCGCCGATCTGGATCGCGCCGCGGAGTCGATCATCGCGGGCGCGGCATTCGACAACAACCTGCTCTGCATCGGCGAGAAGGAGATCTTCGTGGTGGCTTCGGTCGCCGACAAGTTTATCCACGCCATGCAACGCGCCGGAGCATTCGAGTTGGACGCGGGGCAGATCGAACGGCTCACACGGGCTGCCTTTACCTTTGACGGCGACGGCAAGGGCTGCGTCAGGGCACACGTGAAGAAGGATTTCGTGGGCAAGGACGTCGCCGTGCTGGCGGCGGCGGCAGGCGTGCGCGCGCCGGCCAACACGCAGCTTCTGTTTGGAGAAACGGACGAGGATCATCCCTTCGTCGTGGAAGAACAGATGATGCCATTCGTTCCAGTGGTGCGCGTTCGCGATGTGGACGAGGCCATCGCGGCCGCGGTCAAGGCCGAGCACGGCTACCGGCACACGGCCATCATTCACACGCAAAACGTTGAGACCGCGACGCGCATGGCGCGCGCCATCAATACCACCAAAACGTTGAGACCGCGACGCGCATGGCGCGCGCCATCAATACCACGCTCTTTATTCACAACGCGGCTTCGCCGGCCTCGCTGGGCGTGGGCGGTCCGGGGTATTTCAGTCACAGCATTGCAACGCCTACCGGCGAAGGCATCACCACGCCGCTCACCTTCACGCGCGAGCGGCAGATGGTCGTCGGCCATGCGCTGCGGATCGTGTAGGAGATCGTCGGAAGCAGCGAGGGATTGAAGGGTACGGGCTTTAGCCCGTACATGAGTTTGACAGAGTAAAAGCGGGCTTTAGCCCCTGAGGGAAAACCGGCATAACAACTGGAACCAGTTGGGAGATTTCACAAACTTGTTTCTCGCGCGCATCGAGGGCACCGTGGTAGCGGCAGTCAAGCATCCCACTTTGGATGGCTGCCGGTTCTTGATTGCGCAGCGGCTTGAAGCCGACGGTAGCGCGGCAGTCGAGCCAATCGTGGTCGTCGATTGGCTGGGAGCGGCCAAGGGTTCAACGGTTGTGGTTTCAACGGATGGGGATATTGCGCGGCTGAGGCTTGGCAACACCACGCCGGCGCGCATGGTGGTGGTGGGGATTGTGGACCAGTTGCAACTCGCATCGAGTAGTGTCCATGAGTTTTTGTAATTCGAGCAGAAATCATGGGTGCCCCAGGTCCCTCGCATTTGGGGACCTGGAAAAGCAGGAGTTAGGACGCGGCAATAGCGCGAGGCGGAGTAACTCATGAGGCTGGGCATCGTTCGCGGTCATGTGGTCCTCAGTCCGGCCGTCGCGGCGTATCGCGGCAAGACGCTGGTGGTTTTGGAGCCGGTTACGATGGAAAACCTGCGCGCCGGAAATGGATTGGGCGGAGGCAAGTCGCTGGTGGCTATCGATGCGCTGGGAGCCGCGAAGGGGCAGATGGTGGCGTTTACCGAAGGGCGCGAGGCCGCGAATCCATTCTGGCCCAGTCCCGTGCCGGTGGATGCGTATTGCGCACTGATCGTAGATTCGATCGGCTTGCAGCCGTACGAAGCTTTTTGAAGATTTGAGGAGCAGACGTGAAGAACGAAGCAAAGAGCATCGATATTACCGGTCAGAAACTCGTGGCGATGCGTGATGCGCAGAGCGCCCTTGCGGCCGGCGCAGGCCGTTTGCTCATCTGCGAGAACTGCGTCGTCACCCCTTCGGCCCGCGACTTCCTGGCCCAGCACAATATCGCTCTGGTCACCAGCGCCAAGGCCGCGGCGCAGGCAGCGCCCAAGCAGTCAGCCCCGGCGCCGTCCTCAGGCGCTTACGGCAGCGGCGGCGGAGTGACACAGAGCCGCAGCGCGGCAAATCCAAAATTGTTTTATACGCCGGAAGCCGAAGCCATCAAGAAGGAGATTTGCGCCGTGGGCCGCAAGCTCTGGATGCGCCAGTTTGTCGATGGCAATGGCGGCAACATCTCCTATCGCATCGGCCCTAACGAAGTCATCTGCACGCCTACCCTGGTGAGCAAGTTCGACCTGACGCCAGAAGACATGAGCCTGGTCGATCTCGAAGGCAATCAGATTGCGGGAACCAAACCGCGCACCAGCGAAATCTTTCTGCACCTTGAAATCTACAAAGAGGTGCCCGAGGCCAAAGCATGTGTCCACTGCCATCCTCCCCATGCCACCGCCTACGCCATCACCGGCAAGGTTCCTCCTAACCTGGTTATTCCTGAGTTTGAAGTCTTTGTCGGCAAGGTAGCTATTTCGCCCTATGAAACGCCCGGCACGCCTGAGTTTGCCCAGACCGTCTTGCCCTACGTCAAGACACACAACACGGTGCTGCTGGCCAATCACGGAATCATCTGCTGGGCCGACTCGGTAACCCACGCCGAGTGGTACGCCGAGGTGCTCGAGACTTACTGCTGGACCTTGATGCTTGCCTCGCAGCTAGGCGTTCCGATCTCTTACATCTCGGAACAGAAGGGCGCCGATTTGCTGGCCATCAAGAAGAAGCTGGGGCTGCCCGACATTCGCTTCGATACCTCTAGGATGAAGGAGTGCCAGCTTTCCGAACTCGAGGTACCGGGCTCCATCGCCCTCACTCCGCGCCCCTGCGACGGCAGCACCGGCAAGGGCCCGGAAACGGATATCGAGGCTCTGGTGAAGTCGGTCACCGATGCGGTGATGGGAGCGCTCGAAGCTAAGTGATCGCTAACATTCCGTGGTGTAAGTCGGGTTTTGAAAGGGCACGACTTTAGTCGTGCCGAAGATGATCGATAACAAAAGATGGGCTTTAGCCCCTGAGGGATGTTCTTCGGCAATTTGGACTTCTGTCGCAGGCTTCTAACTTGCCTCGTGTGCGGGCGCGCGCATTTCTCATGTGTTTTCCAAAGGTGCTTTTTTCAAGATGAATCAGGTCGAACGTCTCCGGTACATCCAGGATTCCCTCTCGCGGCAGGACTTTGTCGGCCTGGAGGATCTGCGCAACGGACTGGGCGTCTCCAGGGCAACGATCCGGCGCGATCTGATTCAGTTGGAACGCAGCCGCAACATCCGCCGCGTTCACGGCGGGGCCATGACCACCGCCTCCCGCGAAGAGGCGCTTGACTTCAGCCGGCTCTCAGTCAGTTGCCAGGAAGAGAAGATGCGCATCGGGCGGGCGGCCGCCGATTCCATTCAGGACGGGCAAACCGTCATCCTGGGCGGCGGATCGACCGTGGCCGAGGTCGCCCGCTGCCTGCTCGGCCGTCCCATTCAGATCATTACCAACTCCATCCCCGTTGCCCAGATCTTCTGGGAGTGCAGGCAGACCGAGGTCACATTGACCGGCGGTTCCCTCTACCCGCGGCTCGGCATCCAGTTCGGGCCAATCTGCGAACGGATGCTCCACAGCGTGTCGGCCGATGTCGCCATCCTGGGGATCCGCAGCATTAGTTCAGACGGCCTCCGCGATACCAGCGCCCTGGTGGTCGAGTCGATCCGCGCCATGATGAAGTGCGCCCATCGCGTGGTGATCGTCGCCGACCACACCAAGTTCGGCAGGAATGCGATGATCCAGGTCGCCGATCTCGCCGAACTCGATCAGATCATCTCCGACCGCGGACTTGCGCCCGAACATCGCCAGTTGCTGGACGAGCGCGGCATCAGCTACCTGCTGGCATAGGATCTGCAAGAGAACTCTTCTGAATGGCTGTTTCCATAGGGCATCCAAGAAACCCCTTTACACATAGGCTTCGCAGGCAGCATAATCGGAAAACCTCGGAGCACCCGCTCTTCCCTGGCCCCCTCCTCCCCGCAGCGTGCGATCTCCGAGCAATTCAAGGAGGAACGTGTACATGAGTAAGCTCAACCCCATACTGTTGGGATTGTCTCTGGCGGCTTGTAGCAGTTTGCTGGCCGCGGCGCAGGATATGACTCCTGCATCGCCTTCGACACCTAAGTACCTGGAAGTCACCGTGGAATACACCAAGCCCGGAAAGGGCGGCATGGCCCACGACAAGACGGAAAGCGCCTTTGTCCAGGCCATGACCAAGGCCAAGTTCCCCATATACTACGTTGCCTTCAACTCGATGTCCGGTCAGGCGCGGGCCATCTATTTGGCCCACTTCGACTCCTTCGACGCGCTGCAAAAGGCCAACAAGGCTTTCGAGCAGCCGGCCGCCATGGCAGAGTTCGAGCGGATTAACGTGGCGGACGGCGAGCTCCTTGAAAGCACCAAGCAGTTGATCTTCAGCACCGTGCCCGATCTGAGCTACCACTCCCGGCCGGCCAGCCCGCATGTCCGCTATCTGGAAGCCCGCATCCTCCACGTTCGTCCCGGTCACGGGAAGGAATTCGAGGATCTAGTGAAGTTGTGGATCGCGGCCGCCGACAAGGCGGGAAGCAGCGACCATTGGGGCGCATACCGCATCGAGTACGGCGACCAGCTCGGCTCCTATGTCTTTCTCACCGCCGACAATTCCATGGCCGATATCGACCAGAGCTTTGGGGAGGAGTCCAAATACAAAGCCGTCTTGACCGATGAGGACAGGAAGAAGATGCGTGAACTCCGTGCCGCGGCCATTGACACCGATCGTTACGAGCTGTACTCGGTAAACCCGGTCCAGAGCTACGTACCCGAAGACTGGATCAAGGCCGATCCCAGCTACTGGAAGCCGAAGCCGCCCGCGGCTCCCATGGCCAAGCCCGCTGCGGCGGCAAAGAAGTCTACCCCTTAACCGGCTCGCCTTCAGCCCAACCCCCGCCGTTGCCGCGAGCGGCTCCTTCATCGCCGGAGCCTCTCGCGGCTTCCAACCTCCCTGACCGGCTCGTTCAGGGAAGTCCGGTCACAAACCCCCGCGTTTCCGATCTTCTTCGACTAGCTTCCGCTTCGCCCGCTCCCACAGCTCTTCCAGTTCCGGCGGTGAAAGCTCCTCCAGCGGCCGATCCGCAGCCAGCTCCATCTCGCGGAAGCGCTCCCGGAAGCGCCGGTTGCAGCCCCGCAGCGCCATCTCCGCATCCACTCCCAGATGCCGGCCCAGGTTTACCGCGGTAAACAGCAGATCGCCCAGCTCCGCCTCCACGGCCGGCTTGCAGGCCGGATCATCCGATGCGGCTTCGGCCTCCAGCTCCGCCGTTTCCTCGGCCAGCTTGGGCAGCAGATCGCGCCAGTGCGGCCAGTCGAAACCGGATTTGCGCGCCTTGGCCCCCAGCTTTGCAGCCTCGGCCAGCGCCGGCATCGCCCGCTGTACTGCATCCAATCTCGACGCCGGGAGCCTCTGCGCCGAAGTTGCGTCCGCTGCACGCGATGCCTTTTCGGCCGCCTTGATCTCCTCCCAGTTCCGCAGCACGGCTAGCGAAGAGCCATCCACATCGGCGTCCACCTGCGCCCGGTTGCCCGCCGCCAGCGAAGCCTCCTCGCCAAAGACGTGGGGATGGCGCCGCACCAGCTTGCGGTTCAGATGGTCCAGCACCTCGGCTATGGTGAAATGCCCCTCGTTGGCCGCCAGCTCCGCATAAAAGAGCACTTGCAGAAGCAGGTCGCCCAGTTCTTCGGCCAGGTGCGGCCAGTCGCGGCGCTCAATGGCGTCGAAGACCTCGTAGGTCTCTTCCAGCGTGTACTTGCGAATCGAATCGAAGGATTGCTCGCGGTCCCAGGGGCAGCCATCGGGAGCGCGCAGCCGCGCCATGATGCTCACCGACTGCTCAAACAAGGCCGCCGCCCGCGCCGGATCGGTTTCGAGCGGCGATGCGGATACCTGTGCGTTGGAGCTATCGGGCGGAAGGTCCATGCCCCTCCAGTCTATCCTGCGCAGCGCCAACCCAAAATGCTGGGTGCGCCCACCCGGCAATCCGGTCAATATTCCCGTGAGTCTTACTTCTTCTGCTTAGGGAATTCCGTGACACTCAAAGTATTCCCGTCGGGGTCCTTGAACCATGCGACCTTCGCGCCTGAAGGTGAATTCCAGATGCCCAGCTCGTTCTGGTCCATGCCTTCATAGCGTTCGAAGCGAACTCCGGCCTGCCCCAGATTCTTGACCGATGCCGCGATCTCCGGGACCTGCCAACCCAAAACCGTGCCATGAGATGGTGGAAGTTCTTTCGCCATGCCGAGACGCAGCATGATGCCATTGGCCTCAAAAACCAGCGCGAACGGCGGCTCTTCCGAAAGCAGACGCAGGCCAAGGGTGTCCCGATAGAAATCCTTCGCGCGGGATACGTCGACTATTGTGACAAATCCGATGATGTTGTACTTGCCGAGTCCGGACAGTTGTGACATACCGCTATGATGAGCCATGTTTTCGCTTGTCGCAAGAGTGCTCTTACGACATAATATATCTCTAATGCGACAGAAAAGCGTTTTGACAGAATACGATCCGAAGCGAGGCGTTTGCATTGCATCGCTCGCCTACGAATACCCGTCTTGCTTCGATGTGCCGGAGCACGCGCACGGATCGGATCAACTGATCTACGCGATCAGCGGCATCATGGAGGTATCTTCCGGTCAGAGCGTGTGGTTGATCCCGCCACATTTTGCATTGTGGATTCCAGCCAGAACTCAGCATCGGATTCACATGCCTGGTCCTGTTTCGATGCGCGCGCTTTACCTGCGGGGAGGCTTGAGCGCAAGATCGGAGCCGCGGTGCGCCGTGCTGCACGTCACTCCGCTGCTACGGGAACTTATCGTGGAAACCGTATGCATCCGTCAGCTTCGTATGCGGGATCGCTATGAATGTGCCCTCCGCGACCTGCTGATTGCACAGATTCAAAAGGCAACGCCTATACCTACCTTTGTGACGCTGCCGCGAGACGAGAAAGCATTTGCGGTGGCCCAGGCATTCTTGCGGAATCCCGCCGAAGCGAAGACGATGGCGGTTCTATGCGCGAAGGCGGGTGTCAGTGTCAGAACCGTTGAGAGAACGTTTCGCAATGAGGTTGGCGCCACCTTTGAATCTTGGCGGCGGCAGGTCCGGTTGATGAAAGCCGTGGAATTACTGGTCTCAGGATGTTCGATCAAAGAAGTAGCCTACAAAGTCGGTTATTGCCAGTCGAGCGCCTTTGTCGAAATGTTCCGCCAGACATTTGCAACAACCCCGAAGGCATGGATCTCAACATTGACTCGTTGGCAACGATCCACCGAATCAAAGGCATGACTTTCCTTCGCAACCGAGCCTTCAGAAATGACTTGGCTATGCTCCGGGCTTTTCAACTCAGCGAATGAGCTTGAAAAACGAGCAATCCTGATGCGATCCTTTCTCTTCTTGGCGCTTATGAGTAGTGCGCCCATCCATTGTGGTCATCTCTTCGGCCGCTTGTAGAAGGGCAGCGGAACCTGTCTCGCCCTCACCCGGTTGGCGCGAACCTGGACCAGAACATCTTCGCCGGAGGCGGCAACGGCGGCGGGCACCAGCGCCAGCGCGATATTGGTCTTTAGAAAGGGCGCGGGCGAGCCGGATGTGACCTGCCCAATCTCTTCTCCAGGAAGTGAGATCACGGAGTGCCCGTCGCGGGCGATGCCGCGCTCGACCATTTCCAGGCCCACAATCCGGCGCCTGGGACCGCCGTCGGCCTGTACCGCCAGCAAGGCCTTGCGGCCAATGAACTCGCCCTTGTCCAGCTTGAGCCAGCGGTCGAGGCCGGCCTCGAAGACGTTGATGGAGTCGGAGATTTCGTGCCCGTAGAGGCTCATGCCGGCCTCCAGGCGCAGCGTGTTGCGCGCGCCCAGGCCGCAAGGGCGTATGCCGAACTCGGCGCCCGCCTCCATCAGCGCGTTCCACATCTTTTCGGATGTAGGCTGGTCGGCGGGAAGGTAGAGCTCAAAGCCGTCTTCGCCGGAGTAACCGGTGCGGGCGATGAGCACGTTGGGTACGCCGGCAACCGCGCCCCATGCGAACCAATAGTTCTTAATCGCGGCCAAGTCCATCTTTGTCAGCTTTTGCAGCGTTTCAAGGGCGCGCGGGCCTTGCAGGGCGAGCTGCGAATAATAGCTGGAGTAATCGGCGATATGGATGGAGGGCCATGCGCCCACCTGGCGGCGAATCCAGGCGTAGTCCTTGTCCTTGGTGCCGGCGTTGACCACCAGGAGGTAGTCGTTGGGGCTGAGGCGATGGACGAGAATGTCGTCGACGAATGTGCCCTCAGGGGTGAGCAGGGCTGAGTAGTGGGCCTGGCCGTCCCTTAAGCGAGATGCATCGTTCATGGTGATGTGCTCGATGGCGGCGAGCGCGCCGGGGCCTCGGAACTGAATTTGGCCCATGTGGCTGACGTCGAAGAGGCCCACGCCGGTGCGGACGGCCAGGTGCTCGGCGATCAGGCCCCCGCCGGCGCCGGGGCCTCCGGCTACAGGTTCTGGTCGCTGGGGTGCAAAACTGGGGTACTCGACCGGCATATCCCAGCCGCCGAAGTCCACCATCTTGGCCTTGAGGGAGCGATGGATGGCGTTAAAGGGGGTCTTCTTGAGGGGCGGGGCGGGGGGGGCGGATTGGTCTGGGAGACTCATGCTGGCGGTCCTCTGGGCGGTGCGGCGGTGCTGTGCTTACGATAGGGATTGAGCGGCGCGGGGTCAATCCGCCCGCGCTGAGGCGGGACGGGGCGGCGCAGCCGTTGCGAAAGAAAGGGTGGGGCCGGGTGGATCGTTTCAGGGGGATTCTGCTGCTGGCTGCGGGGAGTCTTGCGCTCTACCGCGGCTGGAGGGTGCATTCCGGGCGGCAGGCTTTGTGGGCTTACGGGCTGGGTGTGCTGGCCATCGCCTTGGGCATTTGGCGGCTGACCCGCAAAGAGGACCGGAGGGTGTAAGCGGCGGCCGCAGGCATGAGCGCTGCCAGCGGAAATAAGTTCAGGAGCAACTTGCGGGGCGCCTTCGGGTCCGTACCGATGTGGCGCGTCTACGGTGAGACCGGCGCACGGAGGGAAGCGATGTTGACGACGATTGCGATTAGGCTGGCGCTGGTGCGGTTTGGCGTGTGGCGGGCCGGCGGATCGCTCCTGACACTCTTTGGACTGGCGGTTGTGGGAGTGCTGGTTTGGGCGCTGACGCGGCCGGACAGTGATGAATCGACCAAACGGTAGAACCGGCGCGGCGTGCGGCTCACCCGCGCCGCGCCCGCCAGAACGAGCTGACGCTCAGGTAGAGGAAAAGCAGCAGAAGCGGGGCTGAGACCAGGAACTTCTGGTGATCGGGGCCGTGAGCGTAGCTGGCCCTGTAGAGCCACAGAGCCCGGGCAAAGACGACTGCGAAGAGGGAAAAGAAGACGCCGGTAACCTCGAGCCAGAGGAGGCCGCCCACGCGGCCAAAGGGGCGCAGAAACCCGCCCACCCCGCGGGCGACGCCCCTGGTAGCCCGGCCGGCTGCCTGACCCGCGGCGCGGCTTTGGGCAGCGGCTGCTGCTTGGGCGCCTGCTTGTCCGGTCGCACCGGCAGCGACGCGCTGACCGGCGATGCGGCCTGCGACCCTCATGCCGGCGCCCAGAGCGCGGCCAATGGAGTGAGCTTTCATTGTGTCATCCGTCTATGATGGTAGCAGCGGCCTTCACCATGCTGTTTTTTCCAGCGTTTTGCCGCTTTCCTGTTGCCGCGAAACGCGAACGGAAGTAAGGTAGAGAAATCCTGTGCCGCGGCCGCGATTCGTCTCGGCTGTCCGCCGCTTGTGGAGGTACCGATGAAAACGCGTCTGCGCGAACTGATTCAGCAACTGGGCGAGGCCATCCACGAGTCGGTCATCGAGAGCGAGCAGATCGCCGGGGTGGTGCAGGATATTCGCAAGCACGGATTCGACGTGCTGCTGATGCTGGAAGCTACCATCGGCCTGAACGAGGTTGACGGCAGCGAGGACAATAGCGCCGAGCCTGGCGGGGTGCAGGTCGGCGTGAGTGGTCCGTTCACGCAGAACGATCTGCATTTTCTGCGCTCGCTGCGCATCGCGGTTGAGGGCGAGGCGGAAAACGCGTCCGAGTCGGATACGGAGTAGCTTGGCTGGCATGGCGGAATCCGCCGGCTTGGCCGCCGGTTCACGCTAAGTCGCACTGCACCGCCTATAATCAGCGTGTCGTGCCTACTTTCTTTTCATTGCGTATAGGACGGATTGGGCTTGCTGCCGCCGGCGCGGGGCTTGGGCTAGGCATTCTCGCGTTCATGGCTGGGTCGATGGGCGGGCCGGTTTATGCTCGCGCCCAGGCGACGGGAGAGAGCGGCCCGAGTGGAGCCGTTCTGGGCTCTTCAGAGGGCCGCGGGCGCATTTTGCTGGTGCTCCCCTTCGACAACCGGACCGGGCAGCCGAGCCTGGAGTGGATTCGCGAGGCGGCGCCGGTGATTCTGAGCAGCCGGTTTGCCTCGGCGGGGTTTGCGCCCATGAGCCGCGAGGACCGGCGGTATGCGCTCGATCATCTGGGGCTGCCGCAGGGGTTTCATCCTTCGCGGGCCAGTTCGCTCAAGCTGGCGGAGACGCTGGACGCCGATTCGATCGTGGTGGGCAGCTATGTGACTGACGGCACCGGCATCGTGGCCCAGGCGCAGGTGGTGGATGTGCCGCACCTGCGGATGAGCGCGGCGGTGAGCGCGCGCGGCGAGATGCGCGACCTGATAGCGGTCTTCGACTCGCTGGCCTGGAAGCTGACCCGGCAGCTCGACCCCGGCTTCAGCGGTTCCGAGGAGACGTTTGTGGCCGCCGGCGCGGGATTGCGCCTGGACGCCTTCGAGCAGTACATCCGGGGCATTACGGAGCCCGACCAGCAGGAGCGGCTGCGCCATCTGAAGCTGGCGGTGCAGATGAGCCCGGAGTTCGGTCCGGCCTGGATGGCGCTGGGGCGCGAGGACTACAACGGCCAGCAGTACGAGGAGGCGGCGGCGGCCTTCGCCAAGGTGGGCAGCGGCGATTCCGGAGCGCTGGCGCCCGACGCGCTGGAGGCAGGATTCTATCGCGGGCTGTCGCTGCTGTTCTCCGGCGATTATCGAAAGGCCGAAGAAGCTTTTGAGGGCGTGGAGCGCGTTCTGCCGCTGGCCGAGGTGGTGAATAACGAAGGGGTTGCGGTAAGCCGCCAGGGCCGTGACGGGACTGCGTTCTTCGCGCAGGCTGAGGCCTCCGACCCCAATGCGGCCGACTACCACTTCAACCTAGCGGTGAGCCTGAAGCGGCAAAACAAGGCCGCCGAGGCCCTGGCCGAGCTGACCCAGTGCCTGCGCTTGCGCCCCAACGATAGCGAGGCCCAGGAGTTGCTGGCGGCTTGGAAGGGGCCGAGCGGGGCGAGCGCGTCTGCCGGTTCTGCGGTGGATTCGAGCGACGCGGCGAATGGAGCTCCGGAGTTGAAGGCCGATCCTTTGGAGCGCATTGAGCGCAGCTTCGACGCTGTCGCCTTTCGCCAGGCGGCGCTGATGCTGGACCAGATGGACGCCTCGCGTCTGGCCGCGCTTACGCCGGAAAAGCGGGCGCAGAAGCTGGCCGCCCAGGCGAAGGATTACCTTGACCGCGGATTGCTGCTCGAAGCCGAGCGGCTCTATCAATCCGCCGTGGCAGCCGACGGCCGGGTGGCCGAGGCCCACGCCGGGCTGGCCGAAGTGCGCGAGCGGACCGGCGATGCGGAGGGCGCGCGCAAGGAAGCAAGGGCGGCCCTGGAACTTGCGCCTTCGGCCGATGCGTATCTGGTGCTGGCGCGGCTGGATTTGAAGGCCAACCGCCTGGACGATGCCGAGAAGGAAGTGGGCGAAGCCCTCACCCTGAATCCCGCCAGCCGGGCGGCGTTGGAGCTGAAGCGGCAGATCGAGGCGCGGGAAGGGCCGAAGAAGCAGAGCGGTGTGCCGCCATTGTGACGGAAGACGGTTCCACGGATGAGGAACCCCGCAGGGGAGACAGTATGGGTATCTTTCTTGTGATTGCCGGAGGCTTGGGAATCGCCGGCGGAATCCTTGGGAAAGACTTCTATGCGGCAGATGTTGATACGCTTTCTCCATTTAAGCAGAAAAGCTCAAGATGGTCCGGACGATTAGTGTTTCTCTTGACTGGCGCCGTTCTTGTGGCGATCGGAGTAAAGTTGCTTGTTGGGGCCGAATGATTCGCCTTTTGGATGGGAGCAAGCGAAGGAATCGGGAGCACTACTCAGCGAAGGAGCAAGCCATGGTTAATCGCGCGGGAGGAATCGCGGTCGGGATTGCAGCCGCTTCGGTTGTGGCGGCGTTTTTCGGAGCTTTCGGAGCGGGCGTTGCGGCTTTTGCCCAGCAGCCGCTCGTCGAGAAGTTTGTCCTCTCCGACACCATCCAGCCGGTCACGGCGGGCGAGCTAGACCGGGCCATTGCGCAAGCCAGCTCCGACGGCGCCCAGGCGCTGCTCGTCGAGATGGATACGCCGGGCGGGCTGCTGGATTCGACGCGCGGCATGGTGGGCGCGATCCTCGCCTCGCGTGTTCCCGTGATCGTCTATGTGGCTCCCGGAGGCGCTCGCGCCGGCTCGGCCGGTTTCTTTCTGCTGGAGTCGGCGGACGTAGCCGCCATGGCTCCGGGAACCAACGCCGGAGCGGCCCACCCGGTGATCGAAATCGGCCCCCAGCCCGACGCCACCATGAGCCAGAAGATCGAAAACGACGCGGAGGCCTTCTTGCGCTCCTATGTAACCAAGCGCAATCGCAACGCCGAGGCTGCCGAAGCCGCCGTGCACAGCTCGCACTCCTACACTGCCCAGGAGGCGCTGGATCAGCACCTGATCGACCAGATCGCAAGCAACGATTGGCAACTGCTGGCGGCGCTGGATGGGCACACCGTCACCCGCATCGACGGGAACAAGGTGACGCTGCATCTGGCCGGGGCGCGGATTGAAGAGGTGCGGCCAACGCTGCGCGAGGAGCTGCTGAGCTGGCTGGTGAACCCCAATATCGCCATGCTGATGCTGGTGGGCGGGGCGCTGCTCATCTATCTGGAGTTCAACGCTCCGGGCACCATCGTCCCCGGCGCTTTGGGCACGCTGATGGTGCTGCTGGCCATCTTTGGGCTGAACCTGCTACCCATACACTACACGGCCGTTCTGCTGCTGGCGGCGGCGCTTGCGCTACTGCTGCTGGAGGCCAAGTTTGGCGGCCACGGCGTGCTGGGAGTGGCCGGAATCGTCTGCCTGACCTTTGGGACGCTCACCCTGGTGGATGCGCCAGTGCCGGAGATGCGGATCAGCCCGGTTGTCGCTTTTGGGGTGAGTGCGGGATTTGGGCTGATTACCGTCCTTCTGGTGCGGCTGGCAATACGGGCGCGCCGCATGAAGAGCCGGCTGGGCGTGGATGCACTGGTGGGCTGCCGCGCCAAGGCCATGGAAGCACTGACGCCCGAGGGCCATGTGCTGGTGGAGGGCGAGATCTGGCGCGCGCTGGCAACCGAGCCCGTCGCCGCGGGGACTCTGCTGCGGGTGGTGGGGCATGAGGAGTATCTGCTGCACGTGGTGGCGGCTGAGCCGGCCCAAATTTCGCAAATCCCCGCGTGAGCTTGGTTGGAGTACAATCCCTGCTTAGTGAGGAAAATCAAATGTTCGATTCTCTGCTGACTCCGTTTCTGATTCTGCTTGCCATCGTCGTCCTTTACGCGCTCAATTGTCTCAAGATCTTGCGCGAATACGAGCGGGGGGTGATCTTTACCCTGGGCCGCGTTAGTGCAGAGCCCAAAGGACCGGGCTGGTTCTTTGTTTTCAAACCCATACAGCAGATGATTCGCATCTCGCTGCGCCAGGATGTGCTCGAGGTTCCGCCCCAGGACGTGATTACCCGCGACAACGTGACCATCAAGGTGAATGCGGTGGTTACGCTCTACGTGGTCAACCCCAACGACGCCGCCATCAAGGTGGCCAACTACGTCTACCAGACCTCGCAGTTGGCTCAGACTACGCTGCGCACGGTGCTGGGCGAAGTGGAGCTGGACGAGCTGCTCAGCCATCGCGACAAGCTGAACGTCCGCATCCAGTCCATCATGGACCAGCGCACCGAACCGTTTGGGGTGAAGGTCGTCTCGGTCGAAGTGAAGCAAGTGGACCTGCCCGAACAGATGCAGCGCGCCATGGCCAAGCAGGCCGAGGCGGAGCGCGAAAAGCGAGCCAAGATCATTCACGCCGAGGGCGAGTTCAATGCCGCGCAAAAGCTGGTGGACGCCGCCACGCTCATGGCCACCGAGCCTATCACCCTGCAACTGCGCTACCTGCAAACGCTAACCGAAATCGGCGTCGAGAAAAACACCACGATCGTCTTCCCGCTGCCCATGGAGTTGCTGACGCTGTTGAATAAAATCAACCTCTCGGCTGCGCCAAAGCCGGCGGCGATCGAGAAGCCGTAGACTGGAGCGGGCAGTCTCCTATCCGTCCCCCCGCGGATAGGTCTGCATCCGTGGAACTGCAAGCCGGAGCATCGGCCCTCCGCTGGGCGCCGGTTCCCTGCAATGCGAAGAAGAAGTTGCGGGGCTCCGCGGAGCCCCCGCAACTTCGAGGATGGGGGATATGAATGTTGTTGACGACAGGGAGTTTGACCGGGCCCAGCCATTTCAAGAAGCCGATTTGACATTGGGCCCGGTGACGCTGCTGGGCATCTTCTTTGTCTTGGCGCTCATCTGCGCGGGCTTCTTCGGGTGGGGCTATGTTGTGGGCCACCGCGGCTCACAGGATAATTCAACAGTCATGAAGCCCGCCCCCGATGCGCCGGCGTACTCGCAGGCGGGCTGCCCGCAGTCCAAGCCTTCGGCGAGTTCGCAAATGGAGGTAGCGCCGGATGCGGAGAATGACGGGGGAGATCTGGCGGCCAATTTGGCCGCTTCTGAGGATTCGGGGCAACCCGCTGGGGCTGGCGCATCGTCGAGTCAAGGTCAGGTCAGGCCGGCGCTGCCCCCGGCGGCCAACCCTCCTCAGCAAGCGTCAGGGACGGCGGCGGGGCTCAACGGGGGTTCAGCCGTCCTTCCGGCTGGTGCCTTCATGATCCAGATTGCCGCCGTCTCCCAACCGGAAGACGCGGATGTCCTGGTAAGCGCCCTGCGCAAGCGGGGCTATGAGGTTACCGCTCGCCGTGAGTCCGCAGACGGCCTGGTCCACGTGCGGATTGGCCCTTTCACCAGCCGCGACGAGGCCAATCGATGGCGCCAGAAGCTGACGAGCGACGGCTATAATGCGGTAGTGCAACAGTAGGCGATTCCCCCGCTGGAGATCGATTCCCCATGAAGGCCACTGCATCGGAACTGTTGTCGAGACTTCCCGGTCCGCCCTCCCAAGGCTGGCCTGACGGTGGGCGATTCACGCCTGCCTTTGCCCATGGATCGATGAGTGTGGTGCTCTATGCGCCGGTTGGGCGCGATCCGCAAACCCCGCATCTACAGGATGAGCTCTACTTCATCCATTCCGGCAAGGGCGAAATCACCATCGGCGGTCATCGCTGGGACTGCGCTGCCGGAGATGCCTTCCTTGTGCGCGCAGGCGTCGAGCACCGCTTTGAAAACTTCTCGGCGGACTTTGTCGCCTGGGTTGTCTTCTGGGGACCTTTGGGCGGGGAAGACGGCCACAAACCGACAGGTTAACCTCGCATCCATTCCGGCAGGCCCGAGGCGATCGCATCCTCTGCTCTCTCCTGCCTATCCGAGCACGGCGGCGATTGCGGCGCGCAACGCGGGTTGGTCCTGGGCCTGGAGAATGCCGAGTCGCCGGATGATGAGGCGCTGTTCAAGCGCTGCAAACACCGGCTTGATTGCCGACGGCTTGAGCAGATTTGCCCGCTGCCATTCGCTTACAGTCACTTCGCCAACGATAGAGCCGGAACCAATCTGACTTGTTATCGGCAGGATGACTATGTCAGGCCTGGCGGTGTTATAAGCCCGGCTGCTGACAACAACGGCGGGGCGTTGTTTGGAGGCGGCCTGGTTTGTGAATGGGAACAGCGCCAGCACTACCTCCCCGAATTCAAATGGCATCGTAAACGTCGTCTTCGGGATTGTTCCAGACTGCCCCGAACGCAGGTTCGCTTGCGGCGGCGGCCGCTTGCGTCAGAGCGCGATCCTGACCGCCCACGCGCAGGAACTCGATGAGTTCATCCACGGCGGAGATCTGCTCGGGGCTGAGAGCGTCAAGCTTCTCGGCAAGATTGCTGGCGAACCGGTTCATGACAACCCCTCCGCTCATATTCTAGTGAAATTCCCCAAATCCAGGAAGTTTTCGCTTGGCCGAAGTTGGGAAGTCGCGTTCGTGGCAGCATTCTTTGGCTTGGTACTTCGGTTTCTACGCCCGCATCCATTCCGGCAGGCCGGAGGCGATTGCCTCCCGGACAGCCCTCATCAGATCGTCGCGGTTGGCAAAGTTGGCCGGGATTATGGGCTCGTGGAAGACGATGTGCGCCGTACCGGGCCGGATGCCGAAACTGCCCTTGGCCATCATGGTCTCCGTGCCGTAAATCGAAACCGGAATGCACGGCGCTCCGGTCTGCATGGCCAGGTAGAACGGGCCCTTCTTGAAGGGCAGCAGGCGGCCGTCCTTGGAGCGCATTCCTTCAACAAAAGTGGTGATGTGCAGGCCCTTCGCCAGCAGCCGTTGAGCGGTGGCTACGCTCGCCTGCGCGCCGGTCACGCTGCCGGTCCGGTCCACCGGGATGAACTCGCCCAGCTTGAGGCAGTAGCCGAAGACGGGAAGCTTGAAGACGGAGCGCTTGGCAAAGGCGGCGGTGCGCCCCGGTATGCGCGCAATCAGCGCCGGCGGGTCCAGATTCGAGAGATGGTTGGCCATGAAGATGCACGCCTGGCCGGCAGGAACATTCTCCCTCCCCTCAACCCGAATGCGGATGCCGGCTACCCGGTAACCAACGTTGACAATCCAGCAAGTCACCGCGTAGAGCGGCCCCACGTCGCCAGTAACGACGGCCAGCGGTATAAAGACCATCGCCGCGGGAATGCTCAATGCGACAATGACAACGAATACGACAAGCGACAGGATCATGAGGGTTCCGGCAGAGATATTTGATTCGTTTTGCTGGGTGCCCCAGGTCCCGTCCGCCGCGGCGGAGGGGCCTGGGATAGCTTAAGCTCAAGGTACGAAATCATTTAGTCACCGATCTACGTCCGCATCCACTCCGGCAGTCCACTGGCGATGGCCGTGCGAACCGTCTGCATCAGCTCTTCGCGCGTGGCAAAACCGGCCGGGTCGATTGGCGCATGAAAAGCCACATTTGCCGGCCCAGGATGCATGCGCAGACTGCCCTTGCCCAGAATCTTCTCCGTCCCATGGATAGAGACCGGGATGCATGGCGCGCCGGCGGCCATGGCCAGAAAAAACGGGCCTTTCTTGAAGGACATCATGCGGCCATCCCGGGAGCGCGTGCCTTCAACAAATGTCGTCATATGCACGCCTTTGGCCAGTACCTGCTGGGCCGCGGCCACGCTCGCCTTGGCGTCCGCGGCGTTGCCGCTGCGATCCACGGCGATAAACTCCCCTTGCCGGAACCCGGTGCCCAGCACCGGCAGATTCATCAGCGAGCGTTTCATGAAGGCCGAGGTGCGCCCCGGAATCAGCGAGATCAGCGCGGGCGGGTCCAGGTTGGAAACGTGGTTCGACATGAAGATGCACGCCCGGTCCCTGGGTATATTCTCGAGGCCCGTCACGTGGAAGCGCACCCCGGCCATCCAGCAACTGCTCCTGAGCATGAACCGCGTTCCCTTGTAAAGCGGCAGCACGTCGCCCGTTAGCCAGCACCAGGGAATGAACAGGATCGCCGTGGGAATCCCGGTGACGACCATGGTGGCCATGAAGATGAGTGAAGAGATCACGCCTGCCTCTTGTCTTGCGCCTTGCCGTCTTCGGGAAAGCGTTCCCTGAGCCGCGCGGGCAGCTTCTCATAGATGCCGTCGAAGCCGCCATTGGAAAGAATCGCCACCACATCGCCTGATTGGAGTTGGGGCGCGATGGCGTCGACAATTGCTTCCGCATCGGGACAGAGTTGAGCCTCGGTTCCGCTGGCGTTCAGCGCATCGACCACATCTTCGGGGTGCAGCCGCTCGGCGTCGGGGATGCGCTGCTGCTGATAAACCCCAGCCAAAACGACCCGGTCGGCAAGGCGCAGGCTGGCAACCAGATCGGATTCGAGCACCTTGCGCCGCAGCGTATTCGAGCGCGGCTCCAAGACAGCCCACAATCGCGATTGCGGGTAGACGGAGCGCAGCGCCCGCAGCGTTTCGCGAATGGCGGTGGGATGGTGGGCGAAGTCGTCGATCACCGTAATGCCGCCGATCTGGGCGCGCACCTCAAGCCGGCGCTTGACGCTCTTGAAGGTCGCCAGCGACTCTTGAATCACCTTTTTGCTGATTCCCTGTCCCGAAGCCAGCGCTGCCGCGGCGGTGGCGTTCAGGGCGTTGTGCTCGCCGGCTAGCCGCATCTCGAATTCGGCCCACAATGCCCCGCCGCGCCAGACCTCCCAGCGGGTGAGGCCGCTTTCATGGCGCAGATTCCGGATGCCCCAGTCCGCTTCGGCGCTGAAGCCGTAGCGCTCCACGCGGCACAGAGCGGCGGCCACGCACTCGCTTACGTTGGAGCTGCGATCCCAGGCCACAATCGCACCCCTGCGCGGAACCAGGTTCACCAGCCGCTTGAAGGCCGTCTTGACGGCTGCCAGATCGGCATAAATATCGGCGTGGTCGAATTCCACGCTGGTCAGGATGAGCGCATCGGGAAAGTAGTGCAGGAACTTGGGGCCTTTGTCGAAGAAGGCGGTATCATACTCGTCGCCCTCGACGATGAAGGCGCGCGTGGGCCGGAGCTGGAAGCTGGAGCCAAAGTTCTCCGCGACGCCGCCGATGAGAAATGAAGGCTCCAGCGCCGGGTTCTCTTTGGAAGCGAACTGGTAGATCCACGCCAGCATGGAGGTCGTGGTCGTCTTGCCGTGGGTTCCGGCCACCACCAGCGACTGGCGTCCCACGAGAAACTCCTCGCGCAGCAGCGCCGCCATTGAGGTAAAGGGGATGCGTTCGTCCAGTACGCGCTCCACCTCGGGATTGCCGCGGGAGAGCGCATTGCCGATGACGACAAGATCCGGTGCGGGATCGAGATTGGATTCTGCGTAGGGCTCAAGAATGGGGATGCCGAGCGAGCGCAACAGATCGCTCATGGGCGGATAGGCGGCCTTGTCGGAGCCGGTGATGCGGTGGCCCTGCAACTGCAAAAGCCCAGCCAGCGAGGCCATGGCCGTGCCGCAGATACCGCTGAGATGAATGTGCCGGGATTGCAAAGTCATCGCGCCGTCTCCGGCTGATTCCCATGGTGCCGCGTTTGCTGCTTGCTGTTCCCCATCCTCTATTCCCTACTCCCGATTCCCCAGTCCCTAGTCCCTTAGTCCCTAGTCCCTGTCATCCCGCCGCCGGTTGCAGCAGGCGCAGCTCGGCCTCGTCGGTGATGTGCAGCTCGGCTTCCACGCCCAAGGTCAAGGTCACGTTGCCGTGGGAAACGTGGCCGCTGCGCAGGCCGATGACGATCGGTCCGTCGAAGCCATCGAAGATGCGCAGAATCACTTCATCGAGCAGATTGGGCGATGCTCCGGGCGAAGTGCAATCCAGCATCTCGCCGAAGACGATGCCGCGCACGCCCTCCAGCTTGCCTGCCTGGCGCAGTTGCCACAGCATGCGGTCGATCTGGTAGGGCTTGGCGCCGGTGTCCTCCAGAAAGAGCAGCTTGCCTTCGGTCCGCGGCTCATAGGGCGTGCCCAGCAGCGAAACCAGGATGCTGAGGCAGCCGCCGTACAGGATGCCGCGAACCGGGCTGAAGATCCGCCCCGACCGCAGAAGGCGCAGTCCCTCCGCCGGTCCCACTGTATACGGCTCTCCGGCCAAGGCCGCCCGAAAGCTGGGCAGATGGACGCCTTTTTCGCTGCAGAAATCGGCCGCGACCATGGGTCCGTGGAAAACGGGCAGTCCGAGCCGGTCGAGCAGATGCAGCTGAAGGCCGGTCAGGTCGCTGTAGCCGAAGAAGGGCTTGGGATGCTTGCGGATCAGCTCCAGATCGAGGCCGTCGAGTAAGTAGTTGGAACCGTAGCCGCCGCGCAGGCAGGCCACCACGCTCGTCTCCTTGTCGGCGAAGGCGTGATGCAGGTCTTCAAGCCGCTGTGCCGCGGTTCCGGCAAAGTAGAGCGGCCCTTTCTGGAAGGCGTGGTGGGTGAGCCGGGGCACAAAGCCCAGCGCACGCAAACGCTTCAGGCCGCGCTCGGCCATCTCCACTTTGGCCGAAGCCGCAGGTGCAATGACGCTTACGCCCGCGCCTTGAGCGACAGGGGCCAGCTTCAGCAGCGGGCCCGGTCCCGGGATCGGCTTGGTGTCCGGCACCGCCATCATTTCACCACGCCTCGCCGCGGGCAATCAGAGCAGCCGGGCCAGTGAGCTTGAGTTCCGTGCCGGGTCCGTCCCAGGCAACGGTCTGCGCGCCGCCGGGGGCGATGACCTCCAGTTCGTTTTCCGCGCCATAGACGCCGATCATCGCGGTGGCCGCGGCGGAGCTGCCCGTTCCGGAAGAGGATGTGGGACCGACGCCGCGCTCGAAGATGCGAATGGCCACTTGGTGGATCGGCTTCGACTCGCTGCCCAAAACATGAACGAACTCGACGTTGGTTCGATCGGGAAAATCGGGATGCTGGCAGATCTCTTTCCCGATCTCTTGCCAGGATCGGTCGCCGAGGGAGAAGTTGAGCCTGGAGAGCCAGCGTTCGCTGGCATCGAGGGGATGTGCCCCATCGTGGCTGAATGCGCCGACCTGGGGCCGGCGCTCGGGCTCGGGAAGAACGATCACGAAGTGGGGATTTCCCATGGAAACGTAGACTCCGTCGATCTGGGTTCCGTCGGCCAGTTCCAAGGTGTGCTTCCCGAACTCGGGCACATCCATGTCAGTGGTCACCAGCACCGTTGGCCCGTTTATCTCCGAGTTCCGGAACTCCTGAATCGTGCACAGGCGGGCGCCGGCGTCGGTTAGAATCACCAGCAAATCGCCGGGCTGGGAACCGAGCGCATCGGCCATCCAGGCGGCCACGCAGCGCGTGCCGTTGCCGCTGATCTCGGCGATTGAGCCGTCGGCATTGTGCAGGCGAATGCGCCCAGCCCTGGGCCCGGTCCAGGCAAAGAACTCGATCCCGTCGGCGCCGATGCCGGTATTGCGCTCACACAGCCGCCGCGTCAGATCCGCCCAATCGCAGCTTGCCGCCGCGTCTTCCGTGACGATCAAAAAGTCGTTGCCGCAGGCGTGGGCCTTGGTAAAGGGGATCAATCTTCCTCCAGATCGCGGAAGGTTAGCAGCTTATCGATGCCCGGCTCGGCCAGCAGATTGCCGCGCAGGCGCTCATGCTGCTTTTGAGTAACCGTCAGCGTGAAGCTTACCCGCTGAACCTCGCCGATAGCGTCGTTCTCCATGCCTGTCAGGCGTTCGCCCGCCGTGTCCATCGCCTTCAGAATCGACTCCATCATAAGGGTCTGGTCTCGTCCGCGGGCCTCGTAAACCAGCGAGTAGGCCTTCAGGTTGGCACGCCGTTCCAGTAAACCGACCACCTCCAGCGCCATGATCACAACGATTGCCGCCACTGCCGCCGCGCCATAGAGTCCCGCGCCGCAGGCCATGCCGATGGAGGCCACCACCCATATGCTGGCTGCGCTGGTGAGCCCGCTGATGCGGCTGCGGTTGTGCAGAATGAGTCCCGCGCCCAGAAAGCCGATGCCCTGCACAATGTTCGAAGCCACCTGGCCCTTGTTGGGGCTGCCGTCGCCAGCCAGCACCGCCGAAAGCAGCGTAAAGAAGGCGCTGCCCATGCAGATAAGCAGGTTGGTCCGCACGCCCGCGGCCTTGCGGCTGAACTCCCGCTCCAGCCCCACCAGCCCGCCCAGCAGGCAGGCCACCAGCAGGCGGGCGATGGCGTGGTTCGCCACCACAATCTGCTGTAAGCTATCGAAGTTGAAGGGCAGCGCGAACTGTGCCAGGGTCATGCTCATTCGGGTTCCTTGCCCGATGCTATCACTGCACGGGTGGGTTTGTTGAGGGCTGCCATCTTGGGGCAATGGGTCGTTTTCCGGTTTAGCGGTCACCCGCTCGGAACAATATCACACCCTCCATATAAGCTCGCCTCAAGGCGACTTTTGAGGATCTATCAGAGTTCGGCGAATGCATTGGCGATTTTGCATCATTCCTGAAATGCACGGGTACCCTGGCGCGTTTCCAGGTACATTTGTCCCGGAAACCGTTCTCGATGAGCGAGTTGGCCTGTTAACAACAATTCAGAACGCGAAGCCAGACCTAAGCGGAGTCGATAGCGTCGAATTCGTTCTCTCTAAGCGCCTTCACGTCACGCATCGGGTGTAATCTTGTGTGAATTGGCTCGCGCTCTCATAGCAGGCCCTCTGGGCATTTAGCCCGGCGGGGAGCGGCTAGGGCCACGGGAAACAGGCCGTTGCTCGTTGCCATATCGGTCTGGCTTTGTGTGCCGTTACGAGCTGAGGGTGGGCCGCTGATGCGGACCGCTCCTGCTATTGGCAGAATCTAATTATTTCTTGCGAGAATTTGCGTAGAATTGGAACTCGCGTGCAGTGATCGATTCAGGAGGATTCAGAGATGTCTTTGTTCCCGGTTAACGGCTATTTTGGCGCCGGCCTCATCGTTTTCATCCTGGTCGTGGCCAGCTATCTCTGGTATCGCAAGCGGGTGCAGCCCTCCAAGCCTTCGCAGCCTTCGCAGAGCGATACGGTGGACCGGTACAAGATTATGTTTCGGCTCCAGATCCTCGCGGGTGCCGGCTGCGTGCTGATCCTTTTGTATGCGCTGCGGTTCTGGTCCGCCGAATCCGCTCAAATCTTCGCGGTTGGGGTGCTGGTCGCGGGAGCCGCCTTATCGAGTGGATTCCTGGTGGGATTCATCTTCGGGATCCCGCGTGTGGGCGGAAAGGCGACAGCAGAAGCAGCCGCTGCGCCGGGTGGCGCGCGCGCATCGGCCTCCGATGCGGAATCGAGTTCCGTCACTCCCAACAGCAACCTGGTCGAGATCTCGGACTGGCTCACGAAGATCATCGTGGGAGTCGGCCTCGTCGAGTTGAATTCGATTCCTGGGAAGCTGGGAGCACTGGCCTATTATCTCGGGCCAAGTCTTCGCCCGGCTCAATGCGATGGAAAGCCTCCATGCGCCGACTATATAGGGGCCGGGCAGGCGGCAGGACTCACCATCATCTTGTTCTATTTTGTGGTGGGATTCCTTCTGGGCTACGTCTGGACGCGGCTGTACTTCCAGCGGGATCTCGAGGTCGAGCGGTTGCGGCGGGACCAATGGTTGTCTTCGCTGATAAGACTTGCAGAGGTGTGCATCAACCAGGGACAACTGGATGAGGCAGTGAGAGTGCTCGATCAGGCCCTGCAGTTCGATCCACACGATGGACGGGCAGTGCTGACCAAGGGCCGCGTTCTGAAGCGCCAGGCCATGCAAAGGGCCGAGAACAGTCCGGAAAGGAATGAGTTGCTTAACCTGGCACTCGCTTTTGCGAACCAGTCGATTACGCTGCTGCCAACTTCGGCTGAGCCGCTTTACAACAAAGCCTGCTATCAGGCCCTGCTGGGTGTAGGCAAGACCGAGGTGCTACAGAATCTTCAGTCCGCGTTCCGGCTCGACGACAAGTTACGCGGGACCGCTCAGGGTGACACAGATCTGCAGTCTCTCTGGCAAGATGATGATTTCAAGAAACTTACAGGACAGATCTGACCCTTTGGAGCTTGACTTTGGGGAGTGAAGCATCTAAGATCATGTAGACAGTTTTGCTGAGAGGAGTTCTGAATATGAGAGATGTTGAGGTCAAGCCGATCATTCCTGTTCGGTAGAACGCTGAGATCGAAGAAAAACGAAGAGCGAACACAGACGAACTGTGTTCGCTCTTCGTTTTTGCGGAGCCGGTTGATAGCCGCCCCCATTGCTCTGCAAGCACTACCGAGACAGGGAGAACCCTTCAACTGACATTTCTATCGATCGCGGCGGAGGATATGGGAACCCCGATTGCCGAAGAATATAGAACGCAGGCGCACAATAATCTCATTCGATGCCTCCAGCCACTCCAACAGCCTTCGCGCCGGAAGGAACCCTAATGCCCGTTCTCATCGCCCGCGGTGTCAGCTATCACTCCCATCTGAAATGTCAACCATCCCCCGGTTTTTGCCCAAGGTCCTCTACCCCCCTACCTCTTCGGGAGCCCATTGTTTCACCCCGCGCTTGTTAGTAAGTAGCTATTAATCAGCATCGTAGAAAATACACCCGTTGACCGATCAGTAAACAGAAGCGGCCAGTCTTGAGCCTTTTCACGGCCGGAGAATGCCTCCTCGCGAGGGGAAATACGTGCTTTGGCAGCCCTTTTGAAGGGGATTCCAGGCTCGAAGGCGCCGCCGGGTTGCCGGCTACAGCAAGACCCGAGCGTCTGTACCCAGGAAGCACCACGCCAAGCGGCTTTTTCCTTTCCGGGGTCCCTACTGACAGGTCTTCGTCCGTGGGGTGGAAGTAAAAGCCACTTGGCACACCTTTTGCTGGAGCACGTTCAACCTGGTTTTGTTCTAATCGCGGAAGCCGCTGGCTGCCATTCCACTTATACTCAACCCAGAGCATGGTTACTCACCGGTCTACCCATCTCGAAGAAATCCTGGATGCGACCCGGGCCACAGTGGCCAGGGCCAAGGCCCGTGTGCCAGTGGCCGAACTGGAGCGCCAGGCGAAAGCGCACCAGCCGCGGGGCTTTGCGGCGGCCTTGCAGCGGCAGGCGGCGGCTGGTCCCGCGGTGATCGCCGAGATCAAGAAGGCTTCGCCTTCCAGGGGACTGATCCGCGAGGACTTCGATGTAGAGCACCTGGCCCGGAGCTACCACGGGGGCGGCGCCGCGGCGTTATCGGTGCTTACCGATGAACCGTTTTTCCAGGGCAGCCTGCGCAATCTGGAGCTGGCTTCGGCGGCGGCTCCACTCCCCTGCCTGCGCAAGGACTTCACGGTGGACGAGTACCAGATCCTCGAAGCCCGCGCCCACCGGGGGGACGCAATTCTGCTCATTGCCGCCGCGCTCACCGATGCCGAGGTCAAGCGCTTTGCCTATCTGGCTCGCAGCCTTCAGCTCGATGTACTGGTCGAAGTGCATACGGCCGCCGAGCTCGATCGGACGCTCGGCGCGCTGGGCGAGACCGGCGCGGATGCAATCGGCGTGAACAACCGCGACCTGAAGACCTTCGACGTAAACCTGAGGACCGCGCTTGAGCTAGTCGAGCGGCTGCCGGCTAACATCCTGCGCGTGGCCGAAAGCGGAATCTCGACCGCGGAGGATCTGGCGCGGCTGCGGGCAGCGGGATTCGACGCATTTCTTATCGGCGAGAGCCTGATGCGCCAGTCCGACCCAGGCGCGGCGCTGGCCGCGATGCTGGCTAGGGCCAGCTGGGGGCCGGGACGCGCCGATCATCCTGCGCACGATCCCTCGGTACGCCGATGAGTCTGTGGATCAAGATTTGCGGCAACACTTCGCTTGAGGATGCGCTGCTGGCCGTCGAGGCCGGGGCCGACGCGCTGGGGTTCATCTTTGCGCCCAGTCCGCGGCGCGTGACGGTGGCTGAAGCGGCTGCCATTTCGCCGCATCTCCCCACAACCGTCGAGAAGATCGGCGTCTTTGTCGATGCGGAGCTGGAAGAGATCGACGCTACAGTCCGATCCTGCGGATTGACAGGTGTGCAACTGCACTTCGAGTGCGGCCCGGAGTTGCCGGCGAAGCTGCGCGAGCGGCTGGGCCCAGCGCTGAGGATTCTCTGTGTGGTGCATTTTGACGCCGGAGCGTCCAGGCCGGTCGCGGATCAGGTTGCCGAGCACGCCCGCAACCCGCACGTCGACGCGGTGCTCGTCGATTCGCGTGCTGCGGCGACGGTCGGCGGCACCGGTGTGGCCTTCGACTGGACCGAGGCGCGCAAGACGGTCTTCGGCGATGCTGGAAACCTGCGCTTGATTGCGGCGGGTGGGTTAGATCCGGAAAACGTGGCCGAAGCGATCGCCATTTTGCGGCCCTGGGGCGTGGACACGGTCTCGGGGGTGGAGGTTGAGCCGGGCCGCAAGGATGCGGAGAAGGTGCGGACGTTCCTGCTCCGGGCGCGGGGAGCGGGTCAGTTGTAAACACAGGCAAGCAAACAATCGCGACTCCCCGAGCTTCCGATTGCGATCTTCTTTGAACCGCTGAGAGAGCATCAGAGCATGCAGAAAGAGCCCAGGGTTCCTGCCCTGAGCTCTCTGTCGAGTAGGCGGGCGGCGTTGCCGCCGACCGCCCCTCTAAGAACCGTGCGTGAGAGTTTCCAACTCACACGGCTCAAGCCTTCATAACGCCTCGTGAGAGACGCGGTCCGTGGAAGCTGCA
>JBEKDH010000043.1:0-25529 GCA_050014455.1 Occallatibacter sp.
GGCGGCTTGCCCACGATGGTGGCGGCGTAGATGGGGTCGCGGCGATGGGTGATGCAGGTGAGGTGGAAGACCGGGTAGAGGTCGGTGAGGGTGTAGAAGCCGGTGTGGTCGCCGAAGGGGCCCTCGGCGCGCAGCTCGCCCAGCTCCACGTAGCCTTCGAGGACGATCTCGGCGTGGGCCGGGACTTCGAGATCGACCGTCTCGCACTTGACGATCTCGACCGGCTTGCCGCGCAGGAATCCGGCGATCATAAACTCCTCGACCTCGGGCGGCGCGGGCACGATGGCGGCGAAGGTAGTGGCGGGATCGGTGCCGATGGCCACGGCAACCTCAAGCCGCGAGCCTTTCAGATTGCCCAAAGTGACCTGCGGCAGGCCGCCGATAGGCCCGCCGGGGATACTGACCGCTCCGCCGGCCGACTCGGCCATGGCTGCTACGCGGGCCGTGCTTGGGTCCGCATCGGCAGCCGAAGAGGCTGCCGCGCGCAGCGCCTCGCGATAGTGCTCCGCGGCTACCTTTTGGCGTTGCCAATGCATGCCGGTGGTCTGGCCGTCGTACACCTGCATGCGGTACATGCCGATATTGCGCTTGCCGCTGCGCGGGTCGCGGGTATGCACGCAGGGCAAAGTAATGAAGCGCCCGCCGTCATGCGGCCAGCACTTGAGGACGGGGAAGAAGTTCAGATCGAACTTTTCGCGACGAATGACCTCCTTGCAGCGGGCCTCCTTGGCGCTCAGGGACTTGGGGAATGCGCTGGTCAGCGCGCCCAACTGCGGCAGCATCTTGAGCTTGTCGAAAAAGCCCTCAGGCGCCTTCACGTTCATCAGGCCCCGGATGCGCTCGGCGATCTCGTCCAGCCGCTCGACGCCCAGGGCCATGGCCATGCGCCGCTGGCTGCCGAACTGGTTGATGAGCACTTTGTGGCCGGGATGGCCCTTGACATTTTCAAAGAGCAGCGCCGGTCCGCCGGGCGCATAAGGTTGGGGTGCCCCATCCTTTCCGCGTTCTGTGCGGAAAGGGTGGGAGCTCGATACGCCTGAAGCCGCCTTCGCCCCCGCGCCGATCTTGGAGACGCGGTCAGTAATTTCCGTGATCTCCAGCTCCGGCGAAACTTCTTCGCGGATGCGCTTCAATTCGCCGGCATTTTCCAGTGCTTTGATCCAATCCCTCAAGTCGTCGTAGGCCAAGGTTGCACTCCCTTGCGGCAGACGCCGCTCTCAACCCTCAAGCTTAGCGGTTCTAGGCGGGTTCATGCAGGATTCGGCAACGGCACCGCATCCACGGGGAATCCCAGGCGCTTCCACTCGTCGTAGCCCCCGCGCAGGGGGCGGACCCGCTCGATGCCCAGCTTGTGCAGAGTCATGGCGGTCTTGGCTGCCGTGGCCTCGCTGGGGCAGGAGCAAAAGAGCACAATGTCGCGGTCGCGGGGAATCTCGTGATGACGCTCGGCGAGGGAATCCGGCGAGAAGAGGATGGCTCCCGGCAGGGTAAATGGGTCCGGCAGCAGCTCCAGCGGATGGCGCAGGTCCACGATGTAAACCGGCTCGCCGGCGTCGAGTTGGCGCTTCAGTTCCTCCGGCTCCAGGCGCGCGGCGACGAGCTTCTTGAGGATCATGCGGCGGCGGACGACGCGGCCCACAAAGAAGCCGAGGACGCCCAGCACAAGCAGCGCCGCCGAGAAGCGGCCGACCCAGTCGAGCAGGCCGGGATTGCGCTGCAGCAGGTCGCCGCAGAAGCGGCCCAAGGCGAGCAGCGCTCCCACCCATAGCGCGGAGCCGATGCCGTCGAAGAGCACGAATGGTGCGAAGGCCATTCCGTTCTGCCCTGCAACCGGCGGGGCCAGGGTGGCGAGGCCGGGCACGAACTTGGCAATTACCAGCGTGACGGCGCGGCGGCGGCCGAAAGAGTTCTGCGTGCGGCGGACGCAGGTGGTTGGTTCCAGCGAGAGCTTGCACAGGATGCGCAGCACATGATGGCCGTAGCGGCGGCCGATAAGGAACCAGGCGCTGTCTGCCGTGAGCGCCGCGGCCAGCCCGGCCGCGAGCGCCAGCGGAAAGCTGAGTTCGCGCTGAGCGGAGAGCGCGCCGGCGGCCAGCAGGATCGGCGTCGCGGGCAGCGGGATTCCCAACTGCTCCACCAGAACCCAGGCGAAGAGCAAGATGTAGCCGTACGTGAGCAGAATGTGTTCCGGCAAAGCCATCGGGGTGTCCTGTTTTTGCGTGCGGGGAATCGGACCGCGCTGTCTCTTCGTCCGGCCAAGGGCGGGAGGGGAGACTGGAGAGGGTCTCATCCTATCAGATGATTCAATAGCGAATTCGCTTCATCGGGAGAGCGCAAGAGTAGGCAATCGGCCAAAAGGGGCCCCCCGCCGACGGCCTCTTTGGCTGGTTTCTTCAAGCTAGGAACAGGTCGCTCTACGGCTGGCTCTGCAAACCGGGGGCAGGCGGCGCAGCGGAGGCTTCCTGCTGGCCCTTTGCGGCAAACCAGTTGCGGTCCCAGAGATTCTTGTAGAAAACGCCGGTCAGCTCCGCCGCGTGGGGCCCGAAGGTGGCCCGGCCGCCTTCGAGGAAGAAGACCGTCACCAGGCTGCCCTGGGGTGAGTCGGAGTAGGAGGCGAACCAGCCGAAGCGGGTTCCCTTGTCCGAGCAGGTTCCGGTCTTGCCGAAGACCGGCAGCTCATGGAAGTTGGCGCGCAGACTGCGGGCGGTTCCGTACTCCACCGCGCCGGCCATGCCGTCCTGTAGATCGGGAACGTACTTGGCAATATCCAGGGTGCGCTTGATCTTGGGCTCAAGGGCCGCGGCTTCCTCGGGAGTAACGGGATGCTGGAGGTAATAGAGGGTTCCGCCGTTGGCCAGCGCGGCAACGTAAGCGCCCAGTTGCAGCGGGGTTAGCGAGACGCCCTGGCCGAAGCTGCACATGCGCGCCACTCCGCCCTCGGCGGCGGGCAGTTCCCTGTCGGGATAGACGCCAAGTTGTTCGCCGTCGATGTGGTATCCGGCCAACTCGCCCAGCCCGAACTGGTTGGCGTAGTAGCGCACGCGGTCGAAGCCCAGTTCCCGGCCCAGTTCCTCAAAGTAGAGGTTGTTGCTCTTGGCCAACGCGTCGGTCATGTTCATGTGGAAGCCGCCCAGCTCCACCGGCGTGTCGCGGGTGACCAGGCCCTCGGAGAGCGCCGCCATGGCCACGGTGATCTTGATGGTCGAGCAGGGCTCGGCTCCGGGCGAAAGCGCCAGCTTCTGGTTGACCATGGCCAGGATGCGGCCGTTGGATGGGTCAATGACCACGGCTGTGCCGTTCATATCGCCCAGCGCATCGATCGCTGCCTGCCGGACCACCGGGTCCTCGCCCGCGGTTACGTCTTCGGCAAAGATGTCTCCCTTGGCAAAGGAACTGGCGGTAAACCGCTCATAGGAATGATGGCGGCGGCGCGAGGTAACGGCTACCCTGCGTGCGCTGGCTCTCGCCTGACCTCTGGGTGTGAACCGGGCCTGCTGGCCGCCCGGCGCGGCTTTTGCGGTCGTATGTACCGTCGTGCGATGAGCGGCGGCGCGATGAGGCTCGGTCAGATGAGACTCGGCGGACTTGGCATGGTGCAGCGTGCGTGGGGCATCCAGCGCCCATGCGCCCACGGCGCCGGCGAGAACCAATCCAAGGGCCGAAATCCGAGAAAGCTTCATTCCGCCAATATCCTCTCAACTTCGAGATTCCTGCCATACACCCAAACGCAGGCGGTTCACTTGCTGCTTATCGGCCATTCGGCCGCTTTCAGCCTTCCTCGGGGATTTCGGCTACTCTATGCCATGCCCTCCGGCCCCGAATGTGATTCCAATCACCGTCACCAACCTACCATTGATTATCCGCACAACAGGCAGATAAACGGCAATACCGCTTCGATGTTACCTCGAATCACAGATTTGTTACCTAAGTTGCACTATACAGCCAAGGTGTTCGATTCCCTAATGAAACCGTCCTCCTAAAACTGCAACCGGCGCATGAAAGTGGGGGTATCCAGCTCCCGCAGCGACTCCTCGTCGGGATCGGTGAACAGCACGGTGGCCTGCTGAGGCCGGTACTCGTCGGCGGCAGAGGGAGCGCGCAGGCCGGTGCCAAAGTCCGAAGCGTAGTCTCTGGGCAGCGGCGTGTAGGACGTATCCTCGTCGATCTCAACATAGCACGGCTTGGCCTCCTCGGCCTCTGCTTCCTGCCCAGACTCGGGCTCCGCCCCAGCCTCCACCACGGTGAGCGTTTGCGCCGCAAAGCCCGCGGATCCCGCGGCCAGGGATTCTGCCGAGAAAAAGCACGGCTGGCAGACCAGCATCGCCCGCTGCGTCTCTTCTCTCTCTTCCTCCTCCTGGCTCAGGAAGGGGGTCGGGCTGGGCGTGGCAGCTTGCTCACGCATCCAATTCTCGGGCGCCACAACGGGCACTGAAACCAGGGGCACTGAAACCACGGGCGCGTCTTCCACGTTCAACATGCGCGCGCGCCGCTCCGGCATCTGGTCGCGAAAGCCGGTGGCGATCACTGTGATCTTTACCTCGTCGCCCATCTTCTCGTCGAGCACTGCGCCAAAGATGATGTTGGCGTCTTCATGCGCGGCAGACTGGATCAGCGACGAAGCCTCGTTGACTTCAGAGAGCTTGAGCGAGCTGGAGCCGGTGATGTTGATGAGGATGCCGCGCGCTCCGTCAATGGCGCCGGCCTCGAGCAGCGGCGATGCCATGGCCGCCTGGGCCGCTTCGATGGCGCGATTCGAGCCCGACCGAACCGCCGTGCCCATCACCGCGTGGCCCATACCGGCCATGGTCGTCTTCACATCGGCAAAGTCGCGGTTGATGATGCCGGGGATGGTGATGATGTCGCTGATGCCCTGGACGCCCTGGCGCAGCACGTCGTCGGCGATGCGGAAGCTCTCAAAGAAGCCGGCGTCCTTGGCCACGGCGAGCAGCTTCTCGTTGGGGATCACGATCATCGTGTCCACGCTTTCGAGCAGCTCCTTCATGCCGCGATCGGCCTGCTGCAGGCGGCGCTTGCCCTCAAAGCTGAAGGGCCGCGTAATTACAGCCACGGTCAGGATGCCCATCTCGCTGGCCAGCGAGGCAATCACCGGAGCGGCGCCGGTGCCGGTGCCGCCGCCCAGGCCAGCGGTAACAAACACCATGTCGGCGCCTTCCAGCGCCTCGATGATCTTTTCCGAGTCCTCGAGGGCGGCGCGGCGGCCCACGTCGGGGTTGGCGCCCGCGCCCAGCCCGGAGGTGAGCCGGACCCCGAGCTGCAGCTTCACCGGGGCCTGCGATAGCTTGAGCGCCTGCACATCGGTGTTGGCGGCAATAAACTCTACGCCCTCCATGTGGGCCTGAATCATGCGGTTGACGGCATTGCCGCCACCTCCACCCACACCGATTACCTTGATGCGGGCGCCGCGCAAGGGCTGTTCGTGGTATTGGATGCGCATCTCTCCGGCTTCATTCTTTTGCTGTTCCATTGCGGGTTCTGCCTCCTGATTCATGGCTTGCTTCCCTCACCTTGCTCGCGGTCAGAAGCTAAAAGCTGGCCGCAAAAATAGCGCGTAACTTGGCTCGTAAACTGTTATTTTCCGCCGCGCGCGTCACGCGCGTTCGGTGCGCATAGAGCAACATGCCAATGGCGGTTGAAAAGCTGGGATGGGCCAGTTCGCCGGGCATATGCGAGAGCCGCACCGGCATTCCCGTCCGCGCCGGAACCCGCAGCTGGCTTTCGGTTACGTCCAACATGCCGGGCAGCATGGCGCCACCGCCGGTGAGCACGCAGCCGGCTCCAAGCGCCTCGATCACTCCACCCTTTCGCAGGCTCTCCTTGACAAAGTAGAGCATTTCGCGGGCGCGCGGCTCCAGTATCTCGGCAATCATGCGCAACTGCAGGGTGCGCGGCTCCGGGTTGGCAATTACGATCTCCGCCTCCTCGGGAACGGCGGTAACTACGGCGTTACCGTACTGGCGCTTCAGTTCCTCGGCCTGGGCAACGGGCATCTGCAATCCCACGGCCAGGTCGTTGGTAAAGTGCGCCCCGCCGATGGGGACCGAGGCAGTGTGGGCTACCGCGCCCTCGAAGAAGACCGCCAGGTCGCTGGAATGGGCACCAATGTCCAGAAGGCAAACGCCCAGCTCCCGCTCGTCGGCTGAGAGCGTGGCCTCGGCGGCCGCGATAGACTCCAGCACCGCCTCTGAAACCTCGAGCCCCGCCCGGTTGGCGCAGGTGACCGTGCTTTGCAGCGCGCTGCCCGAGCAGGTGGCGATGTGCAGATCCACCTCCAGGCGCGCTCCCACCATGCCTACGGGATCGAAGATGCCGGGCTGCTCGTCGAGGATGAACTGGCGCGGAAGCAGGTGGAGAATCTCGCGATCCGGGGGACGCTCGACGGCCCGCGCCCGCTCGACGGCAGTGCGCACATCCTCGCGGGTGATCTCCCTCATGCGATTGCCCAGCTCGAATCCGCCGTTGGTGTTGAGCCCGCGAATATGCGGCCCGCCCACCCCCACGACACACTCGTCGATGTTGGCCCGAGCCACGCGCTCTGCTTGCTCGCTAGCCGCCTTCACCGCTCTGGCCGCGGGCGCAAGCTCGGCGATCAGCCCCTTGCGCATCCCGGCCGACTCCACCACGCCATGCCCGCGATAGCGCAGGGCTCCCTCGTTCAGGTCCGCCGCCAGCACGCGGGTGTGCGCGCTGCCGATGTCCAGAACCACGATCAGGTTTTCCTGCCTCTGGCTCATCGCGCTCACTCCCCCTCAGGCGGCGCCGCCGCGGGGCGGGCTGGGGGGACCGGCTTGCGCTTGCTCCCGTTCAGTGCGGCGCGCTGGGCATCTGCGCGCTTCTTCTTGTCGACTGGCGCCCTGTCTTTGGCGGCGAGGCGATCGACTGTCTTGACCTGCGAAGCTTTGTTAACGGGGGGTGTGTCTTTTGCCGCGGCCCCGCCAGAATCGGCTGCGAGTCCGCCGGGGCGGGCCTCCGCAACTTGCTTCCCGGCAGATTCGGCCGGAATCTGTCCGCTCTCGGCAACCTCCGCAACCGGCGGTTTGGCGTCGGTTCCGTTTGAAGCGCCTTGAGCGCTCACCGCGGCGTCCACGGCGTTTACGCCGTGCGCCATCTCCAGAACCACCTGCTGGTCATAGCGCAAATCCACCGCCGCCAGCGCCGGATACTGCTGCCGCCACTCGGCGACGTGCGCCTTGTACCGCTGGTAGCGCTCCAGGAACCGGTCTTGGCCAAAATGAGCAAGAATGTCCGCGCCCTGCTCGGGCATGAAGACGCGCGCGTCCTCGGGATCGGTAAGATCGATCTCCGATATCTGCTCCGAGATGTGCTGGCCGTTCGAGTCCAGCTCAGTCAGCAGCCGCTGATACAGCGCCATCCGCGCCTTGCGCGAGGGCAGCGGGTCGCCGGGATCGATGCCCGTCAGCACCGGGAAGGAGTACCGATGCTGGGCCATGGTCGCGGCCGGCATGGTGAGCAGAACCCCGCTCGCATCCACCAGGCCGATCTGCTGGCCGTGGCGCGTGAAGGCCACCGGCTGCCGTTCGACCACATTGACGCGAATCCGATCCGGGAGCAGCCGCATGACCGTCGCCCGCTCCACCCATGGAATCTCTTCCAGTTGCTTGCGCCGCTCAGCCAGATCGATATGGAAGATGTTGCGCCCAATGTCCTCGCCGAAGACCGGCAGCATCTCGGCGCGGCTCACCTGGGTAAGGCCTGTGGCCTCGATGTTGCCCGTCCCGGCAATGCGGAAGCGCGGATCGCCGTCCACATAAGTCTTGAGAAGAAAGCCCCCTGCGGCCATGCCGCCCACAGCGATCAGAGCGCAAAACCCGAAAAAGACGCGCCCCAAAGTGCTCGCCGGCCGCCACCAGCGCCCGCGCGGCTCTTCGGAATGCTGTCTGCCAGGGCACACCCCTCCCAGGCCCGCTGAGTCGTCGCCGTCGGGGTCCGGCATCTCCAGCGGCATGCCCGGCAGCGCACGCCCGTCTGGGAGCACACCCTGCCGCGCGCGCCGGAAGCGAGGCTCCACAGCTGCGTCATCCTGCCACGCCAAGGGACGGGTTGAGTTGTCGATCGGTTTCATCACGCCCGAGCAAGGTCGTGAGAATCGCCAGGCTTCACTATACCCCGCGGCCCGTCGGCTTTTTTCCGCAAGAAGCCGCGGGGGAACCTGTGCCGTTACGGGCAGCTTCGTTTTGGTCGTCAACCGGCTTCGCCAACTCGCGAGGAATGAAGCTCTGGGTGGCAGGCGGCCCGGTCATTTACCCATAAAGAGCCCCTTGAGCCTTGAGAATCTGTGCCCCGTTCATCGCGGTTCTATCGCGATGAGCGGGAGTCTTAGGATCGGAAGGGCTATGATCGAGGCAGGCGGCCCGGTCATCTACCCATAAAGAGCCCCTTGAGCCTTGAGAATCTGTGCACCGTTCATCGCAGTTCTATCGCGATGAGCAGGTGTCTTAGGATCGGAAGGGCTATGATCGAGCCATGCCGTACGGTCTGAAACGGTTCCAGAAAGCAGAAGCACCCCACTTCATCACTTTCAGTTGCTTTCACCGTCTCCCGTTTCTCGAAGCATCGGAGCCCAAAGATACGGTCGAGGCTGTTCTGGAAGTGACTCGCGCGCGTCATCAGGCGAGGATCTACGCCTACGTTCTGATGCCCGAGCACGTCCATTTTCTTATCAACGAGCCGCCATCGATCCTCGTGGCCCAGTTTCTCAAGGCCGTCAAGCAGATCACTTCGCGCAGGCTGCGAGGCCAGCACGAGAAGTTCTGGCAGGAACGTTATTTTGACAGCAATATTCACGGCGAGGCAGCTCGCTCCGAAGTGATTCGCTACATTCATCGGAATCCGGTGAAACGCGGATTGGCTGCATCTCCCGGCGACTACCAATGGAGCAGTTTCAACCACTGCGCGACCGGCGTTCGAGGAGCAGTTGAAATCGAGTCGGAGTGGACAGCTAGACTTCGCGGCCCACTCATCGCGATAAAACTGCGATGAATGGGGCACAGCTTTCGATCCCTGTTAATGATGGAAGGAGGTAGAACCGATGCCTGGGCCACTTGACGATTCCGCGCACGCCGGATTACGGTTCTGAAACCCCGGGGAGAATCACCCCCCCACCGGATCTACCTCTTCAGTCCCAGCGCCTCCACTACCTGTTCATCCACGCGCGCCGGCTGGGCGTCTTCTTTCCACACCACCCCGAAGCCGCCCCGGTAATCCCACATGGCCCAGCCGATCCCGTCGGCCTCGAGCGCCGTCCGCACATCCCGAATCCAGTTCATCCGTGACTGCGCTTCGGTGTACTCCCGGTAAGCCCCGAACTCGTTGCAGATCAACGGGACGCCGTTCGCGCGTCCCCACGCCGCCGCCTCGTCGATCATCAGCCGGATGCGATGCCCGTCCCAGCGATCCAGCCAGTACTCCTCCAACGCAAACCGGTTGGCCGCATCCGGAACCTCCTTCACCAGCTCGGCCATCGAGCTCTCGTCGGCCGGATACGGAATCCCATGCGTAGAACTCCACCAGGGCACGCCCCATCCCGCGCCCTGGTGCGTAAACGTGTGCGGATCGTAGAAGTGGAAGTTGTAGATCACGTTGCCGTCGCTCAGCGGATGCTGAGTCAGCAGATCCTGAATGTCGGAGTAATTCGGTCCGGTGGCAATGATCGTGTTCTTCGGAGCGGCCTCGCGGATTGCCGCTGCCACGCGCGCTTGGATTCCCGCCCACCGGTACGGATCGTTGGCTTCCGGCTCGTTCATGATCTCAAAGAAGACGCGCTCGGGATCGCGCGTGGCATAGTGACCCGCAAGCCGCCGCCACAGCGTAACCAGCCGGTCCACCGCATCGTTGCTCGTCCGCAGTTGCTGCTTGTAGCTGTCCTCCGGATGCAGATCGATCTGCACCGCCAGGCCATCGGCCAGCATGGCATCCACAGCCTTGTCGAGCCGGCTCAGGAAGTCGGCGTTCAGCCCATCCTTGCCAAGCGGGTACTGCTCCAGGGGCGCAGCGTCAATGCTCAGGCGCACATTGTCGAAGCCCAGCTTCGCCATCAGCGCAATATCCGCGGCGTCGGTATACCGGTCGGTTCGCGCCGCCGAGTAGTCGCGCGACTGCGCAAACCACATCGACGCATTGATGCCCCGCTTGAGGTGCTGCGCGCGGGCAAAGGCCGTCTGCAAATCGGCTGTCCGATTCTGCGCCAGCGCTGGCAGAGCAACAAGAAAGGCAAGAACAAGTGGGCGTAGAAGAATAGGCATGACTGGGTCTCCTTAATGGGAATTGCGGTGGATTCACGGCACAGCGGGCGGCTCACCTGCCGGATGCTGCCGCAAACCACCGCAGACAAGAGCGGCTCCCGACCTGCCGGGAACCGCATCGCAATCGGCAAAGAACTCGCTTAGTTGAGTCGCTTGCTACTGGCATCGCCGTCGAGGGCCGCGACCTGTGCGTACGTGGTGCGCAGATACTTGTGCGGATTCACCGGAACGTTATGCACGCGCACTTCATAGTGAAGGTGCGGCCCGGTGGCCCGCCCCGACTGGCCCACGTAACCGATCACCTGGCCTCGAATCACATGCTGGCCAGGCAGCACCGCAATCGCCGAAAGGTGCCCATAGACGGTCAGCAGATCGTGGCCATGATTCAGCACCACCTCGCGGCCGTATCCGGAGCCCATCGAGGCGCCGCTCACTTCCCCATCGGCGGGGGCGCGGACCGGCGTCCCATAGGGCGCTTCAATGTCGATGCCCGTGTGGAACTTGCCCTCCCCGTTGAAGGGATCTTCCCTCTCGCCAAAGCTCGATCCCACGCGGCCCTCGACCGGCCACATCGATGGCGCATCGGCCAACTGCGTCCAGTCGCCGGTAAAATTGGGCGTCAGCCCGCCCTCGAGCGCCCGGGAAACCTTGCCTGAGAGCGCCTGCGCCCGCAGAGAATAAAACTGATCGATGGAAAGCTTTACCTGCTGCTGGCTCACGTCGTCGGTCAGCCCCAGAGTGGCCGGTGTTGGCGCCGCCGCGCCCTTCGCCGCTGCCGCCGGCCTTGCCGGGCCCAGCTTGCTCTGCCGCAAACCGTATAGCGCCGTCACTTCGCTGGCCAGCGCTCCCAACGAAGCCACCTGCACGCTCCGGTCGTGCGCAATCTGCGCCATCTCCTTGTAGTCGCGGCGCAGGTTCTCCCTGTCTTGACGCACCTGGTTGAAACTCTCTGTTTTAAGTAACATGCGCGTGTAGGAACCGGCCAGTCCGACGATGGTGAACGCACCCACCAGCGCCGCGGCAACAAATCCATAAGCATACTGGAGTGGAACTGGAATCTTGCGAACGCGCCCGTCCTCATCCCTGGCTACAAATAGTATGTAATAGCGCTTGCGCAGCATTTTCGCCTTTCATCCCTGCAACCGGCAGGGCCGCAACTCGCCGTTTACTCGAGAACAGCGCACAACATAAAGGGCTCTTCGGTCCTTAAATAACCTCGCATCCCAATTGGGATATCCGGGTGACGTTCGTTAAGACTAACAAATCCCCCGACGCGGGGTCAACGCAATCGACCGGAAAAATCATTTGCAGACCGGCGTGACGCCCTTTATTTTCTCGACCGAAACGCCTCGGCTAAACGAAATCCAAGCCGAGAGTTCTGGCATGATCTCATCCACAACATCAGAATAGCCGCCAAGACCGGAGCGGCGAATCCCACGTTTGCGCCAGATTCTCCGCCATCCCACCGCTTTCCCCGATCCCTAGTCCCTAGTCCCTGTTCCCTTTCGGATGTCCTATCCTCAAAGAATGCCATCTGAGCGGATCGATTCCCCGCCAGGCGACGGCCAACCGGGCGAACTGGCTTTGCTGCGGCTGATTCGCAGCCGTGCGGGCCGGACCGCCGGAGCAGTTCTCCGCCTGGGCATCGGCGACGACTGCGCCCTGCTCCGCCCGCGCCCCGGCGAAGAACTGGCCGTCACCACCGACCTATCCATCGCCAGCCGCCACTTCCGCCTCGACTGGCATCCGCCCAAATCCGTCGGCTATCGGGCTCTGGCCCGGGGCTTGAGCGACCTGGCCGCCATGGGTGCTCGCCCCATCGCCGCCTTTCTTTCGCTCGGACTGCCCCGCGAGCTGACCACCACTCCCGCTTGCCACCCCGCCTGGCCAACCGGGTCCGCCCGGCGGAAGATCTCAACGCAAGACGGCTCAACCTGGATGGACGCCTTCCTTGACGGCCTGCTCGCCCTCGCCGCCGCTCACAAGACCCCTCTGGCCGGCGGCGACCTCTCCGAATCGCCCATCCCCATCGCCGATATCGTCCTCATCGGCAGCGTTCCCCAGGGAAAGGCCCTGCTTCGCTCCGCCGCCCGCCCCGGCCATCTCCTTTACGTCACCGGCGCTCTCGGCGGAGCCGCCGCTGCGCTTGCCCGCCTGGCCCAACTGGCTGAAACCCGGCCGGCCAGCCCACCACCCCTCCGGATCTCCAGGAAGCTGGACGCCCTGCTGGCCCCACACCTTTACCCCCAGCCCCGCGTCCGTCAGGGCCTCTGGCTCGTCCAACACAGCGCCGCCTGCGCCGCCATCGACCTCAGCGACGGCCTTTCCACCGATCTCGCCCATCTCTGCCGGGAGTCTGGCGTGGCCGCCGAGGTCGATACCGCCCTGCTCCCCATTCACCCCGCCGCAACTCTTGCCCAGGCCCTGCATGGCGGAGAGGACTACGAACTCCTCTTCACCGCCCCACCCGGGGTCCGCCTGCCCGGCAAGATCGCCGGCATCCCCATCGCCAGAATCGGCCGCATTGCAAAACCAAGCCCCGGCCAGCCCATAGTAACGCTGATCACTCCCCAAGGCTCCCAGCCCCTCGACCCCTACGGCTGGCAGCACTTTGCGTTGAAACTGTGAGAGCCTCTCTCCGGAAGCTGAGGCACTGGCAGGTCAGGGCCTCTCGGACCGCCATGATCGCGGCAGTCGGATTCCCACCGCCGGGTGCCCATCCTTGCGCTTCTTTCTGGCGCAAGGGTGGGAAACCACGAACAACTCAGAATCGACAAATGCTGCAGGCGTCTGCCCCGCCGCAGGTGGTTACCGCAGACTCTTCAGCGCCGGGTACAGCTTGCGCCAATTCGCGTAGCCGGCCTTGTAGGCAATCAGGTCGGCGGGATCGGGCTCGATACGCTGGGCGACCTCGATGGCCTGTCCGCAGGCCTCGTCCAGATTGGCCCAGTGGCCCGCGCCCACTCCGGCCATCAGCGCGGAGCCAAAGGCGCCGCCTTCCTCGGCGGTGAGCACTTCGACCGCGTGGCCATAGATGCCGGCCTGAATCTTCCTCCATAGCGGGCCGCGCGCGCCGCCGCCTCCCAGGCGAATCCCGCTGACGGGAATGCCCAACTCGGCAAAGAGTGTGAACGTATCTTCAAGCGAGTAGGCCACGCCCTCTAGCACCGCGCGCACAAAATGCGCCCCTGTATGCACGGTCGAGATGCCGGCAAAGGCTGCCCGCACCTCGGTGTCCAGATGCGGCGTGCGCTCGCCCAGCAGATAAGGCGCCCATTCCAAACCCTCGCTGCCCGCGGGAATCTGGGCCGCCGCAGCCGTCATGCCGTCATAATCCCAGCCAGCAAAGAAGGTCTCCTTGAGCCAGCGCAAGCTCAGCCCCGCCGATTGCGTTACCCCCATCACGTGCCATAACCCTGGAACCGCGTGGCAGAAGGTGTGCAGCCGTCCCTTGGGGTCTTTGGTGGGGCTGGCAGTGGCGGCAAAGACCACCCCCGAAGTGCCGATGGTGGCCGAGACCGAGCCCGGCTGCAGGATGCCCATGCCCACCGCGCCCGCTCCCTGGTCGCCCGCGCCGGCCACCACTGGCGTTCCCGCAGCCAGCCCGGTCAGCCCCGCCGCCGCATCGCTGATGCGCGCGCAGACCTCCGGCGACTCGTAGACCTTGGGCAGCCAACTCTCGGGAATCCCCGCCGCCTCGGCAACCTCCTTCGACCAGCGGCGGTGCGTCACATCCAGCAGGAGCGTCCCCGACGCCTCCTGCACGTCGATGGCGAACTCGCCCGTCAGCCGGTAGCGAACATAGTCCTTGGGGCAGAGAATGTGGCGCACCCTGGCGAAGATCTCGGGCTCGTGCTCCTTCACCCACAGCACCTTGGTCAGCGTGAAGTTGGGCAGCGCCGGGTTGCAAGTCAGCTCGATCAGCCGCTCGTAGCCGATCTTCTCCGTAAGCCAATCGCATTGCGGCTGGGTGCGCGTATCGCACCAGATCAGCGACGGGCGCAGCACCTGGCCGTTCTCGTCCAGCAGAACGGCGCCGTGCATCTGGCCGGTCAGCCCGATCGCGGCAATCGGTTCCCGCGGCTCGGGCGCGGCGGCCAGCGCCCCGCGAATCGCCTCCTGCGCCGCCCGCCACCAGTCCTCCGGGTCCTGCTCAGCCCAGCCCGGATGGGCCGTTTTGAAGGCCGCATGTTCGCTCGACGCCCCGGCAATCAGTTTACCCGTGCCATCCACCACCACGGCCCGCGTGCCGCCCGTGCCCACATCCATTCCAAGGAACCACATACCCGCTCTCTCCCTTGCGTAAATCGCTTTTCCCGGCGTTGGAAAGCATATCATCCCAGACCTCTCGCAGGACAGCAAACAAAGCCCGATTCACCCGCAATTCTCACCACCGGCTGCCGGCAGCAGCCGAGAGGCATTCTTGCAGATGGACAGAAGCGTCTTTCTTCGTCCTGGATTCTGATTTGGCGTCTAGTTTGCGCCGTTTCAGCGCGACAGTGTGGCGTGGAGGCTTTTCGATCGCAATCGCAGGGAGAACTCCCGGAAGCCCACCGATCATCACAATGATGGCTTTTATGCTTCAAACCCCTCAGCGTGGAGAGAATTTGCGCCTGTTACAAGAAGGAACCAGGCAAGACCGCTTGCAAAGTTTCTTGCTCTGGACAATGGCCGATTCCACAGGAATTCGGCTAGTTTCTCCCAGAAGCGATGACCCGCAGTAGGCCGTCAAACGCCCCAAGGAGCGAATGCTGTTCATCATTCAATCCTGTGAGGCCACGACAAGGTGTACGTTTCACAGGGCTGATCTTGCCCCAATTCAACTATGCAATTCTGTTGAAGGTGTTAACCTGCGTTTTCAGCGATCGGTGTGGCGCCTTTCAGTGCGCAGCCTTTGGGGAGAGTATTCAAAATGCGGCTGAGTGTCACACTTCAGGCGTGGTTGCGGGTGTGAACAAGCATTTACTGCCTCATCTTCGCGATGTGCACAACAAAGCCGGTCTTGGGCAGCAGAGACATCAACTCGAAGACGCGATACCCATCGCCGGTGATATCGGTGCGGCGATACACGCTCGATTCGGTTTCCACAATCTCTCGTCCGCCGCTCAGGCTGTTCATATAGAGTTGCGCGTCGCGGATGTCGGGAGCCGCACCGCTGCCGGCTGAGGTCATGGCCTCCGCCACATAGCTGCGCATCAGCTTGGGCCAGTACTTCGAGAGCAACTCCGTACTGGCGAATACATCGGCCCACAGAACCTGTCCATTCACGGCAACCACCACGCCTACCGCGCCTTTGCCGCTTAACTCATGCAGGATCGCCTGCTCGCCGTCCTGGCCGCCGTAGTTAGCTACAGCCTTGGCCACCGGCGCGCTGGCAAACATCTTTGCGTAAGAGCTTGTTCCTGCAACTGACACAGCTTCCGCGCTGCTCAGATTTGTTGCCATCCTGGCATTCGACGCGCGGACATTCGCCCAAACCTGGCTCTGATTCCGCTCGGCCATGGCCGGCGTGCGCACGCTCGGCTGCGCCATCTGCGCTCCCATCGAACCGAATTTATCGCTCGACGCAACCCAGCGGCCCGGCTCGACGCAAAAGACCCCGAGATCGATCGGCCCTGTATTCGCCGGAACGATGCGGTCGGACCCGATCACGCGATCCTGCTTGCCTCCGGTCACAATCTCTCCCGCAAGCAAAAGCAGAGCACGATTGGAGTTGTTGTAAAGCACCAGCCTGTTTACCTCCGCGCCCTCCCGCCTCGGCGGCATCGGCTGCCCCGGCCGGACCAGCCCTCGCTCGTCTCCCGCCTCCGTCACGGTCACCTGGCCTGAGCGAATGCCTTCGTCGAGAGTCATCAGCTGCGACGTATCGTAGGACTGATTCGCCACCACCGGGAAGATAGCCAGATTGCCGCGCGCAATGGGCGGCAACACTCTGAACGCGGGCTGGTTTTCAGGGCCGGCAGCCGAAGCCGGAACTGCCAGCGATAACCAGCACAGCGCGGCCACGGCTATCGCCAAGCCGACGCCCTTACCTGGGGCAGGTCCAAGCCGCGTCAATCCTTCGCGGCGTTCATGCTTCTCACCCGAGCCCACAGCCTGCTTCCATCCACTCAAATTCATCGCCATCGCATCCTCCTTGAATTCGCCTTTGTTGTCCAACATACGAAGAACGCGAACTCTGGTGTTTCTTGCAGAAAAACTTGCTACCATCGGTACGAATGCTGCCTCCGTCTCCAACTCCGGCCGAGAGCCATACGGGTTCCACCCTGGGAAGCGTTGTAGACGAAGCCATCGCAAGCCGCTACGGCGAGTCCGGGGCAGAGTTCTACGGCATTTCTGCCGAGCGCTTCCAAGGAATTGTGGCTGCCGTGGTGGTTCGTTACGCCGCCAACCTGAGCGAGGCTGAGAGTGTCGAGCTAGTTGCCTCGTTGCGCGTGGAAGAGCTGGTGCTGGCGCGCGCTTGCTCAGCGGGAATCGAGGCAGCTTGGAATGTGTTTATTCCACGCTTTCGAGCTGCGCTCCATGCAACCGCCTGCCGCCTCACCGGGGACCAGGCAAGCGGACGCGAGCTGGCCGACGGGCTCAACGCCGACCTCTATGGAATCCCAAACAGCGAAGGCCGCCGCATCTCGAAGCTCGACTACTACATGGGTCGCGGCTCCCTGGAAGGCTGGCTCCGCGCCGTGCTCGCGAGGCAGCACATCGATCGCTGCCGCTCCCATGCCAACGATGTCAGTCTCGACGAACGGATTGAGCGTGGGGCAAGCTTTGCGGCCAATCCGCCAGCAGTTGCGCCGGCCATGGATGATCGCCTGCCTGCGGCCATTGCGCAGGCACTGGCCGGGCTCGACAACGAAGAGCGGTTTCTGCTCGCATCCTATTACCTCGATCAGCGCACCCTGGCCGACATTGGGCGGCAGACAGGTGTGCATGAGTCCACGGTCAGCAGAAAGCTCGATCGACTGACAGCCGCGTTGCGCAAACGCGTGAGAAGATGCCTGCTGACCGCGGGCGTGGCTCCCCGGCGCTGCGACGAAATGCTGCGGGAGCTCGATGTGCGCGACATCGATGTCGATGTGGCGGCAAATTTGAAGCAAGAAAGATCCGCCGAAACGTTCTAAGAGAAGATGGAACCGCACCATGAATCGATCTGAATCCAATCCGCTGCGACGGGAACTGGCGCGAAGCCCGCAGGCCGGGCCCCACCCGGATTCCAACCTGCTATCGGCCTTCGCCGAAGGGGGGCTGCTTGAGCGCGAGCGCCAGGACATCTTCGCACACCTGGCTGCCTGCGCGGATTGCCGCGAGCTGCTCAGCCTGGCGACGGGAGCCGCGGCAAACCCCGTTGCCGCTGCGAAACCTTTCCTGGTCCCCCGGTCCGCGCATCCGCCGCTGCGCACATGGCTCGCCTGGGCAGGCATTGCCGCCAGCATTCTCGTGGTCTGCTCGGCAGGATTGGTTTACAAGCAGAAACTGGAATTGAAACAGCGCGCAACAGTGGCAGCGGAGAACACGCCAGCGCCCCCATTCGCTGCGATTCAGAAACCGAAATCGTCGCCGCCGGCAGAGTCAAACACCGTCGCCGGCAAAGCGACTACTCGGGCGCCAGAGCAGTTGAAATCTCCCCGCCTCTCAAAGGAATCGGCGGTTGAAGCGACTGCGGGGCAAGGCACTGCCACGGCGCAAAAGGAGCTGGAAGCGAGCGAGCAAAGTCTACCCATGCAGAGCGCTACAGGTGCGCCGGCTATCGCAGGAGGCTCCGTTGCGCAGGCGCCCGCCCCCGATCAGATAAGTTCCGCATTCGCCAATACGATGACGGCTCGCGCCCTGTCCAATGCCTCTGCCTCCATGGCCGGCGTCGCCACACGTCCGCACTGGCGCATCGACAGCATGGGCCAGGCGGAGCGATCGTTCGGCAATGGAACCTGGCAGCCGGTACTCCCCAATGAAAGTGCAAGGATGCTAGTGGTTTCGGTGTTCGACTCGCAGGTGTGGGTGGGCGGCGAGCATACGCGGCTCTATCGCTCGGCCGACAATGGCAACACCTGGATACTGGCGCCTCTGCCGATGAAGAACGGCCTCGAACATGAAATCGTCCACATCCGCTTCGAGACGCAGGCGTCCGGCGTCGTCGAAGCCTCCGATGGAACTTCGTGGACCACGACCGACGGCGGACTGTCGTGGCAATGATCGCCCAGGAGCGATGCGCTCAGCTTATTTCCACAGAAGGGTACGCCGTCAGGCGGGCGGCAATTCCGGTCTATCGAGCCTTTTGCAAGATTCCCTTCAGGCGGGAAATTGCGTCAGGGCACGACTTCAGTCGTGCCGCAAATGGCCAATCCAGATTCCGGCTTTAGCCGCTGTGGAATTGCGAATTACCGAATCAAAACCGCAGGGGCTAAAGCCCTCCATAATTCTTGATGCTCCTTCGGCACGACTGAAGTCGTGCCCTGACACTTCTTGCGGTCCCAATGGAATTTTGCAAGAGGCTCTACCTCTCGCCGCTCGTTACCTCATACTCCACATGAAAAGGCTTGAGCGGCCGATTCAACGGCAGGTCATCCTGTGCGATCACTTCATTGGCTTGCGCCAGGCGCTCTGAAGGCAGCGGATGAGTGCGAAAGTAGCCGCCAAGCCCCTCGATGGCGATTTGACTCAGTTCCGCCGTAGGCGTCTCCGCATGGATCACATACTCGCTGCGCAGCTTGGTCCACCGCGCCAGCATGTTGACCGCTCCCCGCGGCGAGTAGCCCGCCGCGCTGGCGATGCGAAGCCCTTCGCGGTCTGCCTCGAACTCCTGCTCCTTGCTATAGCCGGCCTGCCACAGCGAGATGGGAATCTGCGCCACCGCTGCCACAGCGTCCAGGTTCAGTTTGTTCAGCTGCGCCTCGATCTGCACCCGCTCGACCGCGTGGTAATGATCGATGTGCTCAATCTCATGCCCGAGCACAAAGGCAAGTTCGTCTTCGCTGGTCATCTGGTCCAGGAGCCCCTGGCCAATAAAGACGTGCCCGCCCGGCAACGCAAAGGCATTCATCATATCCACGCTCGGGATGAGATGAAATCGGAACGCAAGTGTGCGCCTGGCATGCGCGGCCACGCGGCCGCCCACTTCGCCGACGTACCGTTCCATCGCCGCCATTTCCGCAGTTTGCGCGGGCTGTGCGGATACATATTGCTGCGCAAGCTCGTCCCCGATCCGCGTCTCCCGATCGTCGGATATGCGCGTGAATTGCATCGGCGCGCGTGTCAGGTCGCGCTGCCAGTCCGCGGCCGCGTCCACAACCGCGTTCACGCTGACTACGTCCTGGCGCCTGCGGTGCTGCGCAAAGTAGAGAGAGCCGCCGGCAATCGCCAGGATTGCGGCCAGGGCGAACATCCTCTTCATAGCAGCCGCCTCACGATCTCCCGGTACCTCCCGTAGAGCGCAGAAACCAGTGTCATAGCGGCTCCAAGCGCGATGAAGGTGATATAGATTTCGGTCACGGGCAGCTTCCACACATCGTGAAACACGATCTTGCCCACGCAGAGAAGCAGCAGCAATAAGCCGGTGATGCGATAGCTGCGCTGGCTGGCCAGCAGTCCCAGCACAATCACCATCACTCCCTCAATGCCCCACGACAGCGTCACCATTCCCGGATTCATCTTTACCGCGATCATGAAGGTAACCAGAATGATGGGCGCAAAGAAGAACAGTTGCTCCGGGTGGTTCACGGCTGTGCAGCGGCTTAGAAACGAAAGGCCAGTACGCTCGGCATAGCGCTTGCGGAGCCGGAATGCGATTGGCAGAGCGGCAAGCAGCAGTGCGGCGGCAAGCGAAAGCACGGCAAAATTGCCCCGCCATCCCCCTTCGACAAAGTAACTTCCGCCAAAGATGTTGTGCGCCAGGCCGCGGACGACAATCCCCGCAACCAGCAGCGCCGCCTGCTGGTGAAAGACTTCTTTGTCGAGCAACAGAGTCGCTCCCAGCATCACCACGGCCAGAATCGACCAGGCCACGACGATCCATTCCGCGGGCGTCTGAAAGTAGAGAAGGGCCGCAACGCATCCGGTGCCGAAATAGGCGATCAGATCGGCCACCCGCCAGCGCCCGATTTCGGGCGCGGCCTTTTCCGATTGCAATTGCGCCCACACGAAAAAGTAGATGAGCGCAATGGGCACAACCGTGTAGATGCGTGGACTCAGCGCTTCGCCGGGAAGCGTTTCGGCGGTGAGATTGACGAAGAAGATGCGCGCGAACGCCGCCGCCAGCGCAACATAAGCCTGCAGGCGAATCTGTTTTTGCTGGCGCCACGTCCCGAACTCAAAGAGCAACAGCCCAAAGACCGCCAGGCCGACGGCCACGGCAATGGGTTGCAGCTCGCGCCACAGCAGCCAGGCGGCCAGGCCCGACCCAACCCACGTATAGGCGTGACGCGCCTCTGAGCCGCGAATCGACCCCGGCATGCGCACCCACAGCGCCATTGCATAAAGCACCGCGACCAGGATCCCCACAGTGATCAACCGCAGATCGACCCCGTGCCACTTGTCCTGCATGTACAAATTGAGGGTCATCGCGCGCGCCACGGCCAGCAGAGCGAGCACGTGCGCCTGATAGGGAAGCTCCTCGACGTCGAAGATGCGATCGGTGACCGCCAACGCCAGCGCAAACAGAGCCCAGATTGCCGCCAGCCACGGTTGCGGAGATTCATTCCAGGCCAGTGTCGCGATCAGTGCGGTGGCGCCCCAGGTATGCAACCACGCGGCGGGGCGCCGGTAGACGGCGTCCTTCAGAGTGCAAAAGCGCGAGATGGCGTAGAGCGCGCCGGCACAGCCAAGAAACGGCAGGTAGCGCTCCCTCGCGCTCTGCGCATCCAAGTTGACTGCGACAAGCTGAGCAGCCACCATGGCTGCAAGCACATGTTCCTGATACGCAAGCTCCGCGATCCGGGAGCGCCGCCCAATCAGCGCGAGAACCACCGCCAGCGCCATCCATGCGCCGGCGATCCAAACTGGAGGCAATTCCAGCCAGCCAAGGGTGACCAGCAGCGCGGTCCCCGTCCACAGCATAGCCATGCGGGGAGCAACGCGCAGATCGTCGACACCTGAAAGCGCCCAGGCCGTCCCGTAACAGACGGCTGCAAGCATCGGCAGAGTAGCCAGGCGCAAGGCAATGTGGTGCGGATAGAGGTCGGACAGGTGGCAATTGAAGACCGCCGCGCGAATCGCCATGGCGGCAAACAGCGCGCTGGCCTGCGCGATGAGGTGCTTGCTGTTCAGATAGCGCGCTCCGAGAGCCGCGCCCAGCATCAGCGCAGACCAGCCGATCGCGGTCCAGTCGCCGGTAATGACGCCCCACACGCCAAGGAAGGCGGTGACACATCCGATATAGCTGTGCAAGGTCGCAGTCGTTCCGTCAAACGACCCCAGGAGATGCCGCCATTTGCGGGCAATGAACAGCGAGTTCAAGTAGAACAAGGCGCTGCAAGTGAGCAGCAGAACGCCGTCCTGAAGGAGCTGTGCCTCCGATTGCTGTCGAAATTCGACAAGATACTGCGATTCGTAGACGACCAGCAGGCCGGTGACAAGTCCCGCCAGCAGTCCTAGGCGGCGAAAGACCACTTCCAATTGAACAATCCCGGCAATCAGCAAAACTTCTGCCGCGATCATCCAGAAGAGCGCAATGCTGTTCCCGCTGAATTTGAAGGGCACCGAGGCAAACATCAGCATGGTGCCCATCACGGTGAGCAAAATGAATGCCGGGCGGCGCCGCCGTGTCACGGGTAACTGCCCGCAGGCAAACTCTGCCGCTCCGATTGCGAGTATCGCGTAGAAGACCAACTCCGGGTGCGTGGATTGGAACTTCATAACCGCGCCCAGCAGCATGGTGTTGAGCAACGCCGCGATGGTGGAGACGGTTTCGTCGCGCGGGGCGCGAATTCTGCGCGCGATATAGGAGAACCGGAAGATTGCCCAGTAGAGGATGAGGATCGTGGCGCTTGGCCAGAACTGCGGAAAAGGATGGCCCGCTACGCCGTCGGGATACAGCCTGTAGAGCCAATAGAAGTGATTGCCAAAACTGGCCAGAATGCCGAAGACCTCAAGCTCGTACCAGCCCATGCGCAGGGCGATGGCAACAATGCCGAGAGCGAGAATGACCCCGGCGGTTAGGGCGTAGACGCTGTCCTGACTCAGGGCAACGGTTGAAAACGCAAGCAGAAACGCAAGACCTGTGACCACCTGCGACTTATAGCGCAAGGTATGCGCCACCATTGCGACAGCCACCACGAGCATGAGCACGCAGTTGAGCGTGCTGGAACTCATGATCGTCATTGCCGGAACGTGATACATGGCATAGGTGGTGAAGAAGAGCGTCGCCCATCCGCCGCCGATACCGGCGCGTCCGACAATCCGGTAGCGTTCCTTTCTTTCCAGCCATATTCCCCCGCCGAGCAGCGCGCTTCCCGCCGCGTAGATCAGGGCGACCCTCGCTCCCGGGCCCATGGAGATGAGCGCCACGCGCCCCAGCAGCGCGAAGCCCAGCACCAGCAGGACGATGCCCAGCTTGGCAAAGAGGTTCATGCCCAGAACCTCTTCCAGCGGCAGCGTGGCGCGCAACCCTTCCGCGAAGCTCTTGCCCGGGGGAGCGGTCTCGACCGCCGCAAAGCGGGGAACACCGGAAGCAAAGGACGGCTGCGCTGCTCTCTGGGGTTGAGGCATCGCGGGCGGGCCTGGCCGGGGCGCCGGCCCCGCATCGGCTGGCCTCTCGGTTTTGGCTGCCGCCGCAGACGGCAAAGGCGGCGCCTGTGGAGGAGATGTTGGGGGCAATGGCCTGGGGATGTCCGGGTGTGCAGGGGGCTCGACCCGCGGCTTCGCCGGACTGGGCCTCGGCTGGTTGAGGAAAGCCTGCGTCGCAGGAGCGGGCACCGACAATGAAGCTGTAAAGGCGCTGGCCGCGCGCTCCGGGACTAATGCCGCCGGGGCAGGATGCGCTATCGGCCTGGCTGTCTCCGGAGGCGCCGCAACGGGTTCGGAGGCAGGCTTGACCCCCTGCGGCGCGGCAGCCGGCGTAGCCGAAGAAGCCGGAGGCGGGTGGCCCATCCGCCCAGAAACCTCGTTGAGCTGACGGCGCAGCCCGGCGATCTCTCCCCTCAGATCGGAGATCTTGTCGCGGAATTCCAGGCTCGCTTCATCCAGTAGCCTGCGCGTGTTCCCGCTTCGCACCAGGGCAACGATCGCAATCACAGGGATACCCAACAGAAACCCAACGATCAGTACAATAATGATCTCCATGCTTCGAACCCCTCAGCTTGCGGCAAATGGGCGCCTGATACAAGAACGAGCCCGGCAAAACCTCTTGCAAACTTTTTTGCAAGGCCCGGCCGGATGCGCGTTCTGGTAGAGCGTGAGATTGGCCTTGTGATTCAATGACTGGCAAGTATAACCCAACTGGAGCCGGGCGGCGCTATAATCGACGGCACCCAACCAAGACGCCGATTGGACGTAAAGAAGCATGATTGCCGACGCAGAACTTCCGTTCCCGATGCCAGAGAAGCCGCGCAGCGAGCGTGGCTTCTGGGCGCTGATTGCCACGCAGTTCCAAGGGGCTTACAGCGACAACATTCTGCGCAACCTGCTGCTGGCCATGATTGTCGGCATGGGGTTGGCAGGGAGTCACCGGGCGAGCTTTGTTTCTCTGGTTACCTTCCTTTTCTCCATGCCGTTTGTCTTGTTCAGCATGGTGGGCGGCTGGCTTGCTGACCGGTTCAGCAAGCGCCGGGTGACGCTGTGGACCAAAGGGATGGAGATATGCGCCATGACCGTGGCCACCGCGGGGCTGGCGTTTCATTCCTGGCCCACGTCGCTGGTGGCGCTGGGACTGGTTGCTACACAGGCGGCGCTGTTTGGCCCGTCGAAGTATGGGCTGCTGCCGGAGTTACTGCAAACCAAGCGGCTGTCGTGGGGAAACGGCGTAATCGAGCTGGGCACCTTTCTGGCCATTATTGTTGGGACGATCACCGGGGCGTCGCTGGCGGAGCACTTCGCCGGTCGCGAGGTATATGCCGGGTTCGTTTTGCTGGGGCTGGCCATTGTTGGGTTCTTCACAAGTCTTGGCATTGACCCTGTGCCGGCGGCGGCTCCCGATAAGAAGCTTCGCATCAATTTTCTCGAGGATCTCTGGCAGCAGATTGGTTTAATGCGGCGCGACCAGCCGCTCTTCCTGGCGGTGCTGGGCAACACCTACTTCTGGTTCCTGGGCTCGCTGCTCTTTTCAACCATTGTTGTATTCGGGCCGGATGTGTTGCATGTGGGGCAGACAAAGACCGGCTATTTGAATGCCGCGCTCGCCGTAGGCATCGGAATTGGCAGCATGGTGGCCGGCCTGGTGAGCGGCAACAAGATTGAGTACGGCTTGATTCCGCTGGGCGCAATCGGAATGACCGTGACGGGGCTGGTGCTGGGCAGCCTCCACGCTGGCCTGATCGGCTCCGGAGTTCTGCTCGGCGTGCTGGGATTCTGGGCCGGGTTCTACGCTGTTCCGGTGAACGCGCTCATTCAACATCGGCCGGCGGAAAAAGACAAGGGCGGCGTCATTGCCGCGGCAAACCTGCTGTCGTTTGTAGGAATCGCGCTCTCATCGGGGGTGTACTTTGTCTTCACTGCGTATGCCCGCCTCAATCCCCGTGAAGTCATCGTTGCCGCATCCCTCATAACAGCGATAGGTACGGTCTACGTTCTTTTCCTGCTGCCGGAGTGGTTCGGGCGCTTGCTGCTGTTTTTCTTCACCCACACGGTCTATCGCGTCAAGGTTCTCGGCCGCGACAACTTCCCAGACAAGACTGGCGCGCTGCTGGTATGCAACCACATGTCGTTTGTCGATGCTCTTCTACTGATTGCGTCCACTGATCGGCCCATTCGTTTCCTCATGTACAAAGGCATCTACGACAACAAGTTTGTCAAGCCCTTTGCCAAAGCGATGAAAGCGATTCCCATCTCCAGCGAACAAAGGCCGCGCGACATGATTCGCTCGCTGCGCACGGCCAGCGACGCTCTGCGCCAGGACGACATCGTTTGCATCTTTGCCGAGGGCCAGATTACGCGCACCGGGCAGTTGCTCCCCTTCCGGCGCGGCCTCGAACGCATTATGAAGGGCGTCGAAGCGCCGATTATCCCAGTGAATCTCGACGGCGTCTGGGGCAGCATCTTCAGCTTCGAGCGCGGGCGTTTCCTGTGGAAGATGCCGCGGCGCATCCCCTATCCGGTCACCGT
>JBEKDH010000044.1:0-25333 GCA_050014455.1 Occallatibacter sp.
GATGCGCGCGTCGCGGTGGACGTGCTGCGCGGCAAGATGCCGGGCACGCCCAAGCCGGATGCGGTGCTGCTGGTTCTGGATTCCCTGCACCTCAAGCGGCAGCTGATGCTGGCCGCCCCGGTGCTGGCGATTGGGTTGCCCACGCTGGTGCTGCTGAACATGAGCGACTTGATGGAGGCCCGTGGCGGCCAGATCGACCCGCTCAAGCTGGCGCGGGAACTGGGCGCGCCGGTGGCCCAGATCAGCGCCGTGCGCGGCAGCGGCCTGGATGCCGTTCCGCTCTTCCTGCACCAGCAAACGGAACGCGCCGCCGCCAAGCCGCTGGCGCTGCCGGTGGTGGGCAATGCGGCCAGCGCTCACAGTTGGGCGGCGCAGGTAAGCCGCAACACTGGCTTTCAGGCTCCGCTGTCTGTGGAAGGCACGCGCAAGATCGACAACGTCCTGCTGCACCGGGTATGGGGGCCGCTGTTGTTTCTGGTGGTGGTGGTGGGCGTCTTTGAGGTGGTCTTCTCCATCGGCCAGCCGCTATCCGACGGCTTTGGCGACATTCTGGCCCGCATCGGCGGCCTGGCCCGCCCGCTGCTGCCCGCCGGATGGATTCAGTCGCTGGTGCTGGACGGCGCATGGAAGGGCATCTCGTCGGTACTGGTCTTTCTGCCCCAGATCCTGTTGCTGTTTCTTTTTATCGGGATTCTGGAAGACTCGGGCTACCTGTCGCGGGCGGCGCTGATCGCCGACCGCGTGATGCGCTCGACCGGGCTCAACGGCAAAGCCTTCATTCCGCTGCTGTCGGCTTATGCCTGCGCGGTTCCGGCCATCATGGCCACGCGCACCATCGAGAACCGGCGCGATCGGCTGGCGACGATCCTGGTTACGCCTTTCATGACCTGCTCGGCGCGGCTGCCGGTTTACATGCTGCTGATTGCCGCCTTCATTCCTAATATCGTCTATCTGCATGGCTTTCTGGGTTTGCGAACGCTGACGATGCTGGGGCTTTATCTGGCCGGCTTTGTGGGCGCGATGACCACGGCATGGCTGCTGAAAAGCTCGATCCTCAAGTCCAGCGAGACGCCGTTCATTCTGGAGCTGCCGCAGTACCGCATGCCCACGCTGCGCTCACTGGCGCTGCGCCTGGTAGATCGCGCGCGCATCTTCCTGCGCCAGGCCGGCACGATCATTCTTTGCGTCACGCTGGCGCTGTGGGTGCTAGCCCACCTGCCTGTGATTCAGGCTCCGGGGGGCGCCATCTCAGCGCCTGAGCTGGCAGACAGCCTGATCGGCCGCCTGGGCCACTTCATCGAGCCAGCCATTGCGCCGCTGGGCTTCAACTGGAAGATCGGCATCGGGCTGCTCTCGAGCGTTCTGGCCCGCGAGGTGATGGTGAGCACCATGGGCACCCTTTATGGCGCAGATCCGGCCACCCAGGCCATGCATCTGCAAACCGCTCTGCACCACGACATGACGCTGGGAGGCGCGCTGGCGCTGATGATCTTCTTCGCCTTCGCCATGCAATGCACCTCGACCATGGCCGTGGTGCGCCGCGAGACCAACAGTTGGACCTGGCCGGCCGTGCAGTTCCTTTACATGTTGGTGCTGGCCTACGGCGCGGCCTTCGTTGTCAATCATGTAGCAATGGCGATCCTCTAGAAGTTTGCTCCGTCGTGCGTCAACCGCCGCTCTCCTTTGCAGCGCGCCTCAGCGGCCCGTCATGCGGCTTCGATCGACTTGCCGCAACACTCCCTTTACCGAGCGATCGATCTGCGCGGTCCTCCGGCTGCATGGCTCAATGAACTCGATGCCTGCCCGCGTCTCGCGCTCCGTGCGCCGGATTACATCGATGTAGCGAATCACGCCGGCTCGCTCCAGGGCCACGCCGCGCACATGCAGCTCCACCTCGACCTGGTCGCCGACCTGGGCGGGAATGGCGATTCCGATTTCGACCCCGCATCCCGATTCGTTCAGGTCGAGCAGGACGCCAAGAACATCCGGTCCATAGGGGAGAATCCGGACTACCGCGGTTCCCGGCCAGAACAACCGCCTCTGAACGCGACGCTCCGCGGGCCGGGGAGCCGGGTCCGGCGCGCGGCATTCTGAGTTTGGAAGTGAAGCCATGAGTGGTTTATCGGAGATAGCCTCCGTTTCAACCCGGCTTCGCGGCATGAATTCACGCCAGGGTACTTGGAAAGCCTGGACAGCTTTCGGCCAGATGAAGCCATCGGAAGGCGCCTCCGGCAACAGTGCGGGATTCTCCGCCTATCTCAGTTGAGTTGTGTGCGCCCTTACTTACGCTCGTCTCGCGTCTATTTTGCAGTTGTCTTACTTTGCCGGCGCCGCTTCGATGTGAATGCCGCACTCAACCTTGCGGCCGGCCCAGCGGCCCGACCGCGGATCGTTCGGATCCAGCGGAAGCGAGGTACATGGTTCGCAGCCGATCGAGGAGTATCCGCGTGCATAGAGCGGCAGCAGGGGAATCGAGAGCTGCTCGCAGGCGTACCACACGTCGCGCGTCGTCCATGCAGCAAGGGGCGCGAATTTCAGCACCTGCTGGCCGCCGGGAAGCGTGAAGAGCGCCGCCTCTTCAAGCTCAGCGCGGCTCTTTGCCTGCTCGCGCCGCAAGCCTGTCAGCCAAACGCGATACTCAGCCACGGCCTTGAAGAGCGGTTCCACCTTGCGCAATTTGCAGCAGAGATCGGGCGCAAACTGGTAAAGAAGCCCGTGCTCCGCCTCCTGCTCGGCGACCGTCTGCGCCGGGAGCAGGTTGATGAGGTTCAGCCGCCACTCGCTTGCCAGACGATCACGATAGGCGTAGGTCTCGGCAAAATGGTAGCCGGTATCGAGGAAGAGAACCGGTATCTTGGCATCGAACTCGATGGCCAGCTTTGCCAGCAGCACGTCTTCAGCCTGAAAGCTGCAAGTCAGGCACGCATCGCCCTTGCCTGCGACCTCGCGCGCAAGGGTGCTGCGCACCGCATTCAGCTTGGCATTCACTTGCGCATTGATTTCAACGGTACTCATCGAGCGGCCTCCCCTTCCGACTTAGATCTCCCAATCCGCATTGCCTTGCGACACAAGAACGCCGGCTCGCGCGAGCAGCCCATGAACTGCCGCAATTGCCTGATCCGAATCGTTTGCGTCGAGCGCAATCTGCTCGCTCCCGGCGCGCGCGATCAAAGTAGCGCCACTCTCCGGAGTTATAGCCAAGGCGACCATGCCGGATAGAACCTTCGACCGGATAAGCGCCTCGGCCAAGCCTGCATCCAGCGCGCCGCCGCCGTCCGCTTCGACGCGCACTGTAACGACGCCGCGCGTGAACAGCGAACGCTCGATGCGGTCGACAACTTCCGTTGGTCCATTCAATTCAAGAACGCCGCCGCGATGTCCCCAGCGCGCGGCCCGCTCGTCGTCAGTCACGGGGCCAGATGCGTTCGCGGCCGATGCGTCATGGCTCAATGCGGCAATCACCATGCCCGCTGCGACGGTGGCGTTGCTCTGGGGATCGATGAGGATGAAAGCGCCGGTGGAGCGATTCTCCGCATAAAGGTCGATGGCAATCGGACGCAGCAATGTCAGCGTTGCCACGCCAATGTCGTTCATGCGCAGCGTCTCTGCGGATTCGCGCGAGAGCGTGCCGATGTTGGTGCGATGATGGATGGACGCAACGAAGGCCGGCACGGTCTGGCTGGTGTGCTTGAGCAGATAGCGGCGATTGCGGTCGAGCGGCCTTTGGTCCATCCACACCAGCGCGGCCTTCAAACTCTTGGCAACGGTTGCCGGAGCCTGAGAACCGACAATGAGATCGCCGCGGCTGATATCGACCTCGCGATTCAACACCAGAGTGACTGACAGCGGCGCATGAGCCTCGGCAAGGTCGGCGTCCCAGGTGACGATGCGCGCAACCTCGGCGCTCCTGCCCGAAGGAAGCACGGTAATTCTGTCGCCGGGTCGAACGGTACCCGAGGCAATCTGCCCTGCAAAGCCGCGAAAGGCGGGGTCGGGCCTCAGCACTCGTTGCACGGGAAAGCGGAAGGCATCAGCGCGGGTATCGAGCGAGGTCGGCGTGGATTCGAGCAGCTCCAGCAGCGATGGCCCCTTGTGCCAGGGCATTGCATCGGAACGGTGAACTATGTTGTCGCCAGCCAGCGCGCTGACGGGCACAAAGACCGGATCGACGGGATTGCCAGTATCGGCCGCGATCGCTTCGAGCAGCAGCTTGAAGTCGCGCACTATGACGCGAAATCGTTCCTCATCGTAGCCGATCAGGTCCATCTTGTTCACGGCGACCAGAATGTGGCGCACGCGCAGCAGCGAGGCGATGTAGGCGTGGCGGCGCGACTGAATGAGCACGCCTTTTGAAGCGTCGATCAGCACCACCGCGGCATCGGCCGTCGAGGCTCCCGTGGCCATGTTGCGCGTGTACTGCTCGTGCCCCGGCGTATCCGCGATGATGAACTTGCGCCGCGGTGTGGAGAAGTAGCGATAGGCAACGTCGATGGTGATGCCCTGCTCGCGCTCCGCGCGCAGGCCGTCGGTGAGCAGCGCGAAGTCGATCTGTCCCGGCGCGGTCGTTCCCTTCCCTTCGATGGAGCGCACCTGATCTTCGTAGACCGATTGCGTGTCGTAGAGCAGGCGGCCAATGAGCGTGGACTTTCCATCGTCCACGCTGCCGGCGGTGGAGAAGCGCAGAATATCCTTCTCGCGCTCTTGGGCAAGGAACTCGTCGATGGAAAAACCGGGAGTAGCTGCAATCGGAGCCGCCAAGACTGTCACCTAGAAGTAGCCCTCCCGCTTCTTGATCTCCATCGACCCATCCTGGTCGTGGTCGATGACGCGGTTGGCGCGTTCCGAGGAACGAAAGGAGATCAGTTCGGCGATGATCTTGGGAAGCGTATCGGCGTCGGAGCGAATGGCCCCAGTGCAAGGGCTGCAACCGAGCGAGCGCAGCCGCGACTTGACCATCTGCGGCTTCTCGCCCAGTCGCGCAACGAAACTCTGCTCGATGGGAAGCAGCGCATCGCCGCGCACGTACATCGGCCGCTCCTTGGCGAAATAGAGATCGACTATCGGGATCTTCTCCTCATGGATGTATTGCCAAACATCCAACTCGGTCCAGTTGGAGAGCGGAAAGACGCGAATGCTTTCGCCGGGATGAATGCGAGCGTTGTAGAGGTTCCATATCTCCGGTCGCTGGTTCTTCGGGTCCCACTGGCCTGCGCCGTCGCGGAAGGAGTAGATGCGCTCCTTGGCTCGTGACTTCTCTTCATCGCGGCGTGCGCCGCCAAAGGCCGCATCGAAGTTATAACGCTTCAGGGCGTCAAGCAGCGCCTGCGTCTTGAGCAGTCCGCAACAACGCTTGGTGTCGAGCGCAATCGGATTGGCGCCCGCCGCAATGGCGGCTTCATTGCGCCACACCAGCAACTCGGCGCCAACGGAGCGGGCCATCTCATCGCGAAACGAGAGCATCTCGGCGAACTTGAATCCGGTGTCGACGTGCAACAGCGGAAACGGAATCGGGCCGGGGTAAAAAGCCTTCTGCGCAAGGCGCAGCATCACGGAGGAGTCCTTGCCGATGGAGTACAGCATCACTGGCCGCTCGAATTCGGAGGCAACCTCGCGCAGGATGTGCAGGCTCTCGGCCTCGAGCAGGCGCAGATGACTCAAGCGCCGCGCCGGGGCAACGGCGGCTGGCGGCGTGGTTGAGGACGATTCGCTTTCAATGACCGGCATGAAACCTCTTCACTGGGAAAGTGCAGGCTGAATGCCGGAGATGAGGGGGCAAACCCGGCTAATCAGCTATCGGGTGCGTCTTCTGGATCAACTATGCTTGGAGATCGGAGACTAGTTAGCACACCCGTCGGAGATCTTCGACAGGCAACAACAAGAACGGCTTAGGGAAGCGGGAATCATCTCTAGTGGAATCGTAGCAGAATGGCGGGGCGGGCACAACCAGGGAATCAGGAGTTCAGCAGATCTAAATGGTGGAAGTAGAGGAGAATGCAGCCTAGTTCGTCCCGAAGGGAGGAGATGATAAAAGCCCAGGGCGAAACCCTGGGAAGGCGGTCGCCCGATGGATTCCCGCCCCGTCGGGGCGGTGTGAAGCCCGGCACCATCGCTGAATTCAGTGGTCCATAACGAAAGGATTCGATCGGCCCCTCCGGGGCGGATGACTCTTGTTTTGCCCTTCACCCAGGGCTGCGCTACGCTTGCCCTGGGCTATTTTCGATAACTCCCTACGGGAGCGGACCGGTGGTCTACTCCTGCGATGGCCAATGTGGAGGTCCGTTTAGAATTGCTTTGCGGCCGCGACAAGGCTGGATTGTCACCGGATGAAATTCTGACTCAGGAGCCGAAGTACGCACTCAGCGTCAGCACCAGCAGAGTCAGTCCGATCAGGATGGCGATGGTCCCAACCACTTTGGAGAAGTTCGTCAGCCACAGCGCCGGAGCGTGGGATATCCGTGTCTCCAGTTTCCCCTCGCTCGCAATCCGTTGATATTCCATCGGGCGCTTGGTCTTGAACTCTTCCTCGCTCTCCACGCCGGTGAAGATCACCAGATCCATGGGAAAACTATCGGGGCGCAGGTGGGTGTTGACGAAGTGGATGGAAAAGATGAAGAGAATGGCGAGCAATCCTTCTTCGCTGTGAATCACGAGCACGGCGTTCAACGCCCAGCCGGGCAGGAACCTGGCGAAAAACGGGGCGAACCACATTGCATAGCCTGAGAAACCGATGACAACCATTCCCCAGAAGACCGCCCAGTAATCGAACTTCTCCCAATAGGCGTAGCGCTCGAATTGCGGCTTCGGTCCCAGGCCAACCATCCAGCGAAGGTGTCCGAAGAGATCCTTCACATCCTTCCAGTTGCCCACCATGGAGGTCGGACCCCAGAAGATCCCCTTCTCACGACGAACCAGCGCGCGCTGGAAGATCTCTCTTACGTGGATCAGGAACGCCAGCGTCAGAATCACAGCGAAGAGTTTATGGAAAAAGATGATGGCGCCGAACCCGCCCACCCCGCTGGCGAAGCGGCGCGCCCAGGCGCTCTGGCTGAAGCGCATCGGCAGGCCCGTCGCCGCCAGCCCCAGGAAGGTAGTAAAGAGGACGGCATGCATGTACCTCTGCGCGCGCGTGAAGCGCACGAAGTACCGCTCCTGCGCGCCGGCCGGCTCTCCGCTTGCAACTGCCGCTTGCTCCATATCAGGCATTCTTGCCTCCTTCGGCCTTTCTTCTCTTAACCTGGTCGTATCGCGAGCGGATCAGCCACAGGATGGTGTGGATCATAAAGAAGCTAAGCACGCTGGCCAGCAGCAGATTCATGAACAAGCGGATGAAGTAGAGCGCAGGATTCAGCTTGCGATTGCGGGCGTTGGCATGAGGCTGATACTGGACGAAGCTGAGATTGGCGCCCGCATGGCAGCGGCCGCAGGTCTGGACCAGATTGGCCTTGTTGATGGGCGAGCGGGGATCGGAGGCCGGCAGAATCTCATGCGCCCCGTGGCAGTCCCAGCAGCGCGCCGTCTCCACGTAGCCGCCCAGCGAACCCAACTGCGAGTGGAAGGTATCGCGGTAGGTGCTGAACTTATCCTTGTGGCAGTTTCCACAGATGGGCGTTGACTGCATCCGGAAGGCCGAGGCCGTGGGCTGCTCGATGGCATGCGCCGTGTGGCAATCGGAACAAACCGGCGCGTCCAGCTTGCCCGCCAGGACAGCCTTTCCATGAACTCCGCCCATATAGTCCGCTGTAATCCCGGCGTGGCAGTTTCCGCAGGTCTTGGGAACGCTGGCCTTGTAGGTGGGACTCGCCGGATCCTTGTGGCTCAGGATGTGATGCGATCCGTGGCAGCTCTGGCAATTCGCCGCCACCAGCAAACCCTCCTTGCTGAGGGCAAAGCCGTGGATCGAGTCCAGATAGAGCGGATAGACGTTGTTCAGGCCATGCTTCTTGGCCATCTCGCCGTTGCCGTGGCAGTTCCCGCAGGTGCGCGGAACGTTGAGTGGATAAACCGCGGACTTGGGGTCCGATTTGGGAAAGATGGAATGGGCGTCGCCATGGCAACTGGTGCAGGGATGCTCGGCGCGGGAGGCATGGACACTGCCAACCAGTCCGGCTGCCTCGTCGGCATGACAGGTCTCGCACTGGACCGGCGTCACTTTGTCGGGATGGGGATACTCCTTGATCGCGGCGTGGCAATCGCCGCATTGCAGGCTGCCGTGAATGCTGGAATGAAACTTCGGCGCATCCACGCCGACGCTGTGCCCCGACGCATCCTGAATTCCGGCGTCCGAATGACAGGCAAGGCAATCCGTCTGCGCGCCGGCCCTGCCCGGCGCCGCCAGGAATAGGAAGACCGATGCAGCCACAACCAGCGGGATCGAGAAAACGGTCCTCATGTCAGCTCCGAATCGACCTTCCGTGCTTCCGCCGCGGACTCCAGCTAGTCGAGCCACTTCACTTCTGCAGGGTTCGAATGTAAGCGATCACGTCCTTGATCTGGGGATCGGTCAGTTTGCCGGCGTAGGCTGGCATCTTGCCCTTGCCGTTCTTGGTGGAGGCGATGAACTGGGCGTCGGGCGCCTTGACCATCGCCGGATCCTTGAAGGAGGCGATCTTCTGGGCCTTACCCATCGGCGTGGCGGCCAGGCCGTCGGTGCCGTGGCACATGGCGCACTTGGCCTTGTAGGTGTCAGCGCCGGGCGCCTGCGCAAAGGCCGGCGTCACCAGGGAAGCGGCCAGCAGGATCATGGTTGCGGTTCTGAATCGAAGGGTCATCGTATTGCTCCTTTGCCGGTCGTGGGGGATTTTCCCGGTTAAGTACCTGTCATATAGGCTCCGCTTCGCCATAGAAAGTGATGGCGATCACAGGATGGAAGAGCCACCCCAGTGCCGCAAACGAACAATCGCTGCGTCTCTCAAAGCAATCCGCTCCTTCGCCCGATTTGGCTGGGCTGAGGCGGTTCGCTTCCAAGTGATACGGGTCACATGCCGGAGTGCGCCTGTTCAAGCACAATATGACCGCTGCTAAAGGACAGAATCGATGGCCACAGTCGCGGTATCCGAAACGAAGACCATGCTCACCCTCCCTGGGGATGCGGTGCGTCAGATTCAATGGCGGTTCGCCGACCGCTTCGATTTGCAGATGCTCGTTCAGTCGGCGCGCGGCGTGGCGCGGGGAACCGTGGCTCGCCTGGTGGCCGCGGGAGAGCGCAACACGCATGAGTGGACAGCCGGAAAGAACGAGATGCTGGAGGCCTTTGACCGCGCCGGCATCACGGCGGCCTTCATGGAGCCGGAGGAGGGCGGATTCATCTCCGGCCCGAAGAATCTGGCGCTGGGCCTGGCCGCCTTTGAGCTGGCCTGGGTTGACGGCGGCGCGGCAACGGCCAGCCTGGCCAGCTTTCTTGCCCTTTCGCCCATCCACGAGCGCGGCACCCAGGAACAAGTCACTCACTACAAGACGCTGGCCGCACCCCCGCAGAACGGGGAAGACCGCAAGCCCTGGCGCGGCGCATTTGCGCTGACCGAACCGGTTCCCTACGTGGGCGTGGATACCGGCATGTTGAGCGGCAAAGTCAGCGTTGCCGAGTGGAAGGACGGCGAGGAGCCCTGGCTACAGGTGGACAAGCGCGGCCGGTTCATCACCAACATCGCCTTCGCCAACTTCGTCACCGCCGCGGTCAACTCCTGCGATCCGCGCATCAAGGGCAGTTGCATGGTGATTATGGAAGAGGGCGACGAGGGCACGTTCGATCGCGGAACCCCGACCAAGAAGCTCGTTCATCAGCTCTCCTCCACCGGCGATCCCATTTTCAACCTCAAGGTTCCGGCCAGCCGCATCGTGGGCGGCTACACCGTGAAGGACGGCGTAATCGTCCCCAACTTCAACCACGGCGAAGTTATTGAAGCCGTCTTCCGCCGCACGCGGGTACCAGTGGGACTGATGACCGCGGCCAAGCTGCTTTCGGCCATCGAGCCAGTGATCCGCTACCAGCGCCAGCGCTTCCGCGGGGCCGAGGGTGCCAAGCCCGGTTCGATCCGCTATGAGCAAGGCATCCAGCAGCGCGAAGACGCGCTCCATCGCCTGGTAGATGTGTGGGCTACCGGCGAGGCCGCAACTTCGCTCGGCTTTGCCGCCGCTCGGCTCTTCGATACGCTCGACCCGCTGGAAAAGCTGAAAACTGCGCTGCTGAAGGACCGCGGCGTCCAGGGCGGGCGCGCGGAGTTGAGGGCTCTGAAGGAGAGCGAACAGCGGGCCGTCGAGATGCTCTCGATGCGGCCAGGCGACCCGCGCCGCGCCGAACTGGAGTCCGATCCGCTGGTCGAGTTTGTCTTGCTCGACGCCGAGGCCAACGTGATTTGCCCGGCGACCAAGCTCTGGAATACCGGCCACGGCGCAAATATGCTGCGCGAGGCCGTGAGCCTTATGGGCGGCTACGGCATCACCGAGGACTGCCCCGGTTTCCTCGCTAATAAATGGATGGACGCGCAGCTCGAAGCTACCTACGAGGGACCGGAAGCCGTGCAGCGCCGTCAGTTGACTGTGACCATGACCAGTGAGGTCTTTCTGGCGCAGTTCCGCGCCTGGATCAAGGAGATGCGCGGGATCGCCAGTGAGCGGCCCGGAACCGGCGCATGCACCCTGGCCTCGGCCATGACCCTGTGGCTATGGACGATGAACTATTTGCAGCGGTCCACCGACCCCGGCGGAAACAAGCTCTATCACGGGCAGCGCCAGGGCGTGACCTTTGCGTTGGCCGACGCGCTCTGCTGGCTGGTCGCTTCGCGCGCGCAGATTCTGGATATGCTGGAGCTTGAAGCGCGCGGCCCCAGCGATCCAGTCGCCGCCGAGGGCCTGGAAGGCACCGTCCAATTCCTCAGCGACCTTTGCCACACGCAGGCCGCGTCGGCAGCCGGTGAGGTCTCGCGCATCTGCGGCGAACTGGTCTTCGGCTACAATCGGCACCCGGCCTGGGAGGAAGAAGAGCACCGCAACTGTTTCCTGGCCGCCGAGCTGGAGGAGTACGAGGAGACCATGCCCGGCATCTCGGCCTATGCCATCGACGTCTTGGCCGCCGACGGAAGCCATCCGCAGAAGGCTGGCCCCTGCGCGGGTTGCGCCGGCTCCAGCGAGTTCCTGCGCCTGCAAAGCAAACTGACCACCTGCCTGAGCGGCTGCCGCCTGGCCAAGGACCGCGCCGCGGAGACGGTCGGCAAGGTCATGATTCCCGAAGCGTTGGATTATCCCGCATGAGCGGATTGAATGGCTTTCGGGTCAAACCGGATTCTCCACAACGGTTGGGTGCCCCAGGTCCGGATTCTCGGACCTGGGAGACCTCGCTGGGTGCCTCACCCTTGCGAGTTCTTTCTGTCGCAAGGGTGGGAGACCACGACCCTGGGCCGTCCACGCAAACGAGGAGGTCCGCATGAGCACGAGCGCGATTGTGGAAGAACAACCCGCCCCCGAAATCGATCGCCAGTCAATGGAGGTCGATATCGCCTGCGCCGGCTTCGGCCCGGCGATGGGCGGCTTTCTAACCACGCTCACCCGCGAGTGGAGCGCGCATTCCGACGATCCGGCCTTTGCAAGCAAAGCCGTCCCTGGAATGCCCTTGCAGGTGCTCTGCTACGAGCGCGCCGACGATCTTGCGGCGGGCGTCAGCGGAGTGGTCACGCGCGCCCGGAGCATACGTGAAAGTTTCCCTCAGCTCAATCCGGCTGAGATCCCCATGGCCGCCGAAGTCAAGCAGGAGCGCGTCTTCTATCTGCTGGATCCCGTTGGAGCCAGCCGGCGCTCGCTCACTCTGCGCGCGGCCGATGCGGCGCTGCGCGGCCTGGGCTGGCTGGCTGGAGTTCGCGATTCCGCCTTCGAGCTGCCCTGGACGCCGGGATTCTTGCACAAGCACGGCGGCCTGGTGCTCTCCATCGGCCAGTTCAACCAGTGGGTTGGCGCGCAGCTTATGGCCACAGGCCTGGTGCAGCTCTGGCCGGGAAGCCCGGTAGCCGGACCGCTGTGTTCCGGCAAAACAGTTGAAGGGTTGCGCCTCGCCAATCAGGGCGTTGATAAGTCCGGCGCGCCCGCCGACGGCTATATGGCGGGAATGGACGTGCGCGCGCAACTGACGGTGGTGGGCGACGGTCCGGTGGGCGCGGTGGGCCAGGCTCTCGACGAGCGCCTTGGCCTGCCCGAAGGGAACGCGCGGCGCGAGTGGGCGCTGGGCATGAAGTTCGTCATCGAGCTGCCTGAAGACTCGGTGCTGGAGCCGGGAACCGTCTGGCACACCTTTGGATTCCCGGAGCCGGAAATCTTCGGCTTCCTTTATGTGCATCCGGAGCGGCTCGTCTCGGTGGGCATCTTCATTCCGTCGTGGATGAGCGACCCCTCGCGCACCGCCTACCGCTATTTGCAGCACTATGTTCAGCATCCCGCGCTGTGGCGCTACCTGAAGGCGGGAATCCTGCGGTCGTGGGGCGCGAAGTCGCTGGAAGAGAGCGGCAAGCACGGAGAGCCGTTCCTGACTGGCGACGGCTTTGCCCGCATTGGCGAAGGCTCGGGCTCGACCAACATGCTTACCGGCTCCGGTGTTGACGAGGCCTGGGCGACAGGCACGCAACTGGGCGAGGCGGTAATTGAGCTGTTGCGCGCCGGCAAGCCCTTTACGCGGGAAAACCTTGCCGCGACGTACGAAGCCCGCCGCCGCGCAAGCTGGGTGGAGCGCGGCGCGCAGGAGGCCCGTAACGCCCGCAACGGCTTCCACGGCGGTCTGGTGAAAGGAATGATCGGCATGGCGCTGGTCGGGCTTACCGGCGGGCGGCTCGCGTTGAGCGGGCATATTCCCCCGGCATACAAGCAGATTCGCCCCTTCTCGCCGCGCTCGCCCGAGGGCCTCAAGTTGAAAGATGCCGCCGCGCTGGCCCTGGCGGATGGGCGTTCGCTGCACGATGCGCTGCTCTCGGCGCGCGGCTGGCCTGAGATTCCCTTCGACGACATTCTGCTGGTCACGCACCAGGACGCGCTGCTGATGGGCGGCAAGGTGCAGGCCGTGCCAGGCTTCGCCGATCACGTGGTCTTCCGCGACTCGGGGCTGTGCATCGAGTGCGTGGAGAAGACCTGCATCGCCATGTGCTCCGGCCAGGCCATCACGCTGGGCGCGGACGGCGCGCCTGCCTTTGAGCGCGAGAAGTGCGCTTACTGCGGCGCCTGCCTGTGGAACTGCGGCCAATCGCCGGACGGAGTCCACTCCAACATCGAGTTCAGCGCCGGCGCGGGCGGCCTACACTCGGCGGAAAACTGAGCATCCCGAGACAATTAGACTAGTCGAGAAGGAAACCTCTCATGGCAAATGCAATGCACATCGTCGTTTGCGCGGGGATCGTTCCCGACCCGCTGCAAACATTGGAGCCGGTAACCGGGCCCGCCGGTCCGGGGCTGAAGAACGAGATGGTCCTGCCGGCGGTGCTCGATCCCTGGGCCGCGAGCGCCCTGTATGAAGCGGCAAATCTGACCGCGAAGAACCCCGGCAGCAAAGTCTGGCTCGTCTCCCTCGGCCCCAAGGCCAAGCTGCAGCAGGTGATGATGACCGTGGCCCAAAAAGCCGGCTTCGAGCTGGTTCCCATCGACGGCCCCATCGGCGGCTTTCCCGACGCCCACTCGACGGCGGCTGTGCTGGCCGAAACGATCGCCGCGATCCCCGGCCTCGACCGCGCGAAGCTGATGCTCTTCGGCGGCTGGGAGTCGGCCACGCGCGGCGCGGGCGTCACGCTTCAACTCGTCGGCGAGCGGCTCGGCATCGCGGACCAGTTTCAGGGCGTGGACGAGATCGGCCTTCGCGACGACGGCTCCTTTGAGGTGCTGGAGCGCGTCGAGGGCGGCAAGCACCAGGTCTCGGTCTGCTCAGGGCCCCCCGCCGTGCTGGGCTGGGCCACCGGCAACCTGGCCGAGCCGCGCAACAATCCGCAGATCGGCATGGCCAACATGCGCACCATCCTGCCCGCGCTGCAAAGGGCCAAGCCAGCTACGCTGGCCGCCAACGGCCTGCGCTACGTCTCCGTCAGCTTGCCCAAGCAGCAGCGGATAACGAGGGTGGAGAAGAACATGACTCCCGACCAGATTGCCGCCGAGCTGGTCGAGTGGATTGGAGCCGAATGATGGAATCTGTACTTGTTTTGACTCATGTAGATGAATCGGGCTCGGCTCTCACGCGGGCCTCGCTCGAGGCCGTAACCGCCGGCAAGGAGCTAGCTGCTCGGCTCTCTGCGCCCTTGACGATCGGCATCGTAGCCGCTGACGCTACAGTCGCGGCCAGTTCAGTTGCCTCCGCCGGTGCGCGCCTGCTGGCCGCCTCGGGCGAGGCATTTGCTCAGCCGCGTTATGCCACCGACGCCACCGCCTGCGAAGCCCTCTGCCGCGCCGCCCAGGCCACCGTCGTGCTGGCTCCCGGCAGTTCCCGCTTCACCCGCGTCGCCGCAGGGGTCGCCCACCGGCTGGGCGGCTTCATCGATACGCACATTACGGCACTTGGCGGCGTTGACACTGTCGAGGCCTCCCGCTGGTTCTATCGCCAGCGCGTGGAAGCCGTTCTCATCCGCGATGTCCGCCCCTGGTTCCTGCTTCTGGATGCGGGCACCCACGCCGCCTTTGCGGGCGAAGCCGGCTCCGCGCAGGTCGAGGAGATTGCGGTCGAGTTGCCGCAGCTGCGCACCACGGTCAGCGGCTTCCGCGCGCCTTCGCAGGGTACGCAGACGATTCGCCCCGACGCCAGGCTGCTGTTTGTGGCCGGGGCCGGTTGGACAAAGAAGCAGCCCGACGGCCAGACTCATGCTGCCGAGGCGGGCGAGCTGATTCTCGGCTTCCTGCGCGCATCCGGCGCATCGCTGGGCAGCAGCAAATCGCTCGTTGACCAGGGCGGCGAAGGGAACTCCGTACTTCCCTTCCTCACGCATCTCAACCAGATTGGCCAGACGGGCGCAACGCCGCGCCACGCCAAGGGGCTGGCTACCTGCTGCCACGGCGAAGAGCCGCACGTAGTGGGCTGGCGTTTCATAGCCGAGCGCCGCGCTGTCTCGCTCGACCCCAACTGCGGCTGGAGCCGCGGCAAGGCCGATGTGGTTTATGTCGCCGACGCATTCCAGGTAATGGCCAGGGTGAACGCGCTGCTCACTGCGAGGTTGACGTGATTGTGACGGGGCGCTGAGGTCTTATCTACACTTACCGCTGGATGAAGGAGAGACATGAAGAAGATTCCTGAGGGCTGCAGGGATTTCAAATCGGGCAACGCGGATGAAAGAAGATCGTTCGCAAAGGAGTTTATTGAGGAATTTGTCAGGGATGTTGCACCGCCCGAATACCTGAAGGATCCAGCCAGGGTCTGGACCGATCGAATCAGGGATCGGCTAATCGAGATGTGCCCGGAGGACTGCGAGGTTATCCACAACGAAGGAAAGGATTGGAGAGATTACCTCCTGGACTTCGCTTGGAAGGAGAAAGGGCCTGTCGGACGCTACCTCTTGGCGTGTGAAAGCGAATGGGCTCCGGATCGCTGGGGAAATCAGACTCGCTGGGGTCGCGTCCAAAAGTATCTCAAACTACTATTGAGTATCAAGGCGCCCTTCAAGTTGCTCCTGTTCTCATCTATTTCAGAGTCCCGGAAGGCCGATCCGGATCCAAACGTGGATTTCTCAATGCAGCATGCATTGGATCGCATCAAGATTTCATTGCAGGATTACCCGCATACCCCAGGGGAAACTTACATGCTGCTCGACTTTCCGGCAACTGGAGACGCCGGCGGTGACGGGGTCTATGACGCCTACATCTGGATAGCGGAGAATGGACGGGAAGAGGATGTCGAAATCGCTCCTCTGACCAGTGGTAAGCTGAACCGTCCCACTCGCGGTTGAGTCCCTCATTCCTATTCGCAGTGCGACTCCCAAGCTGGTTTCACGGCTGCTCAATGAATGCTCCAATCAAGGCGGCGCATCCCTCCAGAAACGCGCGATCCGCCGGACCGAAGGCTGCCTCCCTGCGGCTGTCGATGTCGATCTCGCCCACCACGCGTCCATGCGCGCGTATAGGAACGACGAGCTCCGACTTCGTCTCAAGGGAGCACGCCAGGTAGCGCGGATCGGCCCGAACGTCGTCCACCACAATCGTCTCGCCCAGCGCGACGGCCGCTCCGCAGATGCCGCGCGAGACCGGAATCCGTGTATGCTCGGTCGGCGCGCCCACAAATGCGCCAAGTTCCAGCATCTGCGAATCGCCGAGGTCCAGCCAATAGAACCCGACCCAGTTGTAGGCGGGCAGGCTGGCGGCGATGCGCTCGACCGCAAAGTACTCAAGCACGGTCAAACTCGGCGCATTCCCCGCAAACTCTTCGATCTCGGCGGCAATCCGTGCGAACGGTGGGTCCAGCATAGCCTACAGCTTAAATCAGCCGCGGCGGCGCAGTGCGGCTTTGCCTGGTCTGCGGGTGTGGTAGCTTGAAGTTGGGAGAAGATCGGGAAAGATGCCTTCAATCACGTCTTTTATCAAGCACCATTATCGTCATTTCAATGCCGCCGCCCTGGTGGATGCCGCGGAGGCCTACAACACCCTGCTGGCCTCGGGCGGAAAGATGTTCGTCACCATCGGCGGGGCCATGAGCACCGCGGAGTTGGGACTTTCGCTGGCCGAGATGATCCGCCAGGAGAAGATTCACGGCATCTGCTGCACCGGCGCGAATCTTGAGGAGGACGTCTTCAATCTCGTGGCGCATGATTTTTATGAGCGCGTGCCCCACTATCGCGATCTGACTCCCGCCGACGAAGCCAAGCTGCTCAGCCGCCACATGAACCGCGTTACCGATACCTGCATCCCGGAGATGGAGGCGATGCGGCGCATCGAGAACGAGGTGCTGAAGGAGTGGGTGCGCGCCGACCAGACCGGCGAGCGCCTCTTCCCGCACCAGTTCATGTACAGGATCCTGCTCTCCGGCGACCTCAGGCAGTCCTATCAGATCGATCCCAAGGACAGTTGGCTGCTGGCCGCCGCTGAAAAGAATTTGCCCATCTTCGTCCCCGGATGGGAAGACTCGACCCTGGGCAATATGTATGCCGGCCACTGCATCAGCGGCGATGTAAAGAAGGTTCACACCGTCCGCACCGGCATCGAGTACATGATGGAGCTGGCCGAGTGGTACACGGCCACCACCGCTGAGACCCCGCTGGGCTTCTTCCAGATTGCGGGCGGCATCGCCGGCGACTTCCCCATCTGCGTCGTCCCCATGCTGCATCAGGACCTGCAACGCGAGCATGTGCCCCTGTGGGCCTACTTCTGCCAGATCAGCGACTCGACCACCAGCTACGGCTCCTACTCCGGCGCCGTACCCAACGAGAAGATCACCTGGGGCAAGCTCGGCGAGAGTACGCCGAAGTTCATCATCGAGAGCGACGCGTCCATCGTAGCGCCGCTGATCTTTGCCTACGTGCTGGGGTGGTAGGATTCGCTCTCAAAGCGGCGGAAGTCAGTTTTCCGCGATCACCACGAAGGATCCTGGCATTTCGCCGCCATCGCTGCTCGCAAACGCAGCCCGCCCCATATCGGGCAGCCCGATCCCCCACTCCGGCGAAGGCAACTCCGGCATGGGCTTTGCCTGGAAGAGCTTCTTGCACTGGCGCGCTGTCCACTTGGCCCAAGCCTTCGACTTCTTGCGCCGGGCGCTGTCGGTTGAGATTCCCGTGTTCGCATACATCTGGCGGTAGAGTTTCGAGAGAAACATGAAGGCGATCCTGGAGCGCAGGTTTGGAGTGCAGGCCGACCGCTGCCAGATTGAGCTCCAGTCATAGAACCGGTCCCACACCCTTTGCGTGCGCTGGCGAATCTCATCGGAAGTCATGGAAGGATGCGGAGTGAACATCTTGGGCCGGATTTCAGCCGGAATCAGCCAGTACCGGGTAATCGGCACGCCGCACACCATGGTGGGATTCAACGCCTGCTCTTTCTCCCAGCGGCCGAAGTCCACCGTACCTGGAAAGGGCGTCATCATCACGAACTGCGCAAACGTCACGCCCGCCTTCAGCGCCATCTCCACCGTGGCGTCAAAGGTCGCCGGCTTGTCTGTCGGCAGGCCGAAGATGAACGAACCAAGCACGTGAACTCCGTGCTGCTTGAAGGTCTGCAACTGCCTGGCCAAAGCTTCGCCGGAGTAGTTCCAGTCCTTGTAAACAGCCTTGAGCCCTTCCGGCGTCACCGCCTCCACACCTACCAGCGCGCCCTTGATATTGGCCTTTCGCATGGCATCCAGAAAACTGCCGTCCTCGCCGGCCTCCATCGTCATCTGGGTAAAGAAGACCATGTCCTTGGGCAGCTTGGCCAACTCGTCCATCAGTTGGAAGCGCTCGGCGCGAATCGCCGTCAGTTCCCTCACTTTGGCGGTATTGTTCTGCTCCGCGGCCAGGCGCAGATCGGTGAAGGTCACCGGATAGAAATTGTCGTCGGCCAGCGCAATATACCTGAACCCGAGCCGCCGCAGGGTCACAATCTCGCCGATCACGCTCTGAAAGCTCCTTTGCCGCGGCTTTTGTCCGTCCGTCCTCCACACGCTGCAAAAGGAACAATGCTTTGGGCATCCGCGAATGGTCTGCACCGAGGCCCACATATACTTTTCAGGATTGATCAGATTCCAGCGTGCAGGCAGAAACTCGCTGCCTTCAATCCGCCCGCCCTCATAGATCCTCCCCGGCTTGCCCGCCAGGCAATCCATGACCACTTTGCCCCAGGCAATATCGCCATCCCCCCTCACCACTGCGTGCGCATGCCCCTGTTCCAGGGCCTCCTCGGGGAAGAGCGTGGCATGAATGCCGCCATAGACCACCCATGCGCCCCGGCCGCGCGCCATTCTGCCAACCTGGTAGCCGCGCAGGGCGTTGCCGGTGTGCACACTGATGCCCACAATGTCTCCGGGCTGAATCGTCTCCGGCACAATCTGTTCGAGGGATTCGTCGACGAGAATGGGATCTCCCGCCGCCTGGGGTGTGGCTGCCGCAAGCACAAACAGCCATCGAGGCGTGATGACCGCGGTGCCGAATGAGTTGTCGCTGGGATTGACCAGATGAACGCTCAACCGATCCAACCTTTCCTCGTGGGAGTCCTGTGGGCGCGAGTACGGTGGCTTCAGAGAGCGTCTTCGCAATCGGTCGAATCGATGGCGGGGATGGGTTCCCGCATGATGGGCGAAGCCGAGTCCTTTTCGCCGGACAGTTTTTTCAGATCATAAAGAGAGCCTGAGGGGTTGGTTGGTCAATATTGACCACTATGGGCCAGTTCCGAGATCAATCCGGTAAAAATGCTGTGAACTGCCGGCGTTGATAGGTCAGGCTCGGCGTCTGGACGCTGACTGACAGCGGCGATTCCTGGCAGCGCGGGATTCTGAACAACGCCGCCGTGCGGTCAACCCCTGCTCGATCGCAGGATTATTTCTGGGGCTCAGACAGGATCAGCGCCGATTCAGGCTTGGCAATACCAGGCGCTTCTCGCGGAGCAGGGCCGCGCAGACCCGGACGGCCTCCGCATCCAGCAGACTGCCGGCCTCTTTTGCAATCTGCTGTATTACGATATTCAGCTTGATTGCAGGCCGATAGGGGCGATGGGAGGCCATCGCTTCCACCATGTCCGCCACCGCCAGGATCCTGGCTTCGGGCAGGATCGCGTCCCCTTTAAGGCCCAGGGGATAGCCCGAGCCATCCAGCCTTTCATGATGTTGGCGCACCACCTCGGCGACGGGCCACGCAAAGGGGATGTCTTTCAGAATGGTGTAGCCAGTCTCGGGATGCTCGCGAATCAAGGCCCATTCTCCCGGGGTTAGCCGAGTCGGCTTGGTCAGGATTTCGGCAGGTATTGAGATCTTCCCGATATCGTGGACCTGCGCCGCCACACGCAATCCATGCAATCGCTCCTCCGGCCAGCCCATTTCCCTGCCAATTGCGGCCGCGATCTCTGCCACCCTGTTCTCGTGGCCCGCCGTGTAAGGGTCTCGCATCTCCATGGCCGCGACCATGGGCGCCACCATCGCGGACATTGCATCGGTCAACTGCCTTTGTGTATTGGCCAGCTCGATCTTCCCCGCTTGCAGGGACTGCCCCTGATCGAGCGCATGGACACCGTGGACAACCTGCTCCGCAAGGTGTTGAAGCACCTTGATCGCCGGCACTTCAAATGCGTTGGCGCTGGCGGCAAAAACAATCAATGCGCCGTGCCAACCACCCTCAATACGGAGGGGGACAGAAAGGGAGGATCGTATCCCGAACTGCATCGCCCGTTCGCGCCATAATGAAAAGGCCGGCGACGTCTGAGTGTCGTTCGTAATCTGCAATGCGTTGGCGCGAATGCAGATGCCCGTCGGGCTTTTCCCCCATGCTTCGTCCTTCGACCAGCTCAACCGCATTCCATCCAGATAACCCACGGCCTTTCCCGCCGCCGCGGCAATCCGAATGTTCTTATCCGGGCCATCTTCCGCAATGCCCACCCAGGCGAGTACGTAAATGGATTCGTGCGAAATGGCCTCGCAAACAGCTTGCAGAAGCTCTTTGGAGGAACGGGCCGGCGCCAGCGCCATGGCTGCGCCCGCATAGGCCGACAATGCCCAATTCTGAGCCTTGAGCCGATGTTCTCTCTCCTCCTGTTCGGTAATATCGCGGAACTCGCAGATGGCCAGCGACCGGCCAGCCAAACGCAATGACTCCGACGTGGAAATCATCACCGGCACACAGAGGCCGTCTTTGCGCTGGATATGAAAACCGGACTGCTCCGCTGAGCCTTGCACCGCGCGCCGAATCTCAGCCTGCAATCGCTTCCGCTCCGGCTCCGGGTGCAGCATAGCCGCACTCATGCCGACAAGTTCCTCGCGGCTATAACCCATCAATGCCTCGAATGCTGGGTTGACATCGACCAGTATCTCCGTGTCGAGGTCGATCGCAAATTTGCCCACCCGCGCATAGGCCCAGCTCAGCCCATACAAATCCCGCCGGTCTTCGTCCTTTCGCAACCAGGTCATAGGCTTCAACTTTCCCGGTTTGAGACTAGTCCTCGCCAGGCCTCGATGGATGGTCAAATAGAGACAATCGTGGTAACTCCCAAAGGCCGGGAAGCCCGATCGCAAGAACCCAGATTGTCAGTGCTTTCTAGCCGCGGCGCAATGGCGCGGATGAAAGATCAAGGCAGAATCAAACTCGGCAGAGCAAACTTCTTTTCGCGGAACAGAGCCACGCATATCCTGACAAAGTCCGCGTCCAGCAGGCTGCCGGCCTGTCGTTCGATCTCCCGCAATACGGTTTCCAGCTCGATTGCAGGCCTATAGGGCCGGAAGGCCGCCATCGCCTCAACGACATCGGCCACCGCCAGCACCCTGGCTTCAGGCAGGATTGCATCGCCCTTGAGGCCCAACGGATAACCTGAGCCATCCAGCCTTTCGTGGTGCTGGCGGACGATCTCAGCGACCGGCCAGGGAAACGGAATGTCCTTGAGAATCCTGAAGCCTGTGTCCGGATGATCGTGAATGACCTCCCAGTCTGCATGGGATAACTTGGTCGGCTTGGTCAGGACGTCCGCGGAGATCGATATCTTGCCTATATCGTGAACCATTGACGCCACGCGCAATCCCTGCAACCGGGCATCGGGCCAGCCCTTTTCCTTGCCGATCGCGCAGGCAATATCCGCCACCCGCATCTGGTGGCCCGCGGTGAAGGGGTCGCGCATCTCCATGGCTGTAACAATTGGCGCTACCATGGCGGATAAAGCCTCGGTAAGCTGACGCTCTGTCTTGGCCACGCGTTCTTGTTCCGCGCGCAGCCGACGCTCCTGCTCGATTGCATGGATGCCGTGGCCAATCTGCTCGGCCAAATGTTGGAATACCTCAACGGCCACGGACTCAAATGCATTGGGGTGTGCGGCATATACGTGCAGTGCACCACGTAAACTTCCGTTCGAAGCAAAAGGAATCGCTATGCTGGAGCACACTCCGAACTGCCTCGCATGTTCGCGCCAACGGGCAAAGACCGGGGATGTCTCCGTATTCTTCACGATCTGCAACTGCCGGGTGCGAATGCAGATGCCGGTCGGACCTTGTCCCATTGGATCGTCCTCCGACCAACTCAAATGCAATCCGGCTATGTAGTCCACGGCGCTTCCCGCTGCCGCTGCCACTCGAACCGGCTTGCCCGGACCATCCTCCGCGATGCCCACCCAGGCAAGCAAATAGACGGATTCGCGTGTGATGGCTTCGCAAATATCCCCAAGAAGGGCTTCGGGGGTGTCCCTCTGCCCAAGAGCCAAGGCAGCGCCAGCGTACGCGGATAGCGCCCATCGGTTCAGCGCAAGGCGATCTTCGCGTTGATCCCGTTCAGTGATGTCGAAGTACACGCCAACCATCGCCGCCCTGCCATCCAGCACTACCGATTTCGATGACGAAATTATCACTGGCGCGCAAAAGCCGTCTTTGCGCTGAATGTGGTAGCCGGCGTGGCGTGAAGGCTGCTTTTCACCATGCAGGAGTTCCCCGCTGACACGCTCCCGCTCGGCCTCCGGGTGCATCTGGGCGATGTTCAACCCAAGCAGTTCCTCACGAGAGTATCCACTCAATGCTTCAGCTGCCGGATTGACGTTGACCAGGTTCCCCGTGTTTGCGTCAAACGCGAACATCGCGCCCGGCGCATAGGTCCACGCCAACTCGTACAGGGTCTGTAGTTCGACCGAGGGTAGAACTGCATTCAAAGCTGGCTGCCTTCCTGATCGCGCTGTCGGCTTCAGGCCTTAAGAGATATCTGACCGAACAACGCTGGTAACTTATTAGAGATTACCCAAAAGACAAAGATCAATCCCACATAATGGGCATATCTCAGACAGTAACTCGCTGTCGAGTAACATCAGTAATCTATTTCATATTACCCAAGGGCGCGGGTCAATCCCACAAAGAGGCCACTTCAAGAGGCTGGAAACCGTTCGATTCAGGCTATCTCAAGAAGCAGAGTAACCGTTGGCTCAGGTTACTCTGTGCTGCAGCGTATGGCTCACCGGTAACCCAATCACCTAAGGGGAGTCAACCCACCCGGCTGCATTCCTCCACTGGAATCGCCACCTGCTCGACGATCTCCAGCCCGAAGCCCTCAAGAGCCGGAATGTGCATGGGGGTATTCGATAACAGGCGAATGCGGTGGATGCCCAGGTCCGAGAGTATCTGGCCGCCCAGTCCGATGGCGCGCAGAATCCGCCCGGTGCGGGCCTGGGAGCCTTCGCGGGCGCGCAACTCCTGGTGGAGAATGAGCCGCGCGGCGGCGGGCTCCGGCGCGAGAGAGGGAGCAGCCGCCCCGCCCGGCTCGAAGGCCTCCGTCAAGGTTGGAGCCCGATCGGCCTCGAAGCCGCGCGAGGCATTGTGCAAATAGAGCAGCACGCCGCATCCCTCCTCGGCGATCATGCGCATCGACTGATCCAGGGTCTCGCGGCAGCGGCAGTCGGCGGCAAAAACATCGCCCGCCGTGCAGCGCGTGTGGACGCGGACGAGAACAGCGTGCGCGCAAGGAGGCCGCAACTCCTGCCCGCCGGAAGACGTCAAACCCAAATCTCCTGGCAATGGGGCAACCGCCGGCCCGCAGTGGAATGCCGGACAATCGGGGCAAAGCTCGCCGCGCACCAGCGCGATGTGGCTTTCGCCGCCATTCACCGCGCTCTCATAGGCGATCATGCGGAACTCGCCGTGGCGGGTCTGGATGCGGCTCTCGCCGGCGCGCACAATATAGCGCTCATGGCGCAACCGGTAGCGGATCAGCTCGGCCACGGTAAGAATCCGCAGGCCATGCTCGCGGCAGAACGGGATGAGGTCCGGGATGCGCGCCATCTCGCCGTCGTCGCGCATGATCTCGCAGATCACGCCGGAAGGATTGAGCCCGGCGAGCCGCGCCAGATCCACTGAGGCCTCGGTCTGCCCCGCGCGCACCAGCACGCCGCCCCTGCGCGCCCTGAGCGGAAAGACATGGCCCGGCCGGGCAAGGTCGGAATAGGTTGAGGCGGAGTCGATGGCGGTGCGGATGGTGTGCGCCCGGTCGGCAGCAGAAATGCCGGTCGTGACTCCCTCGCGCGCCTCGATGGTTTCGGTGAACGCGGTGCCGAAGCGCGACGAGTTCAGCTGCGTCATGGGGAAGAGGCGCAGATGATCGGCGCGCTCCTCGGTCAGCGTCAGGCAGATGAGCCCGCGGCCGAAGCGGGCCATGAAGTTAATGGCCTCCGGGGTGACGAACTCCGCGGCCAGAGTGAGGTCGCCCTCGTTCTCGCGGTCCTCGTCGTCCACTACCACCAACATGCGGCCGGCGCGAATCTCGGCCACGGCGCCGGGAACGTCGGTGAAAGGGGGCTCGATGGTGCGGGGAGCATTGGGCATGGCCACCCTTCCATTCTCGCCCATGACGGAGGCAAACGGCAAAAGCGCCGATCGGGACGGTAGCATATATGTACAGAAATTAGGGATACTTGCAAAACACGATAATTCTGCTAAACGCCCAACATACATGCGCGGGTTATTAAGGATGCGCCACCCACCCCGGAGGGACGGCTTGCGATGCTGAAGGTGCCATTAGAGGAGCGGCGACCCGAATCAGTGACGCGAAAAATCTATGCCGACTGCAAGTAGCTACACGGCCGCAGTGACAAGCCACCACAGCCTTCTCTTGGTCTCCCGATCGCGTAAGAGCAAGCCTCCCCATACGATATTTGCCAAGAGGAAGGCTCCCAACACGGGCAGCGCTAGAGCCCACACGAAAGGCTCGCCAGCGATAGGAACCACCCCATGCTCCTGCGGTATTCTCCAGCCGCGAGATGCAAGCACCAGGTAAAGTACGATCCCGACCGCGTTGGCGGACATGAACATGATATCTAGGAACTTCACTGAGCTGCCTGCTGGGCGATCAACGGGTGTGATTGACATGAGCATGCCACCTTTCCAGTGGATCCGATCCGCAATCCTAACGCACCCGGCACCGGCAGCCCGCTTCCGGGATTTGCAGGCCGCGGCGCCATCCGGCGAGACGTAATGGTGCCACTCCAGAGGCTGCGTCTGCGCATGGCGACGCTGCCTTTACCGTCCCGTCATTCGACGAGTTCATGAAGCGAATCATGCCCGAAGATGAGTGGAAGACGATCGGAAGCCGATTCATTTGCCTGCCCAACGCGTAGAAGACGAACTGCCCCAAGTCCGAGAATCCGAACCTGGGGCGCCCGGCCGCATAACTACTTCTGCTTCGCGGAGACGTGATGAAGATAGCTGAACGGAACGCCAAACTGAAACCAGAGCCCATTGCCGCGCGGCTTGTTCTGAACCAGC
>JBEKDH010000045.1:0-44546 GCA_050014455.1 Occallatibacter sp.
CATCTACCAGGAGGCCTTCCTGAAGGCCTTCCGGTATATCGGCAACTTCCGCTTCGAGTGCTCGTTTTATACCTGGATTTACCGCATCGTGACCAACCTCTGCCTTGACCAGATGCGGCGCAAGAAGACTCGCCGGGAAGATCACGCGGTGGTGATGGACCACTCCGGAGACGAGATCGATCTGCTGGCTTCAGTCTCCGACGACCGGGCGTTTTCAAATCCGGCCAAAGAACTGGACCGCAAGCTGCTGGGCGAGAAGATTCTGGCGGCGCTGGAGAAGCTGACGCCGCGGGAACGGATTGTTTTTGAGCTAAAGCACTACCAGGGACTCCGCCTGCGCACCATCGGAGAGATGCTGAGCACCACGGAAGAGACCGCCAAGAACACGCTCTTCCGGGCGACCAAGAAGTTGAGGACACATTTGGCGGAGTTGCGCTGAGGCGCCCTACCTTGCAACTCCCGTACGGGATGCGGATTTTTGGGGGCGCGATGAAGGTTTTTGGGGCTGGAAGGACGTAGCGATGAATTGCGAAGTTGCACATGAGCGGATTGTGGCGGCGGCATACGGAGAGCTGCCGGACGAACAGATCCATGAATTGGATCGGCATTTGGCTGCCTGCCCTGGGTGCCAGTCGGAGCGGCAGCAGTTGCTGGCTTTGAAGATCCTGGCCGATGCGCGCCCAGTGCTGGAGCCGTCGGCCAACCTGGTGGCGCGCTCCAGAATGCGCCTCGAAGAAGCGCTCGACGCCCTGCCGCCGATGCGCTGGTATGGACGGTTGAGCCGGCGGTTGATGAACAACTTTGCCGTTTTGCAGGCTGCGCCCGTGGCCGCTTGCCTGTTGGCGGCCGTGGGCCTGGCCGCGGGCAGTTTGGGCGGCTATGAATTTGCCCAGCACCGGGCAGTGCGCGCGGCGGCTTTGGCAGCCGCAGGGAATCTTCCTCTAAAGGCGGCTGCTGCGCCCCAGGCGCTGGCCGCCACGGCTGAGATCGCCAACATTTCAAGCATCGTGCGCCAGCCCAACAGCGGAATTGTGGAGGTGCGCTACAACCAGGTGGTGCCGCAGCGCATCCTGGGCTCGCTGGACGATCCGGCGATTCGCCAGTTGCTGATGCTGGCCAGCGAGAACTCGGCGTCGGCGGGCGTGCGCGACGATTCGGTGGGCCTGTTGGCGGCAGAGTGCCGGGCCGGGCACAGTTGCCAGGCGGCGGGGATTCGCGACGCCCTGATGGTGGCTCTGCGCTACGACAAAAATGAGGGCGTGCGCGACAAGGCGCTCAAGGGACTGGAACCTTACGTGGCCGAGGATGTGCGCGTGCGGGATGCGGTGCTGGAGGCGCTGCTGAACGATCCCGACCCGCGGATTCGCACCGCGTCGATTAGCATTCTGGAGCCGGTGGAGGGCGATACCAGTGTGCGCCAGGTGCTGCACACGGTTGCCTACTCCGACGAGAATCCACAGATCCGGACCGTTTCAAGAGAAGTTCTGAGGCGGGTTCCGGAGATTCAGTGACTGAGTTTTGCTTTCCGGCTACCGCATCGCAAGAGAAGAGTGCGGAGCCGGGCGAAGGTTCTAGGTTTCCCATCCTTTTCGCCAAGAACGCGAAAAGGATGGGGCACCCAACAGTCCCAGGAGAACCAGCAGTTTTCAGGAGAAAAAAAGATGAAGCACTTATTGAGGCCGTATCGGAGTTTGGGTTTTATCGGGTTGCTGTGCGCTGCGGCGCTGGCGGCTGTAACACCGCCTGGGGCTCGGGCACAGGCCAGGGAGTTGGTTCAACTGCTTGGGGGAGACAATGCTCTGCTGCTGCACACCACATCGCAGGGATACCTGGGTGTGGATCTGGCGGACGTGGACCAGGAAAAGGCGCAGGCGCTCAAGCTGAAAGAGGTGCGCGGCGCGCTGATCACGCTCATCGATCACGACGCCCCGGCCGGCCAGATCGGGCTCAAGGTCAATGACGTGGTGCTGCAGTTGAACGGGCAGAACGTCGAGGGGGCCGAGCAGTTGCGCAGGATGCTGCGTGAAATTCCGGCCGGCCGAAAGGTGAGTATCGAAATCAGCCGCGACGGCAATATCCAGACGCTGGCGGTCGAGCTGGCTGATCGCCGTGTCATGGAGCACGACGTCTGGAACAAGATCGGCAACGAAGGGGAGCCGTTTACCCAGGGCTCGGGGATGGGCATCCTGGCTGGCGCGGGGGACGCGCCGATGCCCGGCTTCCACATGCCGTTTTTCGGCAGCAGCCTGAATGTTGGCGCGCTGGTTGAGCCGCTTACCTCGCAGATGGCCGAGTACCTGGGCGTCGCCAACGGCCTGATGGTCAAGCAGGTGGCGCACAAGAGCGAGGCCGCGGCGGCCGGCCTCAAGGCCTTCGATGTGATTCTGAAGGTCGGCTCCGACGCGATCGTTACCACTGCCGACTGGGATCGCGCGCTGCGCTCCAACGTGGGCAAGCCGGTGCAGGTGACCATCCTGCGCGACCGAAAGCAGCAGACGCTCACTCTCCAGGTGGATTCCAAGCATAAGCAGGGCGAACTGGAGTGCGAGGTAATCTGCCCGCCGGTCGCCGAGTCCCTGATTGCCGGGATCGACCCGGAGTTTGCCCAGCAGATGGCCGCGCAGGCCGCGGCATCGGCTCAGGCCATGAGCGATGGGGCTCAAGCCCTGCGTGATCGGACCCGGATTCTCCAAGACCAGTTGCAGGCCGCTGAGGCGCAGCGCTTTGCAATCACCCGCGAGCAGGCCGACGAGTTGCGCAAGCAGGCTGAGAAGATGCGCGACAGCTTCAACTCTCAGGACTTCAAGATCGATCCGAAGCAGATGGAGCAATTGAAGCAGCAGATGGAAGAACTGCGCAAGAACTTCAAGCCCGAGGATTTCAAAATCGATCCGAAGCAGATGGACGAGCTGAAGCAGCAGATGGAAGAGTTCCGCAAGAACTTGAAGCCCGAGGGCTTCAAGATCGATCAGAAACAAATGGACCAGTTGAAGCGGCAGATGGAAGAGAGGAAGGCGCTGGGCTCCGGCGGCCAGGCCTGAACATTCGCGATGGAAGCAGCGCGAGGGGCGCCGCCGGGTCTGCCGGCTGGCGCCCTTGCTGTTTCGGGCAGGCTACTTTGCATCGAGCGGCTGCACGAGCGCCTGGATCTCCACCATGGCGTCGTTTACGGCGTCCACCGCGGAATAGACGGTGACAACCTTGCCGATGGGCAGCGTCGGGGAGACGTTGTATTGGCGAGAACGGGTAATCGGCTGCGTGTTCGACGCTTGCGCAGTTGGATCGTCCACGTAGTTCTCGGTGGAAATCCTGAGGCTCAGATATACGAGGTTTCCCGTTTTCTTGAATGAGCCAACATCGACGGAACCCGGCTGTGATCGCGGAGTCCCGGAGTGGCTTGCCCTGGAGTCGCCACGAGCATGTAGCTTTTCTGAGTGGTGGTCTTCCCAGACTCAGTGGTCTTGAAGGTGATGGTGATCCGAAAGGCCTCGCCGGGCAGGTTTGGCGCCGGTTGAGACTGAGCGGCGCCTTGTTCGGGAGCGGGTTGTCCCTCGCTGACGTGGTTTACCGTTCCCTGGGAGTATAGCAACGGCGTGGCCAGCAACAGAGTTGCAAGGATAAGGCGTGGTGTTTGCATGGTGTTCTCCTAATTCAGTGAACTGGTTTCGATGGGTTTTATCGTAATCGGCTTCATCTCCACCGACTCGATAACGATAGGGTTGTCGGGAATTGCGGCCATGGCGACCGGCGCATCGAGATCGGACTTCGATTTAGCTTGGGCCTCCATCAACTCAGGCTCTTGGGCGGCGAACCGGGCCATCAGAAGCTCCTCTCTAGTCGGGCGCGGCTGGCCAAACTGCGATTGGAGTGAAACGCGGCCGGCGGCATGACTCCGCCGGAAACCGCGATTGAGCGTGCGCTGCGTGGGCAATGCAACGGCCGGAGCAACCTGGGTTAAATGCTCGGCACCAGCCGTGGCAGGACCGTGAATCGCGGCTACCTCTGGCCGCGACGGCTTGAAGACCAGGGAAACAGCGAGTGCGGCCACGAGCGCCGCGCCCGCCAGCGCCCAAACCGGCTTCCAGCTCCAGCCGCGCGGTCGTGGACGGCTCGCCGCGGCCACCGAAGCCAGAATTCGCTGCTCCAGCCCTGGCCGCGCATCCTGCGGCGTATAGCTTGCCAGCGCGCGATCCATCAGGCCGTCCAGCTTGCCCAGCTTGTCGTCTTCATTCCTCATGGCTTCCGCCCCTTCCATTCCATCAGCTCCCGCTTGAGCTTCTGCCGCGCGCTATGAATCCTGCGCCGGACGGTTCCCTCGGGCAACCCGAGAACTCCGGCAACTTCGACCAGCTTCAGCTCGCCCAGCGCGGCCAGCGCTAGGGGCTGGCGCAGCTTTTCCGGTAGTGCGTCGATGCGGGCGTGCAGCCAGGCTTCCAGTTGCCGGTCCATCGCCGACTGCTCGGGGCTGGCTTCGCCAGAGCGCAACTCCAACTGCATCTCCGGTGAAAGTTCCCGCTCCAGCATCCCTGGCCTTCGCCGCCGCACTGCCAGCCGCCAGGCAACCCGCGCCAGGTATCCCCGCTCGTCCTCGATCGCTTGCCATCGATCCCCTCGGTAAAGCTGGAGAAACGTCTCCTGCGCCGCATCCTCGGCATCGTGCGGATTGCGCGCCACAGCCAAAGCGACGCGATAAACAAAACGCGAATGCCGCTGGACGAACGCGGCAAACGAATCCGCCGGCTGCTGGCCTTCTATGGCTGCTCCCGGCGCCAGCTCTCCCGAACTCGCGATGAACATCGCGTTTGGCATTACTACCAGTAAAGAGCATGAAACACAGAAAACGTTCGCAGCAGATGCTGAATCTTTGCCGATGGAGTTTGCTGGCGTGGAGGCAAGGAAGACCCCGCGCAGGCATCTGCCGCACATCTAGCGTCCCCTCAGGGGCTAAAGCCCGCGCTTGTTTTGTTGCATTTGTGGCCCGGCTGAAGTCGTGCCCTTGTTACAAAACAGACCGTGGATAGCGATCAGGGAGATTAAGATGCGTTTGCCCTGGCTCAATGTTTGTTGACGATCATCCTCAAGCCCGCATCCAACCCATACGGGAGGAAGACCCATGATCGTCGGCATTCCCAAGGAAGTGAAGGACAATGAAGCTCGGGTTGCGGTGACTCCGGCGGGGGTGATGGCTCTGGTTGAAGCTGGCCACACGGTGTTGCTGGAAACACGGGCAGGCGTCCAATCGGGCTTTGCAGACAGCGAGTACCAGTTCGCAGGCGCGGAGATCGTTGGCGAAGCCGCCAGCGTGTGGGGCAACGCCGAACTGGTGGCCAAGGTCAAAGAGCCTGTCGAAACGGAATACGTGTTCTTCCGCGAGGGACTGGTGCTTTTCACCTTTCTTCATCTGGCACCACTGCCGGAGCTGACCGGCTCCTTGCTCTCCTCGAAGGTAATCGGCATTGCGTATGAGACGGTGAGCGACCGCCAGGGCGGCTTGCCCCTGTTGACGCCCATGAGCGAAGTGGCGGGACGGATGAGCGTTCAGGTGGGTGCGGCGTATCTGGAAAGGGAACGCGGCGGACGTGGAATTCTGTTGGGGGGTGTGCCGGGAGTGCTTCCGGCGCAGGTCTGCATCGTGGGCGGGGGCGTGGTGGGATCGAACGCGGCTCAAATCGCTCTCGGCATGGGGGCCAGGGTCACGCTGCTTGACGTGAACCTGAACCGCCTGCGCCAGTTGGATGAGATATTCGGCGGGCGGCTTCACACCCTGGCCTCGAATAGCTACAACCTGGCACAGGCTACCGGCGAAGCGGATTTGTTGATTGGCGGAGTGCTGATTCCCGGCTCAAGGGCGCCCAGGATCGTGACGCGCGCCATGGTGGCCCAAATGAAGAAGGGCGCGGTCGTTGTGGACGTGGCCATCGATCAAGGCGGGTGCGTTGAGACCTCGCGGCCAACCTCACACTCGAACCCGAGTTATACGGTCGACGGCGTGGTGCATTACTGCGTTACCAATATGCCGGGAGCGGTGCCGAACACCTCCACGCTGGCCTTGACCAACGCGACTCTTCCCTATCTGATGAGACTCGCCAACCTGGGTGCGCGTGAGGCGCTCACACAGGATGCCGGCCTGGCCGAGGGGCTGAATACCTGGCTGAGCACGCTCACTCATCGCGGAGTGGCCGAGAGCCAGGAACGGCCATGGGTATCGCCCGCGAGCGTGATCGCGTAGAAACTTCCGTGGCGTAGTTGCACCGGCGTCGCGATGAGGGCTAGGTATGGCATTGCTGTAAGCGGCGAGCATCGAGCGGGCGCGGCGCTCCGGGTGTTATTTCAGGTTTTCCGGTGATCATGTATAATCGGGCCGCAATCAGCGACAGCCCCGCCCATCTTTTGCGGCGGTTTGCAGACCGGGAGGAGAGAATGTCAGACGAAGGTTTTCACGAGGACGAAGCGCCAGGTTACACCTTCCTGGGTAGCTCGCCAGCCGAAAAGTTCCTCGAGCTTGCAATTCTGCACCGCAAGGAGGCAAAGCAACTGCGGGAACGCGCAGTCGAGTCAGAGGCGGAAGGCCGGGAAGAAGAGGTCAGGCTGCTGCTCCGTGTGGCAGAAACGAGAGAGCAGAGAGCGCAGGAGCTCGAACTCGCTGCTCGCGGCGAGGCCGACGACCCAAGTGTGGCCGAAGTGCTGGATGGCGAGCAGGAGGTTCTCAGCGCCTATGTTCCGCCGACAATGTCCTTTCTCCGGCCGGAGGATCTGCCTCCCGCGACGGTGCCAATGCATATGCGGCCCCTCCCGCCAGGAAACATCCCTCGCGCTTTGGCTTGGGTAAAGGGCCTGTTCAATAGGAAACGCGCTGACAGCGCCGCTGAATGACGGCGGGAAGCTCTGCCGGGACGCTCGACCCGCATCAACGCAATGCAGGAGCCTGCATCGAGGGCTCCTTCATTCCGGCAATCCCCGCGCAACCACCTGGGCAATATCCAGCAGTTGTGGCGCGCTTTCGCCTTCGGCGGCCAGCGCATCCTTGAGCATGGTATTGCAGAAGGGGCAGGCGGCGGCGATGGTCTGTGCGCCGGTTGCTGCCAATTCCGCCGCGCGGTTGTGGCTGACGCGCTCGCCGGTCTCCTCGCCGAGAAAAGCAAGCCCGCCGCCGGCTCCGCAACAGAAGCTGCGCTCGCGGTGGCGCCGGGCTTCGACGAGTTCGCCGGCCAGCGCCGCAACCGCGCGCGGCTCCTCGTAGACTTTGCGGTAGCGGCCCAGGTAGCAGGGATCGTGGAAGACGATCTTCTTCGGAGCGACAGGGGCTAAAGCCCCCAATGTTTTGGGGTGAGCTGAATGTACGGGCTGAAGCCCGTACCCTTCACGGGTTGCTTCCGGGGCTAAAGCCCGGGTCAATAACGGGGCGTTTTCGGCACGACTGAAGTCGTGCCCTGACACTTCTGGCAAACCCGAAGGAGTTGATCCGCTTGCCGCATAGCCCGGACCTACTGCCCGAGGCAGGCGATCCGCGTAGCGGGCGAGAAACTCGCTGTGGTGCTCGACCTCGGGCGGCGTGCCGTATTCCTTCCAGTCTTCCTGGATGGTGCGGACGCAGTGGGGGCAGATGGAAACGATCTTCTTGACGTTGTGTTGCGCCAGGGCGTCGAGATTGGCCTGGGCCTGTTGCTGAAAGAGCAGGTCGTTGCCCAGGCGGCGGACCGGATCGCCGGTGCACTTCTCCTTGCGCAGTACTCCGTAGCTGGTGCCCAGGTAGTTCATGACGCGGGCGAAGGCGGCGACGATCTCGCGGCCTTTGGGGTCGTAGCCGCCCATGCAGCCCAGCCACAGGCAATACTCTTGACTTCCGTCAAAGATCGGCAAGGCTGCCTTCTCGATGAACCGGTCGCGCTCGGCCGCGCTCAGACCCAGTGCGTTCGAGCCCCGCTCCAGGGCAAGGAAGAGCTTGGCTCCGTGCCGGTCGTCCCATGCTCCCGTGTTAACCGCGCCGCGGCGCAGGCCGACGAGGATGGGCAGGTGCTCGATGCCCACCGGGCACTGGAACTCGCATGCGCCGCAGGTGGTGCACTGAAAGACGGCTTGCTGGGCATTGTATTTGCCCAGCAGAGGTTCGGCGGAGGCCGGGCCGAGGTCATTCAAGTAGCCGCGCAAGCCAAGGACGATTTCTTTGGGGTTGAGCAGCTTGCCGGTTGTTGCGGCGGGGCAGTGCTCGGTGCAGCGTCCGCACTCCACGCAGGAGTAGGCCTGAAGGCTGACCAACTTCGTGAGGTCGGTGCCGGCGACCAGGCCGAAATCGTCCTCTCCGGAGAGGGGAGGAATTTGGCTGAAGCTGCCGTGGGAGAGAAAAACCGTGGCCGGGCTGAGGAGCAGGTGCAGGTGCTTGGTGTGGGGAATGAGCGGCAGAAAGATGAGCAGGGCCAGCGAGTGAGTCCACCACAGAGCGCGGGTGGCGGAGCTTGAATCGGCGACGCAGAACGAGGCCAGGTAGGTGGCCATCAGGACAAAGATCAGCAGGGCAATAACGCCGGACTGGTAGGAGAGCCTTTCGCCGAGCCACTTGGGACGGACAAGGAAGCGGCGGGCGAAAAGGCCGGCAATGCTGGCCGCGCAGGCCAGGGCGAAGGCGCCAGCTAAGTAGAAATAGAGGCGGCCGATGGAGCCTGTGGGCGAGAGAAAGCCGAGTCCCAGGACGGCGGCGCAGTGGTTGAGCGTGACCAGAGCAAAGGCGCAGAAGGCCCAGAAGACAAAAGCGTGCGCGAGGCCCGGCAGCGGGCGTTCGCGGATAACTTTGGCCTGGCAGAGAACCTCCCAGAAAAAGTCCAAGATGCGCTTGCCGAGCGGGAAGAGATGAAAGCCGGGATCCTTCTTCGATTGCAGGATGTTATTGAGGATCTTACCGAAGCGCCGCCAGAAGCCGTAGACCGAAGCCGTGGCAAGCCCTGCGAAGAGCAGCTTCTCAAAGAGCGAGAAGTGCTGAGGCTCGGCCAGGGTTGGGAGTGAGAGGATCATAGGCGAACGAAGCAAGCATACACCGCCTGGCGCTAAGGGTTCGGGTACATGTTGTACCGCTCCAGCATGGCAGAGGAAATCTCCGCGCTGGCCGGCCAGTGGCCGCGCCTCTCTCCTGCGTGAGTTTCGTACCGATCGAGATGGTCCGGGTCGGGCTGGACCACGCGGCCATTCTCCAGGAAGAGCAGGCCAGCCTTTTCGGTGGGCATGCGGGCGACAAAGGCTTCGGCTTGGTTGAGCAGCTCTCGCAGGCGGACCATCGTGGCGGCGGGATCGACTGGAAGGTCGCTTGCCACACGATTGAAGTCTTCTCTCGTGTATCGGGCAGTCCTGCGAATCTCGTTCACGACTCCTTCGGGAGTAAACCCTATGGATTTGCCGACGGTGGCCCAAATGGCGGCGCCCAATGGGAGAATTCGATCATGAATCGTCAGCAAATCGACGATGTCACGCGGCTCGCGGCGTCCATAGGCAGCGGCAACCTTGTTTGTGGCCAAATCGACAGGGTGGAGAACATAGCCAAACGCCTCGTCTGGAATCGTCGGGAAGAACCGGTAATCGCTGTCGGCAACCCATTCCAGCTTGGTCGTTTCATTGGAGCGCTCCACTAAGGCCGTGTAAATCATGGGATCGCGGCGATGCCAGCGGAGCGCGTATCCATGCTCCTGGAGCAGCGCGGAGTCCAGTTCGGCAGCCTCCCGAACGCGCTCCTCGCGGTCGTGGAAGATATCGATGTCGCCTGAATAGCGAAAGGAGTTGCGATTCAAGGGGGAGCTTCCGGCCACATAGCTCTCCGGATCGCGGTGCGACGCCAGAAGCCGCAGTATCTCGGATTGAATACTAGACAGCGGCATGGCAGGCTTGCTCGATCTCTTCCGCCAGGCGGCGAGCCTCCAAGTTGCCCTCGACGCGCAAGCTGTGCGTAATCGCAAGGGCATCGGCAGGCGTCGGGTTGGGAACAGGTCTGCTGCTCCATAACGCCATCGTCCCAAACTCCCTGAAGGCCCGCTCATAGAGGCGCACGAGGTCGGGTTGGTTGGGATGCGTGCTCATAGAACTCTCTCCTTGCGCCGGGTTAAGATACCGCCGTAGCAGGTATTATGCCCCTGTCCGCCTGCGGGCGCAAGGTGATGGCGCCACACGAGTGCAGGTTGGATACGCTCTTTTAGCAGCGCACGATCTTGGGCGAATCGATGCCCTTGGTCGCGTTGCGCGTATCGACGACCAACTGCGACTGCGCGACGATTGTCTTGAAGTCATAGCTGGAGTGGTCCGTGACGATGATTGCTGCGTCATATTGAGCCAGATCGTCGAGCGGAGCGCTGGTCATGTTCAGGTCGTAGTGGCGGCCGCGGCCCACGGTGGGGAAGTAGGGATCGTTGTAGGCGACGATGGCGCCCCGCTCGCGCAGCAGCTCGATGATGGTGAGCGAGGGAGACTCGCGCAGGTCGTCGATGTCGCGCTTGTAGGCCAGGCCCAGCACCAGTATCTTTGCGCCCTTGATCGACTTGCGGCGCTCGTTGAGCCCGGCGGCCAGGTTATCGAGGACAAAGTACGGCATGGCCATGTTGATCTCGCCGGCCAGCTCGATGAAGCGGGTGCGGAGGTCGAATTCCCTGGCCTTCCAGGAGAGATAGAAGGGATCGATGGGGATGCAGTGGCCGCCCAGGCCGGGGCCGGGATAGAAGGCCTGAAAGCCGAAAGGCTTGGTCTTGGCTGCATCGATCACCTCGTGAATATCGATGCCCATCCTCATGCACAACTGCTTCAGCTCGTTGACCAGAGCGATGTTGACGCAACGATAGATGTTCTCGAGCAGCTTGGTCATCTCGGCAACCGCGGGGCTGGAGACGGGGATAATGCGGCGGAAGATGGTTTCGTACATGGCCGATGCCAGCTCGACGGCTGCCGGTCCGCAGCCGCCCACCACCTTGGGAATATCGGGCCGGGCGACGGTCTCGTTGCCGGGATCTTCGCGCTCGGGCGAGAAGACAACGTGGATGCCGGGCTCATCGAGCGCGCGCGCGACCTTCAGGCCTTTGGGGTTGCCGGCCTCCAGCAGCGGCGCCACCACCTCTTCCGTTGTGCCGGGATAGGTAGTGCTTTCAAGCACAATCAACTGGCCCTCATGAACGTGAGGAGCGATGGACTCTACCGTCCCGGTCACGTAGCTTAGGTCGGGTTCGTGGTGCTCATTGAGCGGCGTGGGCACGCAGATGATGACCGCGTCCATCTGGGCAATCTCAGAGTAATCGGCCGTGGCCCGGAAGCCGGCCTGTTGAGCCTCCCGAATCATCGCGGGGAGAATGCGAACGATGTAGGAGCCGCCGGCGTTGAGGGTGCGAACCTTGTCCGGCGCAATATCGAAGCCGGTCACCCGGAAGCGTTCGCCGCTGAAGAGCAGCGCCAGCGGCAGGCCAACATATCCCATCCCCACGATCCCGATGCGGGCCTCGCGGGTCTCCATCTTGCGCGTGAGTTCGATCAGCCGGCGGGGTGCGGAAGTTACCATGGTATTCATGGTAATGCTTCCTGCCGAACGGCCTGCCCGTTTGAGACGGACTTGAGATCTCGGGGCGCGGTTACGAAGGGATTAGCGCCTGGTTAATTCAAGGCAAGAACATGAGGAGGAGGTGCGATGGTTCCGCTGATTGTGCTGGCAGTCTCGTTCCTGATCTTCCGGCTGGCGGGTTTGGAAGTGGCGCATTTCGCGGATTGGCAGAATGCCCTGCGGGCAGCGCTGGGCGCGATGTTTCTGGTGACGGCTTCGGCGCACTGGGGACGGCGGCGGCCGGATCTGATTCGCATGGTTCCGCGCGCTTTCGGCGACGGGGGAAAGTGGGTGACGCTGACGGGGGTTGCCGAGGTTCTCATTGCTTTCGGGTTGCAGATTCCAAAGGCCGCGATTCCGGTGGCGGCGATGGCGGTAATCATGCTGGCCTGCATCTTTCCGGCCAATGCGAAGGCGGCGCGCGAGGGGCTAACCATCGCCGGGCGGCCTGTACCGGGACTGGGAGTGAGGCTGGGAATTCAAGCGGTGTTCGTTTTGGCTTTGACGGCCGCGGCCTGGCCGGGATTGGGAAGCGTCTGGCCTCAGGGCCGATAGGCGTCGGCCTGGGGATGGTCTAATATCCTTAGCGGCGTGGATGGAAGCCGCTTTGAAATTCAGAATGGCGGAGGGTTTCCTTGGGAAGGTATCTTGTCACTGGCGTTGCGGGCTTCATCGGCCGTTCGATCGCCGCGGAGCTGCTCAAACGCGGTGAAACTGTGCGCGGCATCGACAACTTGATCACCGGCAAACGGGCCAATCTGGTTGGCCTGGAGGCGATGGAGTTCATTGAAGGCGATCTGGCCGATCCGTCTGCCTGCGCCCAGGCATGCGCCGGAGTTGAAATCGTATTTCACGAGGCGGCGCTGGCTTCGGTTCCGCGTTCGGTGGCCGATCCAGTGGCCACGAATGTGAACTGTGTGGACGCGACGCTCAATCTGCTGGTAGCGGCGCGGCAGTCTGGGGTGCGCCGTTTGGTTTACGCGGGCTCCTCTTCTGTATACGGCGATTCGCCCACGCTTCCCAAGCGCGAGGAGATGCTGCCCAACCCCATCTCTCCGTATGCGGTCGCCAAGCTGGCCGGCGAGCATTACATGCGCGTCTTCTCCCGCGTCTACGGGCTGGAAACGGTGGTGCTGCGCTACTTCAACGTCTTTGGCCCCTACCAGGATCCCACCTCGCATTACTCCGGCGTGCTGGCCATCTTCTGCCGCCGGATGCTGGCCGGCGAGCAGCCCACCATCTATGGCGACGGCGAGCAGAGCCGGGACTTCACCTACATCGACAATGTGGTCCATGCCAATCTGCTGGCCGCGGCGGCGCCGGCCGCGAAGGTTTCCGGGCAGATGATGAACGCGGCCACCGGCACGCGCATTACGCTCAACGAGACGTTCGGGATTCTGCGTGAGCTGACGGGTTACGACGGCAAGCCGGCTTATGCTCAAGCGCGCGCCGGAGACATACGCGACTCACTTGCCGATATTGGGCTGGCCGAGGAACTGCTGGGCTACCAGCCGATCGTCGATTTCCGCGAGGGGCTGCGCCGCACCGTCGAGTGGTATCGCGCCGGCGGCGGAGTTGAATAGGGCTTTGTTCGCGGCTCGTCCGCCAGGCAAATCGGGCCGCTTTTCCACGCCGCGATTTCTTGAATATTGGGATCTATTGACGAAATGTTCCCAATGACGCACACTGTTTGGGATTTCCTCATATGCGGTTTTTCGTCTGGAACAGCAGGGATAACCTGCGGGAGAGATTCTGAATCTTGATGGGATTGAGGTTCACATCCTTTGCCGGACGCTCGCCCTCTCCAGCGCGATTCGCCGTACCAACCCGATGAACGGTCCCCAATCGACCTGAGCCGGAACCGCTCCACGACTTCCCTGCGCGAGCTTTGGGAGGTTCTGGTCCGACGCCGCCGTCTGGCAGGGTCCACGGTTGGAGGATTGCTGCTGCTGTGCCTCCTCTATTGCCTTGTGGCTCCCAGCCAGTACGAGGCCAGCGCCAAGGTGGCTTTGCGCCAGGCGCCCGCCTCCTCGCTCAGGCTGGAGGCGGCCGATCCACTTTCCACAATTTCTCTGCTCTCGGCGCCGTTGCAACTGGAGACGCTGGCCGATGTCTTTCGCAGCGACCGGCTGGCCTGGAAGGTAATTACCGGGCTGAAGCTCTACCGGGAGCCGGGCTTCGTGCGCCGGTTTGACCACCGCTTTCCCGGTTTCAACCCGGATGCGCCGGCCGCCGATGCTCAGGACTATCTGCTGGTGAGGTTCCAGAAGCAGCTCCGCGTGCAGACTTTGCCGCGCACCCTGCTGATTCAGATTCGCTTCCGGTCGCGCGACGCGGCTTTGTCGGCGGCGGTGGCGAACGCTCTGATTCGCGCCTACGACGAGCAGGAGACCGAGTCCAGGGTGGAAGCGACCGTTCAGGAATCAAGCTGGCTGGAGAACCAGCTCAAGGACATGAAGAGCCGCATGGAGCGCGATCGGGAGCGCCTGACGGCCTTTGAGAACGAGCACGGCATTCTGAGCGCGCCGGCGGCCTCAGCCAACACCGGGCAGCCCGCGCCCGAACACAACCCCACTCTGCTACAGATCGACGAGCTTGGCCGGCAGTTGGTGGCAGCCAGCACCGATCGCATTCTGCGCGAGGCAGAGTACCGGGCCGCGTCGCAGGGCGATCCGGAGGTTGTGATCGCATCCGATCCGGGCTTGCAGGCTCAGGGCGCCAACTTTGCGACGGCGTTGCTGGGGCAGCTTCGCTCGCGCCGCAGCGAGCTGGAACAGGAGCAGGCGCAACTGAGCGCCGAGCACGGTCCGAACTTCCCCCGCGTGGTGGAGATTCAACGCCTGTTGCAGGACATCGACAAACAGAAGCAGGCCGAGGACGCCAAACTTGTGGCGCAATTCCAGAGCGCCTTCAAGACGGCCGCGGATCGCGAGCAGGCAGTGCGCAAGAGCCTGGACGAACGGACCGGCGAAGGGATGAGGCGCAACCAGGCAGCCACCGAGTACGCGGTGATGCGCCAGGAGGCCGATTCCAGTCACGATGTCTATCAGAGGGTGCTCGAGAAGGTTGAGGAAGCAGGGCTCTCGGCCGGCGTCCACAGCTCGAATATCGCGGTGGTCGATCCCGCGCGGCAGCCGGTGAAGCCAGTGGCGCCAGACCTACCGCTTTACCTCGCCATCACGTTCTTCGTTTCGCTCTGGCTGGCAGTGGGAGGCGCTCTCATGGTCGAATCGCTCAGCAGCTCAGGAACGCGCGCCGCGGCGGTATTGCTGGCGGTGCTTTTGGCCGGTGCGTTGGCCCATGCGCAGGCGCCCACGCCCAAGACTTCCGGCCTGCCTTCGGGCGTCGTTCAGATCCCATCGTCTACGGGGCCGCGGAACCTGCCCAATCCCAAAGACGCTCCCACGGTGTGGAACAGCCCAGTCGGCGCAGGCCAGGCCGGGCCGCCCGCAAATCCGCCTCCCGCGCCTCCCATGGAGGCTCCCATCGCTCCCGGCGACTCCCTTGACATCAGCGAGTACCACATGCAGGAATTTCATTCGGTGGCGCGCGTCTCGCCTGCGGGAGCCGTGACCCTGCCCCTGGTGCGCGAGGTCGACGTGAACGGAATGGACGAGCAGGCAGCTGCGCGAGCCATTGAAGCGGCGCTGGTGGCCAAGGGGATGCTTCTCCATCCACAGGTCTCGGTAGCGGTGCTTACCCACGCCGGGCAGGATGTGAGCGTGCTGGGCGAGGTGGCGCGCCCCGGCGTCTATTCCTACACGCTCCACCATCGATTACTGGACCTGATCTCAGCCGCCTCCGGCTTGGGGTCCAATGCCGGCCGCCTGGTGAACGTCTTCCACCGCGACGATCCCAAGACGCCGCATCCAGTAGTGCTGGACCCCAGCGGAACCGATACCGCGGCCGACCACAACCCCGAACTGGCCCCCGGCGATACGGTGCAGGTGAGCCGCGCCGGGCTGGTTTACGTGATCGGCGATGTGGTGCGCCCAGGCGGCTTCCCGGTGGACCCGGCGCAGGGGCTGACCGTGGTGCAGGCACTTTCGCTGGCCTGGGGCACAAGCCAGAACGCCGCCACCGGCAGGGCCTTGCTGATCCGCGAGCAGAAGGGCGGCCGCACCCTGACCACGCTCAACCTGAAGCGCATGATGCACGGCCAGGAGCCTGACCAGCCGGTCCGCGATCGAGACATTCTCTTTGTTCCCGACTCGACGGCCAAGGTGCTGTTGAACAAGACGCTGGATTCGGCAATTCAATCGGCAGTCGGCGTCAGCATCTATGCCGCGCTGGTCTATTCCCAGTGGCACTCATCGAAAACCACTTCGACATCGGTCGGCAGCTCAACCACAACGAGTAACGGCTCCAGCACCAGCAGCAGCACAGGCTCGAGCGGTGCAACCGCGGGCACAGGCACCAGCACGGATAGCACCACAGGCGGGACGACGACCACCACAACCACTACGACGTATTAGCCGGTTGGTTCGCAGCATTTTACTCGAGTTGGATGATTTCGCTGGCAATGCGAGGGGGAATGCAGAAGGTTTTCGTGAGGTTTGGTCCGATGCGCCGCATTGCATGGGGTTTGTTGCTGGTCTTTACCTTCGCGATTCCGTGGGAGTACTCCCTGAATCTCGGCGAACCACTGGGCAACGCCGCGCGCATCGCCGGCCTGCTGCTGCTCCTCGCGGCTATTCCGGCCGTTCTGCAGGCCGGGCGGCTGCGCGCTCCAGGGCCGATGCAGTGGGTGGTGCTGGCTTTCTTCCTCTGGTTCTGCTGTTCCTATTTCTGGACGATCGAGCCGCTTGCGACCCTCGACAAATTGCGCGGCTACTTTCAGGAGATGATGATCGTCTGGCTGGTTTGGGAGTTTGCCGACAGCCCCCGCGGTCTGCGCTCGCTGCTGCGTGCCTATGTGATCGGCTCGTGGGTGCTAGTCGCGCTCACCCTGGCCAGCTTCAGCTCGCCGGAGGCTGTCGCCCTCGGCCAGATTCGCTTTGTGGCCGAGGGGCAGGACCCGAACGACGTGGCCCGCTATCTCGATCTTGGCTTTCCGCTGGCCGCTCTGCTCGTGAACTGCGAGCCGCCCTGGCCGGGCCGCCTGCTGGCGCTGGGCTATCTGCCGCTGGGCCTGGTTGCCGTGTTTCTTACCGCTTCGCGCGGCGGGTTCCTGGCGGCCGTGGTGGCTCTGGCGGGTTGCGCCGTTCTGCTGGGGCGCGACCACCGGCGGGGAGTGCTGGCCGGCGCCCTTGCCTTGCCGGCCATCACCGCCGCCCTCTGGTTCTTGGTTCCCCATGAGACCTTTGAACGCCTGGCCACCATTCCTGGGCAACTCCAGGGCGGCAGCCTGAACGACAGAACGAACATCTGGACCCTCGGCTGGCATGCCTTTGCCAAAGCCCCTCTCTTCGGCACCGGGGCGGGCACCTTTGTCAGCGCCGCGGGGCTGGCGCCCATCAACACGGCCCACAATACGGCTTTTTCCATCCTGGTCAACGGCGGCCTGTGCGCCCTTTGCCTCTTTGCGGCGATTGTGGCGCTTGCTACGTGGTCGATCCGCCGCACCCGCGGGCCTTTGCAACTGGCGCTGGGAACCTCGCTCGCGGTCTGGCTCGTCACCACTCTGGATGCGACGGTCGAAGAGAATCGCACCACATGGCTGCTGCTGGGCCTGATTGCCCTGGCCGGGCGGCTTGCCGTGGAAGAGCCGGAGTGCCTTGCCAACTGCTTCGCGGCCAGCGCCAAGGAGCCGGACAAGGAAATGGCCTCAGAGCATGCGTTTTAGACGAGCGGGCTAGCCGGCATGATGTTTCCCATCCCCCAAATCTCGCGGCTGTTCCATGGCGCCAGCACCAATCGCCGCATCTTCCGCGCCGCCGCATCGGTCACCGCCGCCGGCATTCTGGTCAAGATTGTCGCCACGCTCAAGGAGATTGCCGTTGCCGGAGCCTATGGCCGCAGCGACGCCATGGATGCCTTCCTGGCCGCCGCGCTCATCCCCAGTTTGCTCATCAACCTGATCTCCGAGTCGATGAACCAGGCGCTGGTGCCCACGCTCATCCGCGTGAGGGAACAGGAGGGCCACGACCGCGCCCAGGAACTGCTATCGAGCTCGATGCTGTGGATGTGCGTGCTGCTGGCTGCGGTCTCGGCGGCGATGGCTCTGGGGGCGCGCGGCTTTTTTCCTCTGATTGCCTCACACTTTCCGGCCGCCAAGCTGGACCTTTCGGTGCGCATCTTCTACGCTCTCCTTCCGATGGTCCTGATCACGGGCATCGCCACCAACTGCACCGCCGTGCTGAATACCTTCGACCGTTTTGCCCTGCCAGCGCTGGCGGTGGTTATCAACCCGGTGGTCATTATTGCCGGCGCGCTGCTGCTGAGCGGCCGCCTGGGCATCTGGGCCATGGTCTACGCCACCCTGGCCGGCGCGCTGCTTCACGCGGCAGTGGTGGCGGGCATGATGGACTCCCACGGCTATCGCTTCCGCCTGCGCTGGCACGGAATGACCGAGGCCACACGCGAGGTGGCGCACCAATATGGACCGGTGCTGCTGAGCGGCGTGGTGGCTTCCGGCGGACTGCTGGTGGATCAGTCGATGGCCGCCATGCTGCCCGCCGGAAGCGTCTCCGCGCTGGTTTATGCCAATCGCTTCGTCGGCGTGGTTCTCACCCTGCTGGCCGGTGCGGTTTCAACGGCGGTCACGCCTTACTTCTCGCGCATGATCGCTCTCGGCGACTGGGCCGGCTGCCGCCACACCCTGCGCACCTGGGTTCGCCTCACCGCCCTGGTCTCAGCGCCCATTGCTTTGGTGCTCATTGCCGGGGCGCACCCGCTGATTCGCCTTACCCTCCAGCATGGCGCATTTGGGCCGCGAGACACAGCGGTGGTGGCGCCGGTGCTGATCATGTACGCCATTCAGATCCCCTTCTTCGTCTGCAGCCGGGTCTTTTACCGCTTCCTGGTAGCCATGCGCCGCACCGATCTGATCTTCTATTGCGGTACACTCAATTTGATCCTCGATATTGTGCTCAATCTGATTCTCATGCGCTGGTTCGGCGTGGTCGGAATTGCGCTGGCCACCTCGCTCTGGACCGTGAGCACCTTCCTGTTCCTCTGGTATTGGACAGCCAAGCTTCTTCCAGCATCGGCCGCGGAGGCGGCATCATGATTCCAAGGCCGGCTCAGTATCTTCTTCGTTTCGACGATCTCTGCCCCACGGTCTCGCGCACCCGTTGGCAGCGGTTCCTGCCCCTGATTGAGGAGTTCGGAGTTCAGCCCATTCTCGCCGTCATTCCCGACAACCTGGACCACGAGTTGCAGCTTTCCCAGCCGGACCCGGAGTTCTGGGCCAAAATGCGTGCCATGGAGGCTGCGGGCGCTGCCATCGGCTTGCACGGCTACCAGCACCTCTGCACAGGCGAGGGGCCGAGCCTGGTGCCGCTGCACCAGCATTCGGAGTTCGCCGGCGTTCCCGAGGAGACCCAGCTGCAATGGATTCACGCCGGGCTTGCGATCCTGCGCGGCTACGGGCTCACGCCCAAGATATTCGTTGCCCCGCGCCATGGCTTTGACAGTGGCACGCTGCGGGCGCTCGGCGCGGAGGGAATCCAGGCCCTCTCCGACGGCTTTGCCCGCCTGCCTTTCAAGCGCGGCGGCCTAACCTGGATTCCCCAGCAGCTTTGGGCGCCGGTGGAGAAATCGAAGGGGCTATGGACCATCTGCGTGCATAGCAACACCGCGCACGACTCACTGGTGATTCAACTGCGCGCCTTCCTAGCCAAACATGCCGCGCAGTTCACCTCGGTGGAGCGTGTGCTGGCCGAATTCGAGCCCGTGGAGCTGGGCCCGGTCGAGCGGCTCCACGAAGCAGTTGCTCTCTGGCGAATCCAGGCCTCGCGAAAAAGAAGGCGGCAGGCGCAGCGGCGCAGAACAGCCGGCGCGCGGTGAGGCCATTCATCGCCGTCCATTCTTGTTGACATTACTAAAGTCCACAGTTCTTTCGTAATGTGCAGTCCGGCTGCGCGCGATTACACTGGTTCTCGACTTCCATTTCAACTTTGGGCCGGAAGTCAGCCCGGCCATACACGTTCATCCCCTTGAAAGGATCGCACCCATGCGTATGCTCTTGGGTAAATTGGGGGGGCAATTTTAGGGCCATTCCTCCGCCTCTGCTAATGTAATAATCGTCCCTCTTTCCGCCGCGTTCTGCCGTGCGCATCGAGCATCGTCCCATGCATCCTCATGATGGCTGCGTGCGTCGCCGCAGGATCCGTGCAGGCACAGTCTAACCCTCCGACCACGGTCTACTACCCTCCGATCACGGTCTACGTGCAGCCTCAGGCATTGACCGAGTTAACGTACGAGTTCATTACTGGGTATTCAGGGCTCGATTGCATATTTCTCTCAAGCGGAACCTGGACGCTGACAACGGCGCCGGTCAGCGGAATTGTCTCAACGCAGATCGTCAACGAGCCTTTCACCTGCGTGCAAGACGAATATGTAACGCATTACGTTTTCCCGGCGAATGTGCTTTATTACACTTGGACGAGCACATCGCCGACGGCGAAAACCGACTATGTAGCCGCCACATGGACGGCCCCCAACGATATCGGTGGTGTGGCGTGGAGCTTCAATATCTATTTGTGCACCGCGCCGATCATCTCCTCTGTAGCCCCCGATGGGTGGTGGGCCGGCGCACAGCAGGACATCACAATCAACGGAAGCTGCTTTTCGACCTCATCCGATGCCGGGGGTGCGTCAAAAGTGACCGTGTCTGACGGCGCCGGCGCAGTTACGCTGAGCAACGTGAACGTGGTCAGCTCAACCCAGATCACGGCCACCGTGAACGTAACGAAGAAGGCGCCGGCTGAAACCGTCACATTGACAGTCACCAACACCTCCAGCAACGGCGCATCCCAATCCACCACGGCAAGCCCCGCGCCGGTCGTCCTGCCCGTGCCCGTGATCAAGTGGAGCGGCAAAACGATCAGCGGGGACAAGGCAAAGAACCAATCCGTCATCGTCGGCCAGCCGGTCGAGCTGACCACGACTCCGGCCTCGCTGCCTGGCGGGTTCACCGTCAGTGGAAGCAACTGGACGATCCCCGGAACGAATGTGCAGCAGTTCAGCCACCCAAACAGCGGAATCGTCCTGACCCCGACGCAAACCAATCAACCCAACACAACCTATTATTGGCTCTATCCTCAAGATGCCATGAATGTGGCCTATACGTATTGCGCGACGGACCCAAATGGAAATCAAATCTGTGAATCGCCGGAGGCGAAAGCCGTGTTCAAAGCGAGCAGTCCTGGGAGTCTAGCACTAGCCACCGAAGACTCCCATCTAGCCTTGGTCCAAGAACTTCATACATGCAATCCCTCCGGAAAACTCCCGTTCCTCGAGTACGGAGATCTTTCGGGGCAGGCCCCTGGCTGCGGCAATGACGAAGGCCCTGCTGGCATCCACCTCACTGCGTCCGGGGCCTCTTCCGGCTCTTATGTATTCGCTCAAGTCGTGGATGCTGACGTGAGCGAATACACCCATGCAACCGGCCCGAGCCCGACCAGCTGTGGGGCTCATGCCGGGCTCGACCGAAGCTTTCCGTATGAAGCTGTAGAGAAGCAAAATCCGCAAACCGCGTACGACGGCCCACAAATGCCGCTTCCTACGAATGCCCTTACCGGTACGCGCAACATTCCATGCATCCATGTACTTGCTTTGGCAGCCTGACGAGCTCCCGGGAACCGCGACCGCATCAATCCCGGTGCCGAGTGGGCGTCAGGATTGGCAGTTCATAGCCACTGCCGTCGAGAATGCAAAGGGCAAATGGGAAAGGCATGGCATACTGACAGCGAGCGGCGATGAGGGGGAGGGTTTTGTGCCGTCGACCCCAGACGACAACGCGATTTATGGCTATCCACAATGGACTCACCTCGTAAGCAATGTCTGCGGAGTAAGTCAGGAGGTACAGTGATGCAAACTTATCTGAGTTCCTACCGGGTTCTGATTCTTTCAACCTTCGTGGCCCTATCGGCTGCGCTCCCCGCACAGCAAGCGCGGGAGTCGAACGTGCAGATCAAGAATGGCGTCAAGATATATGGTCCCATTCGGCACCCGGGCGCAACGTCGCCCTCGTTCACGCTATCCATCCGCGGCGGCGACGACGCTGGAACCCGTTACGAGTTCCGAGTCGGCTCGATGGTGGCAATAACGATCTCCATGACCAACATCACCAACCACGACATCGACTACTCGGGGTGTTCCTGGCACCTCGATAGCAGTTACAACTATCTTGTATGGGACGAGGACGGGAAACCGGCGGAGAAGATCGCCTTCGGGGATCCCGATCTCAGCACCTCCAGCCCTTATTGGTCGGGAATCTCTCCTGGGAAGACAAAAACCTACGAGGCCGATCTTGAACAAATCTACAAGTTCGACCGACCCGGAAGGTACACCGTCCAGGTTTCACGTCCGGATTACGATTTTCTCGACGAGAACGGCAAGCCGGTGGTCATACAGTCCAACATCATCACTATCACCATCACCGGCTAGCCATTGCTTGATTTCGCCCCGGGGCTGAACCCGCCTCCGGGGCGGCAATTTCGGCGCAGCGAGGGACGATATCCTTCACAAGACGCCGTCCTTTCGGACGCCGTCAATCCGCACGGCCCCAGCGCGCCGGCCTGGGATTCCTCCGGAGCAGATCCCGGTACAGCGCCTCCCACCGGTCCAGAATCGCCTCCAGGCTGAATCGCTCGATGGCAAGCTGCCGCGCCCGTTCTCCCATGGCGCGGCGCTCCTCGGGTGGGGTCCGCATCAACCAAGCCATTGCTTCCGCGAGGGCGGCGGGATCGCCGGCCGGCGTGAGCCAGCCGCTTTGGCCGTCGACCAGGACTTCCGGGGTTCCGGGGCCGTCGGTCGCCACGGCGGGCAGAGCGCAGGCAGCGGCCTCCAGAAGTCCCATCGGCAGTCCTTCCCAGTGGGACGAGAGGACGAATCCATCCGCTGCCCGCATCCAGCGCCGCAAATTCGGCTCGAAACCCAGAAAACGGACTCGCCGTTCCAGGCCAAGCTGGGCGCAGAGCCGGAGCAGCTCATCGTGAAGCGGCCCCGCGCCGGCAATCAGCAGTCTGGCCGGCTCCGGAAGCCGTGCCATGGCCGCCAGAAGCGTTGGGTAATCCTTTACCGGCTCCAGCCGGCCCGCCGCGAGCCATAGACACTCATCCACGAGCCCCAGTTCGCGGCGGACCGATTGCCGAACGAGCGCATCCGGCCGCCAGACCTCCACATCCACCCCATTGGGCAAGACTGCGAGCTTGCCTGCGGAAGTCATGCGGGCAGCGAGATGCGCAGCCGCGGCGGTGTGGCTTACGGCGGTGACTCGATCGCCAAGCCAGCCGCTCCAGCGATAACCCAACCGGCGGCCGGCGCCGCCCGTCGCGCAACTGTGCAGCGTATCCACTACCACCCTCACCGGCGCAGCCAGTCGCGACCAGCGCGCCAGCCAGACGGCGTGAGGCAGATGTGCGTGAACCACATCCGGGGACTCGCTCCGGAGCCAGCGGTGGAAGCGAATCCAACCGCGCGGATCGGCCAGGCCCTTGCGCATCCGCAGGGTCAGGAAGCCGGCTCCGGCTGCCGTCAACTCGGCAGCCGAATCACCGCCCGAACCAGAGAGCGCCACCACGCTCACCCGCCAGCCGCGCCGGCGCAGCCCCTTGGCAAGCAGAATCACCTGGCGCTCAGCGCCGGCGATGCGGTCAAGGCCGGGAATGAGCAGAGCGATGTGGCTCAAGGGCGGCGCTCCTTGCTCTTTGCGCCCAGAAGGACAGCATCGATCAGGCCTTCGTAGGCGCAAATCGCGCGGTCCATTCTGAAGGGGTGAATGAACGGGTGGTCAAACCGCTGCCCTGGCGCGAGCGCCTTGAGCGCCTCGAGCAGGGAGCTGGCCAGCGCGCCGGCGGAGACTTCAGTGGCTACCCAAGCGCCAGGCTGGCCGCGCAGCAGCTCCACCACGCCCTCCGACGCCGGCAAGGCAACGATGGGCAAGCCTCCGGCGGCCGCCTCCAGCATTGCGTTCGGCAGACCTTCATGCCGGGACGGGAGCACAAATGCCGTGGTGCCGGGAAAGTACGCCGAGGGCGAATCAACCCGGCCCAAAAAGCGCACGGCTGATTCCAGACCGAGATCTCGACACTCGGCCTTCAACGCCGCTTCCTCAGGGCCGGCGCCGGAGATCGCCAGATCGGCGTCTGGGAGCTGCTCGCGCACTATGGCCAGCGCCCGCAGCAGCAGATCGAAGCCCTTCTCCCGCGAGAGCCGGCCCACGGCCAGCAGATGCGGACCGGAGCCTGTCCAGAGACTGGGGCTCCTGGCGATCCCATCGCGAATCGCATCCACATCCAAGGGGTTTGGAAGCACCGTGAGACGACTCCTGTCCACGGCAAGCTCGGCTGCGAGGTCCTTGGCCATCGCCGGGGATTGGCAGATGACGTAATCCGCATGGCGGTAGAGCAGCCGGTAAAACAAGCGCGCATAGGGGGGCAGGTTTCCAAAAGCCAAAGCTGCGGAGACAGTCCCATTCTGGCGCACCAGGACGTGGGTTCCAGACGGGAAAAGAGGGCGTAGCAGCAGCACCAAAAAGTTGAGGTGAAACATGCCGGAAAGGATCACATCCGGTTTGAGCCGCCAAACCAACTTGAGCAGCGTGAAGGCCGCGGCGCGCACGCGCGTTGCGCCGAGCGAATGGACGTGGACCCAGGACGGCACAGCGTCCGGGCCGGGATCAATCTGGGTGATCAGCCCCAGGTGCAGCTCGTATTTCTCGCGGGAGAGACCTCGCGCCAGTAGAGCAATTACCTGCTCAGCCCCGCCGCCACCAAGATGTGGGATGAGCAGGAGAATCCTGGAGCGCTGTTTTATGGATTTTTCCACAGGCTGGTAAGTATACAGGCTGCGGAAAGAGGAAGGATTTCGACCCATGCAACGGAGAAATGTACCTCGTCAGCTAAAACTGTTATTGATTCCATTCCGTTTACATTGTGGCTGAAGCCCGAGCCTGCCGCCCGAGTGAGCTTTTCCACAGAATGGGCAGGTCAAGTATCCAATACCTTCGTGTTTACATGGCTGCGTTTCGCGCTGTGCAAAACTGGTACAGTCTATTTGTATTCGTTGAGAACCTGTCCACAGACTCGAAAAAAAGCTTTACGGAGCGTACGCTTTCTTGGGGCTAACGCCCCGTTGCTTTGATTTGACCTGGTTGCATGGACAAAGCCATGACGGACCGCACCTCTACGTTGAAGCAAGTTTCTGAGCAGTCTTCCAACAGATGCCCAGAGATTGCGGAGAGTGCAGGTTCCCCATGTTTCTTTCAGAAACTCCCCTAGTCGTGTCTGAGTTGCCGGTTCGCGCAACCCAGCCCGCGCCCCACATCGTCGTGGGCATCACCCATCCACAGACATGCCTGACTCTGACCGGGCGCCTGCGAGCGCTGCGCGAGGCGGGCTTTCGCGTGACTCTGGTTTCAAGCCCCGGCGAACTGCTGGAGCGTACGGCGGCGCGCGAAGGAGTCGAATCCGTTGCCATCCCGATACAACGGAAGATTGCGCCGCTTGCGGATCTAGTGTCCCTGGCGCGGCTGTGGTGGCTGCTGCTGCGGCTCAGGCCGGAGATGACGGAGTTCAGCACCCCCAAGGCCGGGCTGCTGGGCACCTTGGCCGCTTGGCTGGCGGGCGTGCCTACGCGCATCTATATGCTGCGCGGGTTCAAGGTTGAGGGTACGAGAGGCTTGAAGCGGCGCATTTTGCTGGCGGCCGAGCGAGTGGCCTCAGCCTGTGCGCAGGTTGTGCTGTGCAACAGCCGCAGCATGCGTGCTGAAGCGCTGGCGCTGGAAGTGGCCCCCGAGGCTAAACTGAACCTGATTGGAGACGGCAGCAGCAACGGCGTCGATGTCGAGCGGTTTTCGCCTGGACCAAGCGACTTGCGAGACCGGCTCGGGCTTCCGCGTGAGGCCCCGGTGCTGGGTTTTGTGGGGCGTTTGACCTGCGACAAGGGGCTGCCTGAGCTGATGGAGGCCTTCGAAACAATCCTCAAGGCGCAACCGGCGGCGCGCCTGCTGCTGGTGGGCTGGTTCGATGTTGCCGAGGACGCGGTTTGCGCCGATCTGCGAGCCCGGATCGAGAACCATCCGCGCATTCATTGCACCGGGTTTGTGGCCGACACGGCGCCTTACTATCGCGCCATGGACGTGATGGTTCTGCCCACCTGGCGGGAGGGCTTTCCCAACGCCGTGCTGGAGGCCGCGGCTACCGGTATTCCGGTGATCACAACCATTGCCACGGGGTCCCGCGACTCGGTGGTGCCTGAGGTTACCGGCCTGCTGATCCCGCCCGGCTACCCCGAGGCTATAAGCGAGGCCGTGCTCAAGTTGCTCGGCGATCCCGCGAGGCGGCAGCGCATGGGCCAGGCAGCTCGGGCGTGGGTGGTTGAGCACTACGCCAACGATCGCGTCCTGGGATTGATCACGGCGTACTACAAAAGCCTGCTGATGACGGCGGCGCAGGGGAGCAAGACAAGTGGAGCTAGGGCTTTGGTTCCTGCGCCACGCTGAACGCCGGAGCGCCGGTCTCCGCAGGAGGCGCTTGCAGCGTATGCGCTCCGGCCTCGGCTGCGCGCAATACGCCGCTGGGTATAATGCCCAGAACCAGCGTGGCGGCTACGGCGAGCATCAGTGCGGCGCCAACCGCGATGCCGACCTGGGGCGCGGAAACCGCTGCTTCGGTCTTCTCCCGGCGTTGCGCCGCGGTCAGAGCCAGCCGCAAGTAGTAGGCCGCGGCCAGCCCCGAATTGAGCAGGCCGATGATTGCCAGAGCGATGGCTCCGCCGTCCACCGCTGCCGAAAACGAATAGAACTTGCCGAAGAATCCGCCGGTAAAGGGAATCCCAACCAGCGAAACGAGGAAGAAGATCAGCAGGCTGCCGAGGAGGGGCGAACGATAGATGAGCCCGCGATAATCCTCCACCATGGGCAGTTCCTCATCGTATCCGCTCACCAGGGTAATGACGGCGAAAATGCCCACGTTCATGGCCGCGTACGCCGCAATGTAAAAACTGGCGGCGGCGATGCCGTCCAGCCTGCTCCCCGCGAAGGCCGCCAGCAGGTAACCGGCGTGGGCGATCGACGAGTAGGCAAGCATCCGCTTTACGTTTTGCTGGCGCAGCGCGGCCAAGTTGCCCACGGTCATCGATAGGACGGCCACAATCCACAGCAGCGGCGTCCAGAGCGCATCGAGCGAGGGAAACAGCTCGTAGACCACGCGCAGCAGCAGCGCGAAGGCCGCGGCCTTGGGCGCAGTGGAGAGCAGCGCAACTACGGGCGATGGCGCGCCCTCGTATACGTCGGGCGTCCAGACGTGGAAGGGAACGGCAGAGACCTTGAAGAGCATGCCCACCAGCATCAGAGCCAGGCCAGCCAGGATAAACAAGTGGTTCTGGGCGGTGGGCGCAAGGCGGGAGATCTCGTAGATCTGGGTGGTCCCGGTAGCGCCAAAGATCAAGGCCACGCCATAGAGAAGGAACCCCGTGGCGAAAGAGCCGAGGAGAAAGTACTTGATGGCTGCCTCGGGCCCGCGGCTTGTGTTCTTGCGGTAGCCGGCCAGAATGTAGGTGGAGATGGAAGAGATCTCCAGAGCGATGAAAACCACCAGCAGTTCGACCGCGCCGGTGAGCAGGCACATGCCCACCGCGCCGAAGACCACCAAAGCATAGAACTCGCCCTGGTGATGGCTGTCTTCGGGCAGCGTGTCCATTGAGAGCAGCAGGGCCACCAGAACGATGCCGCAGATGAGCACATGGAAGAAAACCGTAAAGACGCTGGTCTCGACAGTCGAGAAGAAGCCGGTTCCCTGGGGCAGGGAAAGCTGCCAGACGCTGGCCCAGAGAGCAAGCGTGGTTCCAAGCGCCGCGACCCAGCCCAGCGGACGGCGCGGAAACCTAGCTGGCAGCGAAGCGTCAATCAGCATTACGGCCACGCCGGTTAGGGTGAGGACGAGCTCGGGAAGGATGCGGAAGATATCGGGGACAGGATTCACCGCTGGCCCTCCCCTCGGGACGAAGTCGACAAGGACGGCAGAGCCTGGACAGGCACGGACAAGACTGCCGACTCCCTAGCTTGCACCGGCCGCACGCCCATCTCGATGGCCGGCAGCCACAAAGAGGGCGCCACTCCCATGACCAGCATGAGCGCGGCCAGCGGCCACAGCACGGCCAGCTCCCGGAAGTGGAGATCGTCACCTGGCCTCGATGCGGCCAATGAGCTCTCCGGCCCATAGAAGAGGCGCTGCACCAGCCACAGCATGTAGGCCGCGCCCAGAATCACCCCCACGCTGGCGGCAATCGCCCAGCCCTTGCTGACACCGGCAAAGGTGCTCGACAGGATCATGAACTCGCCGACAAAGTTGTTGAGCATGGGCAGTCCGATCATGGCCAGAGACGCGAGGACAAAGAAAGTGGCCGTGCGCGGCAGCCTGGTTGCCAGGCCCCCATAGGCATTGATCTGGCTGGTCGAGTAGCGATCGTAGAGAAAGCCCAGAAGCAGGAAGAGCGCGCCATCGACGACGCCGTGATTGAGCATCTGATAAACCGCCCCGGCCGTACCGGTAAACGTAAAGCCGTAAATGCCCAGCAGAATCAGGCTCAGGTGGCTCAGGGCGGCAAAAGCAAGCAGCCGCCAGAAGTCGCGCTGCACGAGCGCCAGACAGGCAACCGGCGCTTCGCTGAAGGTATCGGCAAGCCAGCCGTGGAGCGGGAAGACAGGCACCTTGACCGCAAAGGCAAAGAGAAAAGCAAGTGCTACCCAGCACAACGGCCCAGCGGGAATCAATCCAAGAGCGACTTGATTGTGAAGAGCAGTAAAGTCGAAGCTGCGGGTCTGAGAATAAAGCCACAGAATCGCAACCAGCAGCGGCGCCGAGGGGATGAAGGTGAAGAGGAAGAATTTGAGCGCGGCCTTGGGACCGTCCTTGCGCCCGTACATGGCGATCAGCACGGCCATGGGCACCAGCGACAGCTCCCAGAAACCGAAGTAGAGCATCAGGTCGAGCGAGATGAAGACGCCGAAGATGGCCGTCTGCTGGACCAAAAAGAGCGCGAAGAAGATCTTGCGCCGCTCGGCGATGGCGTTCCAACTGGCGATGACGCCCACCGGGGCCAAGAGGCCGGTAAGGACGACCAGCCACATGCTAAGCCCGTCCACGCCCACGTGGTAAAAGATTGCTGGGCTTTCAATCCAGGGTTGGTTGACGGCGAACTGGAAGCCGCTCGCCGCCCTGTCGAAGTGCGCCGGCAAATGGAGCGTAAGGCCGAAAGTGGCCAGCGCCGTCACCAGGGCGATCCAGTTGGGCAGCTTCCAGCGGTCGGGCGCAAGCGCCACCAGCACCGCTCCGGCCAGCGGGGCAAGCAGGATCAACGTGAGAATCGAGTTGTTGATTTCGTTCATTCTCTAGCGCCCCGCCAAGCCAAGGTGAATTGCCGGAAGACTGGCCAGCACGGCAGGCCAGGGAACCACGATAAAAAGCAGAACCGCCGCTGCGCCGGCCGCCAGCCACGCCGCATAGGAGCGGATGTTGCCCGATTGCCAGCGCTGCAAAAGCGCACCGGCGAAGGTCGCAATGCCGCCGAGCAGCCAGGCCGCGCCGCCCAGCAGAGCCTTATCCACCACCCAGCCAAGAATGTAAGTGGAGATGGCCAGCAACGGCTTGACCACCGCCGCACCATAGAACTCGTCAACGTAGTATTTGTTGGCCAACAGCTTGTAGCTGCCGGGAAGGGTAACGGCAAGTTGCGCCGGGAGCGCGGGCTTTTGCCGGTAGAAGAGATGGGCCAACAGCCAGCCGAGAAGCGCAACGCCAACCGCAGCGGCGCTCAGCATCAACTCCAGTTGCGCGCTGCCGCCCTCCGCTGCTCTTGCTCCCAGAGCTGGCGCAAGAAGGCCGCTGAATCGCTCCATGTTGATTAAGCCCGCCGAGCGCTCGATGCCGATCCAGCCGCCGCAGATCGAGAGCAGTGCCAGAATCGTCAACGGGCCGAGCATTGACCATGGCGTGGAGTGATGAGGAACTGCCTCGCCCCGCGGCTTGCCCAGGAAGGCAAGATACCACAGCCGGAACATATAGAACGAGGTCAGCAGGGCAGTGACCAGGCCAACGAACCACAGCGCCTTGCCGTTCGGACCTTGCAGATAGGCGGCGTAGAGGATGGCGTCCTTCGAGAAGAATCCGGCGAAGGGCGGGAATCCGGCGATAGCCAGAACGCCGACAGTGGTTACGGCGAAGGTGACCGGCAGCTTCCGCCACAGGCCGCCCATCTTGCGCAGATCCTGTTCGCCGCCGATCGAGTGGATCACCGAGCCGGCCGCCAAAAACAGCAGAGCCTTGAAGAAGGCGTGTGTAACCAGGTGGAAGATGGCAGCCGAATAGGCCGCGACGCCGCAGCCCAGGAACATGTAGCCAAGCTGCGAGATGGTCGAGTATGCCAGCACACGCTTGATATCGTTCTGCACCAGGCCGATGGTGGCGGCAAACAAAGCAGTGGCCGCGCCCACGATGGCCACCACGCCGAGCGCGAAGGGCGAATGGTCGAACAGCACATGCGTGCGGGCGATCATGTAGACGCCTGCGGTAACCATGGTAGCGGCGTGGATGAGCGCGGAGACCGGCGTGGGGCCTTCCATGGCGTCGGGCAGCCAGACGTGGAGTGGAAGCTGGGCGCTCTTGCCGGCGGCGCCGAGCAGAAGGCAGAGCGCAATCACCGTGACCACGCCGCCTTGCCAGCCGGGGTCCTGGCCCAACTTGGTGGCGATCTCAGTGAAGGTGAGCGTGCCGAAGTTGGCCAGCAGCAGAAACATGCCGATCAGAAAGCCGAAGTCGCCGATGCGGTTGACGATAAAGGCCTTCTTGCCCGCGTCCGCCGCCGAGGTCTTTTGGAACCAGAAGCCGATGAGCAGGTACGACGCCAGGCCCACGCCCTCCCAGCCGACGAACATCAGCAGGGCATTGCCGGCAAGCACCAGCACCGTCATGAAGAAGAGGAAGAGGTTCAGGTAACTGAAGTACCGAGCGTAGCCCTCATCGTCGTGCATGTAGCCGACGGAGTAGACGTGAATCAGAAAGCCGACGCCGGTGACGACGAGCAGCATGACGAGCGAAAGCTGGTCGAGGACGAAGCTGAAGTTGATGTGGAGCGTGCCGATGTCGATCCAGGGCAGCGGGCAGGTCTCGATGTATGGCAGGGATATGTAGCCCCAATTGGGTGGGCCGCAGGGTGCGCACCGCGGAACGATATGAATATAGATCGTCGCTGCGGCGTTCAGCACAGCGCCGAAAGCCGCCAACGGAGCCAGCAGAGCGACCGTGGTCACCAGCCACTTCGGCAGCCGTCGTCCGAGGATTCCATTGACAAGGAATCCTGCGAATGGCAACAGCGGAATCAGCCAGAGTTGGAGAGGTGCGTTCATAGTTTCATCAGGTCGATGCGGTCGACGGCCAAGGTAGCGCGGGCGCGAAAGACAGCGATGATGATGGCCAGTCCCACGGCAGCTTCCGCGGCGGCAACCATCATCACAAAGAAGACAAAGATTTGCCCCTTCACCGCGTGCCACTGGTAGGCGAAGGTCACGAAGGAAAGATTTACGGCGTTGAGCATGAGCTCAATGGACATGAAGACGGTAATCAGGTTGCGCTTGATGAGGAAGCCGGCAACGCCCAGCGAAAACAGTACCGCGCTCAGCAGCAGATACCAAGAGATGGGAACCTCTTGCGTCAGGAGTGAACTCATTTGCCTGCCTACCTTTCTCCGCTGTGGCTGGCCAGCGCAACCGCGCCCAGAATGGCGATGAGGATAAGCACCGAGGTTACTTCAAAGGGCAGCAGCAGCTCGTGGAAGAGCACCCGGCTCAACTGCTCGATGTTGGTGCCGCCCGGCGCATTGGTGAGGCCTTCGCCGAGCGTGGCCACACCCAGGCCTTGCGCCTTCACAATCACCGTTGCGATCACGCCGAGAATCGCCACCACCGCGGGAAATCCGACAGCGCGTGCCGTGCGGCTGCCCAAGGTGCGTTCTTCGCGCCCGGCGTTGAGCAGCATGACCACAAAGGTGAACAGCACCATGATGGCTCCGGCGTAGACGATCACCTGCGCGGCGGCCAGAAACTCCGCGCCCAGCAGCAGATAAAGCACGGCCAGCGAGGTCATCACCACAATCAGCGAGAGGGCGCTGTTGATGGGATGGCTCTGAAGCAGGAGGTTGATGGCTCCGGCCAGGCAGAATCCGGCAAAGACGACAAACAGGATCAGGTGCATCGCGTCCCTGAGCAAGGGCCAGAGCCGGCAAAACGGAACCGGCCGGTTAGAGGAAAGGTCTGCGGAGCCTGGCGGATCAGTTTCTGTTTCTCGCTCCGTGAAATCCTTCCCGATTGTAAATCAGCGGCAGCCAGGCCAAAGCCCTGGCAAGCGTGGGTTCAGGATGGCGGGTGATAAGCAAACCACAGGCTGGTGGCCACAATGTTCAGAATGGCCAACGGCATGAGGTATCGCCATCCGAAGTTCATCAGCTGGTCGTAGCGGAAGCGGGGCAGCGTTCCCCGCACCCAGACGTACAAAAAGAGGAAGCAAAAGACCTTGGCCACGAACCAGAAAATGGGAAACAGCGCGTGGACCAGGATGTTTTCAGGCGGAGGAATCAGGTCGCCGAACGGGCTGGTCCACCCGCCCAGAAAAAGCAGCGTGGCCACGCAGCCCACGTTGATCATATTGGCGTACTCGGCCATGAAGAACATGGCGAACTTCATCGAGCTGTACTCGGTGTGATAGCCGCCGGTCAGCTCGCTCTCCGCCTCGGGAAGGTCGAAGGGCGAGCGGTTGGTCTCGGCATAGGCGGCCATCAGATAGATGAAGAAGGCTACAAACTGCAAACCGCCGAAGATGTTCCAGGTGAGCATGCCCTGGGTGGCCTGCTGCTGGACGATCACGCGCAGGTTCAGCGATCCGGCGCGCAGCACTACGCCTACCAGCGAGAGTCCCAGCGCCAGTTCGTAGCTGATCAACTGCGCCGAAGAGCGGAGCGAGCCGAGCAGGGAGTATTTGTTGTTCGACGACCAGCCGGCCAACGCAATGCCGTAAACGCCGACGGAGGTCACGCCAAGAATCACCAACAGCCCGATGTTCACGTCGGAGATCTCAAAGAGATGCATGCCGGCCGGCCCGACGTTGGGCTCGCCGAAGGGCACCACGGCGATGGAGATCAGCGCGCAACCCAGCGCCAGGATGGGTGCAAGCAGATAGAGCGGCTTGTAGACACCGGCGGGGATGATGTCCTCTTTGAGGAAGGACTTGGCTCCGTCCACCAATGGCTGCAGCAATCCGAACGGCCCCACGCGGCTGGGGCCCCAGCGGTTCTGGATGCGGCCCACCAGCTTTCGCTCCAGCAGCACGGTGTAGGCGACGGCCAGCAGTAATACCACCGTCACCACTGCCACCTTGAGCAAGCTCCACAGAAAGAATTGCAGTATCGTCACCGGTCTTCAGCCTCTCTTGCCAAACTTCTTGCTGTCATTCAGATCTCCCAACAGCTCTGTCATCCTGAGCGACCCTGAGTCGCCGCAGCGGACGAAGGGGAGTCGAAGGACCTGCGTTTGCTTTCGCTCATCTCCTTGCAAATCACTGGGTGCCCCATCCTCTTCGGTCGCCGCGGCGAGCCGCGGCGACCGAAAAGGGTGGGAAACCACGAACCTTGCCGCGCCATTCACTGCGTCTCAATTTGCACCAACTCGCGCGCCTGATGCCTCGCCAGTTCTTTGAGCGCGGGGCTGTACCGGCCCAGCGTTCCTGAGGTAAACAAACCGTCGTGCGCGGGAGCCATCATACCGGGCACAGCTTCCGTCAGCGGCGCGACCGGTACAAAGCCGGGCTCTGTCCGCACATCGTTGCCGCCGAGGAGGCTGATCCGGTCCAGCGCATAGCCGGGAACCAGCCGCTGGATTTCGTCCAGCAAGGCAAGCGGATCGAAGGGACTCAGCTTCGGTTCCAGGTTGTTGGCCGCCAGCCAAACGGCGTGCCGGTCTGCCTCGCCCGCCTGCGCGCCGCGCGACTGGCCCAGGTCGGCCGTCACCGCGCCTTTGCTAAATGTGCCGAAGTGAACAAGCGCCTTCACATCCTCGCCCATGGCGCCAGCCAGCCTGACAAGAATCTCAAGGTCCGGCTTCACGCCGGCGCGGTCGGCTGCCTTCTTCACCAGTTGCACATCGCCATAGGTATTGGTGACCGTGCCGCTCTTCTCATAGAGGCTGGCGGCGGGAAACACCACGTCGGCAAGAGCCGCGGTCTCGGTCAGGAACAAATCCTGAACGATGACGAAGGTCTTCTTCAAGGTCGCGGGGTTTACTGCCAGGCTGGCCACCGGGTTTGCTCCCACAACAAGCAGTGCGCCCAGTTCGCCCTTGGCCACCGTTTCAAAGATCTGGGGCAAGCTTTTGCCGGGCGCTGCCGGAAGGCCGGCATACTCCGCGAATGCGCCGGGCGCGGTCACCGGCACATAGCCGGGAAGCAAATCCGGAAACAGCCCCATGTCGGCGGCGCCGCGCGAGTTGGCCTGATCGCCCAGGTATGCGAACCGGACATTGCCTCGCTTGAGGCCCCACGCCACCAGCGACTCGACCGCTCGGCCGCGATACTCCTGGCCGAAGATCACCAGCAGCGACTCCTCGGCCAGCAGAGCTTTGCTGAAGGCAGCCTTGCCGGCGTTCAGAAAGGCCGCCAGCTCTTTGTAGCCCTTGGCCGGCAGCTCCTGCGTGGCCTTGGCCTGGCGCTCCAGCTTGATGGGCCGGTCATTCACTATGTACAGCCGGGCCCGGTTGAGCCGCACATTGGTGCGCAGGTGCCAGGCCAGCAGGGGATGCTCGTTGGTTGGGTCGCTGCCGATGAGCAGGATAGCCGGAGCGGTGGCGATGTCGCGCAGGCTGGCAGTCTTGTCATGATGGCCGGCGAGGGCTCGGGCAAAGGCTGCATAGTCCGTGCTGCGCTCGTGGTCGATGTTGTTGGTCCCAAGCACCGCGCGAGCAAACTTTTGCAGCAGGTAATTCTCTTCGTTGGTGGTCCGGTTTGAGCCGACGACGCCGATGGCCGCGCCTCCCTTGCGGTCGCGAACTTCTTTCAGTTTGTTCGCAGCCAGCCGCAGCGCCTGCTCCCAGGTGGCCGGCTCCAGCTTGCCCTGGGCGTTGCGCACCACCGGCGTTGTCAGGCGTTCGGGGCTCTCCACAAAGTCGAAGCCGAAGCGGCCCTTGGCGCAGAGAAAATCGCCGTTGATGCCGCTCTTGTCGCGGTTGTCAGCGCGCACAATCTCCGAGCCGTCATTGGTCTGCCGCACGCCCAGCGTCACCTTGCAGCCGTCGGCGCAATGCGCGCAAACCGTCGAGACGTGGTTCATCTCCCAGGGCCGCGTCTTGTAGCGATAGCTGCCGCTGGTCAGCGCGCCCACCGGGCAAACGTCGATGCACATGCCGCACTGCTCGCAATCCAGCCGGTTGCCGCCGTTGGGAACAATGGTCGAATGGACGCCGCGGTTCCGCACGCCCAGCGCCCACACGTCCATGCCCTCGCCGCACATGCGGATGCAGCGGTAGCAGAGGATGCAGCGCGGGCGGTCAAAGAAGACGGCCGGCGACCACTGCTGCTCCTCGCGATGTTCCTTGGCCTCGGCATAAAGGCTCTCGCCCGCGCCGTACTTGAAGGTCATGTCCTGCAGCTCGCACTCGCCGCCGGCATCGCAGACCGGGCAGTCGAGGGGATGGTTGCCCAACAGCAGCTCGATGGTCGCCTTGCGCGCCTGGGCAATCTCCTCTGACTCGGTGATGAAGACCTGGCCCTCGGCCACCACGGTGGTGCAGGCGGTCTGCAGCTTGGGCACCTTCTCCTGGCGCACCACGCACATGCGGCAGGCCGCCTGCAAGCTGAGCCCTGGGTAGTAGCAGAAGGCCGGAATCTCGATACCCGCCTTGCGGCAGGCGTCGATCAGCAGCGTCCCCGCGGGAGCCGTCAGCTTCTTTCCATCGACTATGAAGGTTACGTCTGCCATTCGTTGGTCCCGGTCATTCCCCTTGCCATCAACCCTAACAAAACGTTGTCATCCTCAAATAAATCCGTCATCCTGAGCGAACGAAGCGAGTCGAAGGACCTGCGGTTGCCCTTCGCTCATCAAATCAAAAATGCTGGGTGCCCCACCCTCGCCGCGTTCTTGTCTTTGCGGCTAGGGTGGGATACCGCGAACGTCAACTAACCCCGTTCAGCCGCTATTTCGCAGCTTTTCTCCCCATGTTATCCATTCTTCATCCATTCGGCCGAAATCGTTCGGGTGGGGAAGAAAGATGATCTTCGTAGTTCCAAGCATCATTACTTTGTCGCGAGGAAGATCTGGACCCGCGATCAGTTTCCAATAGTTCTCCTCGCTGCGGCCATACATCACGGCTAGCTCGGGCTTATTTGCCAGAATCATCTTGCGAATACACGTTGTTCTCTTAAGTTTAAGACCGTGCTCTTCGATCTCCCCGATCAGACCTTTTGCGGGCAATCCCAACAATTCAATCACACAAGTCTCACCCTTCTTGGCATCAACCCTTCCCCAGGAGTCCCGCTGATAGGTAGAAGGGTCGCTTCTCTCTTGTGGCTTATCAAGATACGCCATCAACAGCAGTATCAGTCGTCTCCAGGTTGGCTGAAGTTTAGAGCTTTCGGGCGGTTCAGGATACCAACGCTTCACCTTCCGGATGCTCTTCGATTCAAAACCTCTGTCACTCATCTCTCGGACGAGGGCGTCGTGAAACTCCTTGCAATCGACCAGATCAGCCTTCTTGAACCGGCTGATCCACGCACTAGCGCGCAAATCATTGCCCTCCCCACCCGGTTCCGGTCCGATGAACCAATATGGCGCGCCCCAGCGTCCGAAGCCGAAGAACCTCTCAACCATTTCCAATTCATCATTCATTTACGTCGCTCCGATCACACGAAAAAACCGCTCAGTGGGCACCAATTCCAATTTCGTGGCTAGGTTCAAATCCTCTCAGGGGCTAAAGCCCGCTTTTATTTTTCTCGGCTTGCGGCACGGATAAACCCGTGCCCTTTCAAAACCTCGATCCACTCACAGCCCGCTCACACCACGGCCAAATCAACATGCTTTGCGAACGGACACGGCTTGCCGTTCAGGTGGTCCTCGAACTCCTTGCGGAACTTCTTCACAAAGCCCAGCGTGGGCATGGCCGCAGCGTCGCCCAGCGGGCAGAAGGTGCGGCCCATCATGTTCTCAGCCAGATACTGAATGTTGTCGATGTCCTTGGCCGTGCCAAAGCCGGCGTGGAAGCGGGTGAGCGACTTCTTCAGCCAGTCGGTGCCCTCGCGGCACGGAATGCACCATCCGCAGCTCTCGTGCTGATAAAAACTGATCGTCCGCAGGGCGAACTCGACCATGCAGGTCCGGTCGTCGATCACCACCACGCCGCCCGAGCCGAGCATGGAGCCGGCCTTGCCCACCTGGTCGAAGTCCATGCCGATGTCGATCTCCTCGGGCAGCAGCACCGGGGTAGACGACCCGCCGGGAACCACTGCCTTGAGCTTGCGCCCGCCGCGGATGCCGCCGGCCACTTCGTAGATCATCTTCTTCAGGTTGTATCCCATGGGCAACTCGTAGACGCCGGGGCGCTCGACGTGGCCGCTGATCGAGAACAGGCGCGTTCCGCCGTTGCGCGGCGAACCGACGGCCGCATAAGCCGCCCCGCCCATCTCGATCACATGCGGCACGGTGGCGATGGTCTCGACGTTGTTGATGACCGTGGGACCGCCGTAGAGTCCGACGACGGCGGGAAAGGGCGGCTTGATGCGCGGCACACCCCGCTTGCCCTCAAGCGACTCCATCAGCGCCGACTCCTCGCCCACCTCGTATGCGCCTGCGCCGGTATGGGTAACGATATCGAAGTCGGTCTTGGAGAAGAAGATTCCCTTGCCCAGAAAGCCCCGTGTATAGGCATCGGCGACGGCCTTCTCCATGATCTTGAGCAGATAGCGGTACTCGCCGCGCAGGTAGATGAAGCCCAGCTTGGCCCCGATGGCCAGGCCGGCGATGATCGTACCCTCAATGACTGCATGGGGATCGTGCAAAAAGATCAAGTGATCCTTGCAGGTTCCGGGCTCGCTCTCGTCGCCATTCACCAGCACGTACTTGGGCTTGGCCGATTGCTTTGGGACAAACGACCACTTCATGCCCGCAGGAAAGCCAGCGCCGCCGCGCCCACGCAGGTTGCTGGCCTTCATCTCGTTGACGATCCAGTCGGAGCCCTGCTCCAGGCACTTCCGGGCGGAGGCATAGCCGCCGAGTTCGAGGTAGCGATCGATGCTTGCCGCTCCCAGGCCAAAGCGCTGGCTGACGATCTTGACCTCATCGGGATGGGAGACCAGCCTAGGCATGATAGACAACCCTCCATCCGCTTGGAACCTTGCCGCGGTAATGGGCCAGAATGCCCGGCACCTGGTCCGGATGCAGCTCCTCGTGGAAGTCGTAGTTGACCTGAATGGCCGGCGCCCAGCAGCAGGCGCCGATGCACTCCACCTCTTCGAGCGAGAAGAGGCCGTCTTCCGTAATGCCCTTGTGGCCTATGCCCAACTCCTCCTGAAAGCGCTCGTAGACCTCATAAGCGCCGCGCAGCATGCAGCTAATGTTGGTGCAAACTTGCACATTGAACCTGCCCGCCGGCTTGAAGCGCAGCATGGAGTAGTAGCTGGCCACGTTGCGCACTTCGAGTTCCGGGATGCCGATGCGCGCGGCTACCTCGGCCACCACTGCGTCGGAGAGGTAGCCGACCTCGTCCTGCGCGTAGAGCAGCATGGGGACCAGCGCCGAGCGCTTCACCGGATAGCGCTGTACCAGCGCGTTAAGGCGCGCCGCCAGCCGGGGCGAAAACAGGCTCATCCTTTCATTGCTCATTGCATCAACTCCCTGGCCCAGGCTTCGGCTGCCATATCCATCTCTTCCTCGCCTGGGTGCCCCAGGTCTCGATTCTGAGACCTGGGATCCCGCGATCCCAACCGCCCGGCCTCGGTGAACTCCAGCATTCCCGCCCTTCCATCTTCGCGCCGCCAGTTCACCTCGGCGCCGGCGCGGTGCAAATCCAGCCAATCCTCGCCGCAGCGCACCAGAATCCGCTCTTCGCCCAGCTCAACCGTCGCCTGCTGCCTGCCGCTCAGCCCGCGGACCGCGGTGTAGCTGCGGAGCAGGGAGGCTAGCGAGACCCACAGTTCGGCGTACAACTGCTCTTCGGAATCGCTCACGCCGTCTCCAAGTTCGAGGATTCTTTGCCGGAGATCGGCCCAAGTTTCTCGCGCTTGAATCCGTGCATGTCTGTCTCAGTGCTTAGTTTCAGAATTTCAAAATCCTCACTGATCGATTTCTGGTCTGTCGTTTGTTCGTACTCGCCTTTTTCGTTGACCAGCCAGACGCAGTTCAGTCCATCCTGGCGGCTGTAGTAGCCAATTCGGAGAATCCTTCCTTGCTGATCTCCCCATTGCGAAACCAGCTTGACGACGGATCTCGGAGGAATCACTATTCCGAAGTAGGCGTTGCGTCGGATGTTCTTCATGACCCAAGGTTCTGGTCTGCGCCTCTTCATTTTCCGATACTCCTAAGTTGCAATCCCTCAGGGGCTAAAGCCCGGTGTTATCTTGCTCGTCTTCCGGCACGATTAAAGTCATGCCCTGATACAAAACCAACTGCTTCCGCTTCATCGAGCCTTAGTCCCTTAGTCCCTAGTCCCTGCTCTTCTACCGGTCAATCTCCCCCAGCACAATATCGATGGACCCGATCACCGCGACCAGGTCGGCCAACATGCGCCCCTTGCACATGGTCTCAAGGGCCTGCAAGGTGGCGAAGGACGGATAGCGCATGTGCACTCGGTAGGGCTTGGCCGTGCCGTCCGAAACCACATAGTATCCCGTCTGCCCGTGGCCGGCTTCAATGCCCTGATAGACTTCGCCGGCGGGCACGGCAAAGCCCTCGGTGACGATCTTGAAGTGATGGATCAGCGCCTCCATCTGGGTCTTCATCTTCTCGCGATCGGGAAGCACGATCTTGGGCGCATCGGCTTTGACCAGCCCTTCTGGCATGCCGTCCAGCGCCTGCTGGACGATCTTCACGCTTTCGCGCATCTCGATGAGACGGACCTCGTACCGCGCCCAGCAATCGCAGTCCGTCGATACCGGCACCTGGAACTGGAACTTTTCATAGCTGCAATAGGGCATGTCGCGGCGGAGGTCGAAGTCCACGCCCGAGGCGCGCATGGGCGGACCGGTGACGCCCAGCGCAATGGCGTCCGCGGCGGAGAGAATGCCCACCCCCTTCAGCCGGTTCCTGAAGATGGGATTGCCGGTCAGGAGATTGGAATACTCGTCGATCTTCTCCGGGAAGGTGCGGATAAACGCCTGCACGCGGTCGAAAAAGTCCAGCGGCGGCTCCATTGAGACTCCGCCGATGCGGAAGTAGCTGGTCATCATGCGCTGCCCGGCCACGGCCTCGAAGAGCCTGAGGATCTCTTCGCGCTCGCGGAAGGTGTAGAGAAAGACGGTCAGCGCGCCAATGTCCATGGCATGCGTGCCCAGCCAGATCAGGTGCGAATTGAGGCGGCTCAACTCAGTGAGCAGCACCCGCAGCCATTGCGCCTTTTCTGGAATCTCCAGGGCGAGCAGCTTTTCCACAGCCAGGCAATAGCACAGATTGTTGGAGAGCGGGTCAAGGTAGTTGACGCGGTCAGTGAGGGGAATAACCTGTTGGTAGAACTTGGCCTCACAGGTCTTCTCAATGCCGGTGTGCAGGTAGCCGATCTCCGGATAGATGCGGACGATAATCTCGCCGTCGATCTCCAGCACCAGGCGCAGAACGCCGTGGGTCGCTGGGTGCTGCGGCCCCATATTGATGACCATGTGCTGATCTTTGGCGCCTTGAGCCGCTTCAAGGACGGGCATGCCTGCAAGCTCGGTCATCAGCGGTAGCCCTCCACCGGGTAGTCCTTGCGCAAGGGATGCCCCTGCCAGTCGTCGGGCATCAGAATGCGGCGCAGGTTGGGATGGCCCTCGAAGCGCACGCCGAAGAGATCGAAGACTTCGCGTTCATAGAAGTTGGCCGCGGGCCAGACGGGCGTGATGGACTCTGCCGACGGGTTTTCGCCCTCCAGCAATACTCGCAGCCGGATGCGTTCCTTATAGGTATGCGACAGAATGTGGTAGCTCAACTGGAAGCGCGGCGAAGACGGGAACCAGTCGACCGCGGTCATATCCTCGAAGAAGTTGTAGCTGGCCGCCTGCACAGTTCTAGCCGCGGCGCGAATCTCAGCGGCTTCAATGGTCAGAGTCAGCTCATTCCGGTCGAAGTTTGCGCCGGTCAGCGCCTCCGGCTTCCAGGCCAGAATGGCTTTCACGGCAGGGTGCTCGGGCAGCCCCTCGAGCACTGCCGCCTTGCCGATGAATGTGGACTTGCTCATCCTAAAGGTCCGCCTTGTCCTGGCTCCAGTTGAGGATCCCCTTGCGCACGATGTAGTAGAGACCCACGGCCACAAAGCCCAGATAGACCAGCATCTCCCAGAAGCCGAAAAGCCTGGAGCAGCCGGTGAGGGCCGGCAGTTTGCGATAGACCACCGCCCAGGGCATGATGAAGACCGCTTCCACGTCGAAGAGGATGAAGAGCACAGCCACCAGATAGAAGCGCACGCTGAAGCGCCCTCGGGCGTCGCCCACAGCCACGATTCCGCACTCGTAGGGAGCCAGCTTGGTAGCCGTATTGCGATGACGCCCCACGAACCACGAGGCCGCCACCATCCCCAGGCCTAGCAAGAGCGCGGCAAGAATCTGTATCAACAGCGGAAGATACTGCCAGTAGTAAGGAATCATCGCCGCCCAGTCTGCAAGAAAGCCTGCAAGATCGCACCAATTCCTCGCGCCGCCAACGGTACGGGCGCAAAGGGATGCTGGTTTGAGATTAGGTTTTCAGGCCCGTCCCGTCAAGGCGGAACTCAAGCAAGGCGGCGAACTCCCGGTTGCCGCGCTGAGACCGTGCGCCGCGTCACTGGATTTCCCGTTTTGGCGCGCCATAATCCCGTGTTCGATTGTGGGAAACAGTACGTTCGTCATCTAAAAGGAACCCCTCCTGCGCCGAAGAAGAGAGTGAGGATAAACAGAATGGCAGCTTATACGACCACCGGCTTTTCGATCCCGGCATCCGCGCCGCCGGCTTCCGCGGTCCGCCAGCCCTCCCGGCGCCGCCGGATTACTCCGCAGGCCGGGCGAGCCCTTGAGATTCTGGGCCACGCCATCGAATACCTCACAGACGAGTTTGTTCATGGGGGCGGTCCGTTCTCCGCGCGCAACGAGCAGTTGCAGGCAGTGCAGTTGCTGATGGCGCTGAACCGTCAGGTCTATTATGAGTGCCCGGAGGCGACCAGCTTTGGCGAGCGCTTCCGGGCATTGCTGCACCTGGCATAAGGGCAGCCCTCATTCTCTTGCTCTGGAATTGATCTGTATCCGCTACGCCTTTTCGCCCGCCACGCTCTGGACAAACAGCCGGTGGACCCGCCGGTCGGCCGAAAGTTCAGGGTGAAAGGTGGCTGCCAGGATGCTGCCCTGGCGCACCAGCACGGGAAAGCCGTCGCGGCGGGCCAGCACCTCGACGCCGGGGCCGGTGGATACGATGCGCGGCGCGCGAATGAAGACCATCTCCAGCGGTCCTCCGGGGAGCGCGGTCTCAGCCGTCAGGATGGTGGAGTCGATCTGGCGGCCGTAAGCGTTGCGCTCGACCGTTGCATCCAGCAGCCCCAAGGAGCGCTGCGGTGGATTGAGCACCTCCCGCGCCAGCAGAATGGCTCCAGCGCAGGTGCCAAAGACCGGATGGAGACCGCAAAACCGCTCCAGATCTTCAAAGAAGCGGTGCTTCAAGAACTTGAGGAAAGTGGTCGATTCGCCGCCGGGCAAGATCAACCCATCCAAGCCGGCCAACTGCTCCGGCTTGCGCACTTCGCAGGGTTCGGCCCCAGCCTCTACAAGCGCCTCCGCGTGAGCTGCATAGTCGCCTTGAATCGCCAGGACGCCGATGCGCGGCAGGGTACGTTCTGCGGTCAAGCCTCTTCTCCTGAATCGGCGGAAATGGGAGCAGCGGGGAAGGGATTGAAGACCTCCACGCCGAAGAATTCGAAGTCCCTTACGTTGCGAGTCACGACAATCAGGCGGTGAATGCGCGCGGTCGCCGCGATCAAGCCATCCTTCCACTTGGGACTGGACCGGCCTCTCATCAGCCTTGCCCATTCCCGGAAGATAAGTTCATCCGCGGCCAGGATCTCATAGGCGGAAGCAAGGCGATCAATCCACTCGCCAATCTCCGCGGCCTTCTGCACGTCCTGGCGCCGCGTGATCTCCACGCCCTTTTGCAACTCACCCAATGTAACCGCCGCCAGAAACATTTCGCTTTTGGAAACGGAGCGAATCCATGCAAGGACGGCAGGATGCGGGCGCGGTTTGCGCGTTTCCGAAACGATATTGGTGTCGAGCAGGTACATAGGGCTTACTCGAACTCAACCGGAGGCCGGCTCTCGTATTCCCCACGGGGTGGCACAATGTCTTCAAAGCGAGGACCACCAGGATCGAGCAGAATATCCTTCAGGGACCGGCGCGCTTCTTTTTTCAGCCGCTTCCACTCGTCGATGGGCACAAGCACAGCGGTTTCCACCCCGCGCCGGGTGACAACCTGAGGGCCGTCCTTGAGTGTGGCGTCGAGGAACTCGCTGAAACGGGCCTTTGCGTCATAGACCTGCCAGGTCATGATTGCCTCCATCCATATAGTCATATCACTAGTCACCTGACTATGTCCACCACCTGCGACGGGGCATACGCTTCGGGCGCGGGGAAGTAACAGGACGGTTCCTCACGCCTACCGGAATGCGAACAAAAGACCAGAAGGGCCTTGGCTGGAAACAGGTTGACTTTGGGCGGCGGCAGATTCATCTCCCCAAGACCAAGGATCGGGATTCTCCGGCGATTCCGGTGGGCGCGGTAGTTCTTGGTGCCTCGGGCCACCGAGGGTTGAAGCCAGGAATTCTGGAACGGATCGTCTTTCCCTCACTCCGCAAAAGTGAGACTTCGCAAGGATCGCACGGCTGGTTTTCGACGGCAGTCGAAGAGGCCAGGTTTAAGCAGTACAGCTGGCATTGCAACCGCCATACGTTTGCCGGTAGACTGGTTATGGCCGGGGTAGATCTGCGCACGGTGGCAGAGAGGCTTGGGCACGAGACGCTCCAGAGGGTCATGCGTTACTCCCATCTTGCCCACGAGCATTGGGCGTTGGCGGTTGATATTGGTAGATGGGACGCAAAGGGACAGCAAATCGGGCACTGGAGCTCTTGAGACAAAAGGGGGCAGAAAGAGCAAGCTCTTAAGTACAAGAACAAAAAGTAGTTAACGAGCGGAGAGGTGGCAGAGCCCGGTTGAATGCACCTGACTCGAAATCAGACATAGTCGCAAGGCTATCGGGGGTTCGAATCCCTCCCTCTCCGCCAAGACTTTTCATATCTTTTTGATTCTACTCGTAAATAGAGCTATATAAAATATTTACAAGCATTTCGCGCCGTCCATTCTGTTCGTATTGTCCAACCAATTTGCCCCTGTAATGCCATTTTGCACGACAATGAGATGGGTGCACGACAATGGATTTGGTCGCAGAAAACATCGCGCCGCATAGCGCCGGAATAGACACCCGTCGGCACAGACGTTCCTCCGCCAACCCTTGTTCCTTCGTTATGGAGAAATCCCTTGGCCACGCGGCGGTGGATATGCTTCCGAATGCCGCTCGCCTGGGCAGCGTAGAGCAGCCCTTCCCGGCGAATATCGGTATTGGCCTGTTTAGCGTTCGAGTTCGGCTG